>DATFLZ010000194.1:0-9114 GCA_035267205.1 Solirubrobacterales bacterium | reverse complement strand
CCGCTCACGAAGAGCGCCGAGAAGAGTGCGGCGATCAGTACCGCGAGAACTGTGGAAGTCGCTGCGCGCATGGTCCTCTTTCCCCTGCAAACCGATGCTAGGTGGTTGGTTGCGCCGGCCTGCCTGATTTCGAGCAGCTTGCAGGCGCGCTCGCAGGCGTGGGCCTCGAACCCGGCCCGGCTAACCCATCTACAGTTTCCACCGATGCCGCAGGTTCCGAGCCTCATCTCCGCGCCCGCCGCCCGAGTCGGCGCCGCGGCCCAGAACGCCCTCGAGGTTGCGCGGTTCGGCGGCCTCGACACCGACGAGCGGCCCTCGCCCTACGAGGTGTTCGTCGAGCGGCCCGTCTTCCGCCTCCGCCGCTACCACCCCCCGGGAGCCGAGGCCAGCGAGGCCGACGTCCCGGCGATCATCCTCGTGCCGCCGATGATGCTCGCCGCTGAGATCTACGACGTCACCCCGTCGAGCAGTGCGGTCACCCTGCTGCACGAGCACGGTGTTCAGCCGTGGGTCGTCGACTTTGGCGCGCCCGAGAAGGAGGAGGGTGGGCTCGAGCGCTCGCTCACCGACCACGTGCTCGCCGTCTCGGAGGCGATCGATCTCGTTCGCGAGGAGACCGGGCGCGACGTGCACGTCGGCGGCTACAGCCAAGGCGGGATGTTCTGCTACCAGGTCGCGTCCTACCGCCGCAGCGAGGGGATCGCGAGCGTCATCGTGTTCGGCAGCCCGGTGGACACGCGCGGGACCCTCACTTTCGGCATGCCCGAGGAACTGCTCACCCGCGGAGCCGCCTTCCTGGCCGACAACGTGCTCGCGAGCCGGGCGCTTCCGGCCTGGGCCAGCAGGACCGGCTTCAGGCTCATTGATCCGGTCAAGTCGCTGCGCCAGCGGATCGAGTTCCTTCGCAACATCCACGATCGCGAGACGCTCCTCCCCAAGGAGCGGCAGCGCCGCTTCATGGAGGCCGACGGCTGGGTCGCCTGGCCGGGTCCGGCTCTCGCGGACGTGATCAAGCAGTTCGGTGTCCACAACCGGATGGTCTCGGGCGGCTTCGTGATCGAGGACCGCCTGGTGACGCTCGCCGATATGACCAACCCGGTGCTCGCCTTCGTCGGCGAGAACGACGACATCGCTCCGCCTCACACCGTCCGCTCCGTCCGCAAGGCCGCGCCGCGATCGGAGGTCTACGAGGCGTCGCTTCCGGCGGGCCACTTCGGGCTCGTGGTCGGATCCACATCGGTCGAGACCACGTGGCCGACGGTCGCGGCCTGGGCCCGGCGCCACGACGAGGACGGCGAGCTTCCCGAGGGCGTCGTGCCCGTCCCCGAGGCAGAGGCTCCCGAGCCGGAGCCCGGAATCGGCGATCGGGTCGGCACCGGCTTCGAGCTGGCGGCCGGCGCCGGCCTCGGCGCGATGCAGGCGCTCGCCGGCGCGGCGGCGGGAGCGACCCGCACGGCCCGCGATCTGCTCGGCGCGGGCGGGGACGACTTCGCGCGGCTCAACCGCCTCGGACGGATCAGCCCCGGCACCCGCATCTCGTTCGGCCTGCTGGTCGACGAGCAGGCCGAGGAGTCCCCCGGGGATGTGGCGCTCCTGTTCGAGGACCGCGGCCACACCCGCGCCGCGGTCAACGAACGGATCGACAACGTCGTTCGGGGCCTGCTGGAGATCGGCGTGCGCCAGGGCGAGCACGTGGGCGTGCTGATGCAGACGCGCCCGAGCGCGCTCACCGCGGTCGTCGCCCTGAATCGTCTCGGTGCCGTCGCCGTGCTCATGCGCCCCGACGGCGACCGGGCTCGTGAAGCGGAGGTCGGCAAGGTCGGGCGGGTCATCTGCGACCCGCAGAATGCCGAGCCCACCGCGAGGGACACCGGCGCCATGGTCTACGTGCTCGGCGGTGGCGGCGGGCCCAGGGAGATGGCCGAAGGCCTCGTCGACATGGAGGCGATCGATCCGGCGCTCGTGGACGTGCCCGCCTGGTACCGCCCCAATCCAGGCCGCGCCGGCGACCTCGCCTTCATCCTCTTCACGGGCAGCGGGGAGCGGACCCGGGCGAACCGGATCACGAACGGGCGCTGGACGCTCTCAGCGTTCGGCACGGCCTCCTCGGCCGCGCTGTCCGCCGGTGACACGGTCTACAGCGCCACCCCCGTCTACCACCCCTCCGCGCTGCTGATGACCATCGGCGGCGCGGTCGCCGGCGGCTCGCGCCTGGCGGTTGCCGAGGAGGTGACGCCGGAGAACTTCTGGGACGAGATCCGCCGCTACGGAGCGACGATCGTCTCCTATACGTGGACGATGCTCGACGAGATCGCTGAGGCGCCGCCTCATCCAGGAGAACGGCACCACCCGGTCCGCCTGTTCATCGGCTCGGGCATGCCGGCGACGACCTGGAAGCGGGTCACCGAGCGCTTCGCCCCGGCCCGTGTGCTCGAGTTCTATGCCTCGACCGAGGGCGACGCGGTGCTGGTCAACCTGAGCGGCAAGAAACCCGGCTGCAAGGGCCGCCCGCTCCCGGGCAGCGCCGAGATCAAGATCGCCGCCTACGACCCCGAGGCCGGGAAGCTGATCGAAACCACCGACGGCTTTGCGCGGGAGTGCGGCCGGAGGGAGGCCGGAATGCTGCTGGCGGAGGTCCGCCACGAGGCGATCGCCGCGTCGGGCGACGGCGCGATTCGCGGCGTCTTCGAGCCCGGCGATGCCTGGCTGCAGACCGGCGATCTGTTCCGGCGTGACGTCGACGGCGACTTCTGGCTCGTCGACCACGTTCCGGCGCTCGTGCATACCGAGGCCGGTGTCGTCCCGGCCGGCCCGATCCAGGACGCCCTGGTCGCCCTCGGGATCGTGCGCCTGGCTCAGGCCTACGGGATCGAGCGCCCCGGACCGGACTCGCGGCCGATCGCGGCTGTGGCGGTGACGCTGCGCGAGGGCCGCAAGCTCGAGCCGCGGGCCCTCGACCGAGTGCTGGCGCCGCTCGGATCACCCGGTCGGCCCGACCTCGTCTGGGTGATCGACGAGATGCCGCGGACGACCTGGTTCCGGATCCGGACCGCTGAGCTCCGGGCACTGGGCGTTCCCAAACCGACCCGGCCGGCCCGTGCCTGGCTCTGGGACGAGTCAAAGGGCGGATACCGACCCCTGACCAAGGCGACGCGCGAAAAGCTCCTTGCGGGCGGCGCATAGGCCGAGGCGTAACGAAGGTTCAAATAGTTCGAAGGAACGTGACGTCTCGACGCCGCTCGAACGCTCGGCGTCCCTGAGGTGGGTCTATAGGAACAGATGCGGGACGTTTCTCGCCCGCAAGGGGGCCGGGGCGGCCTCCTCGGCGAGGACCGGCAAGGTCAAGTCCGCTGAGCCCGGCCCGGGGTGCCGGTGGGCGTGGGTAGGATCGGGGCGATGATCGAGTTCACCCTGAGCCGCGCGATCGGGGCGCCGCCGCCGGTCGCCTTCGAGACGATCACCGATCACGAGGCCTATCCCGAGTTCACGCCGATCCGCCGCGCCGCGATCGAGCGCCCGGGGGGCGGTGCCGCGAACGGGACCGGGGCGATCCGCGCGCTGCATCTACTCGGCCCGCCGATCAGGGAGGAGGTGCTGGAGTACGAGGCTCCGACGCGCTTCCGCTACCGAGTGCTCTCGGGTGTCCCGGTGCTGCGATCGCAGGTTGGAACGGTGAGCCTCGAGGGGGATGGGCCCGGCTGCGTCATGCGCTACGAGATCGAGGCGGAGCCGCGCCTGCCGCTGAGCGGCCGGGCGATCGAGCTTGGGATGAAGGCCGCGATCGGGCGCCTGATGCGCGGGGTCGCCGAGGAGGCGGAACGGCGGGCCCGGTCCGATGGCTGAGCCCCCGGTCCGGGTCCTGTTCGTCTGTCTCGGGAACATCTGCCGCTCGCCGACGGCCGAGGGTGTCATGCGTCACCTCGTCGCCGACGCCGGGCTCGAGGGCAGGATCGAGATCGACAGCGCCGGGACCGGCGGCTGGCACATCGGGCACCCGCCCGACGAGCGGGCCACGGCGGCTGCGGCGGAGCGAGGGATCGCGCTCGACAGCGCCGCCCGGCGCGTCGAGCCCGCCGACCTCGGTCACTACGACTACGTGATCGCCATGGACGGCCAGAACCACGCCGACCTGCTGGCAATGGCCCGGGGCCCCGACCACGAGCGGCGGATCATGCTGCTGCGCAGCTTCGACGAGGCTTCCGTGGGCGCCGGCGACCTCGACGTCCCGGACCCCTACTACGGGGGACCGGGGGGCTTCGAGCATGTGCTGGACCTCGTGGAGCGCTCCTGCCGGGCCCTGCTGCAGCACCTTCGCGATCAGCATAGGATCGGTGCCGATGGCAACGCTTGACTTCTCACGCACGGTCGCCGCCCCTCCGGAGACGGTCTGGGAGGTGGTCGCCGACCTCCGCGGGATGAGCGACTTCACGCGTTTCCGCAGGGTCGAGCTGGAGCGGGAGGGTGACCCGCCCCCGAACGGCGTCGGCGCGATCCGGGTGCTGCACCTGGTCGGGCCGCCGGTGCGCGAGGAGATCATCGCGTTCGAGCCACCGCGCCGCCTCGCCTACCGGATGCTCTCGGGGGTGCCGGTCAAGGCTCACGTCGGCACGGTCGAGCTCGAGGCCGCCGGGGAGGGGACCAGGATGAGCTACGTGGTCGAGACGACCCCGAAGATCCCGGTGATCGGCTTCGCCGTCGTCGCCCTGCTGCGCCGGATCATCGAGGACATCGCCGCCGGGATCGCCGCCGAGGCGGAGACGCGAGCGGCTTCCTGAGCGGCGCGGATGCGCTGCCCGAGGCGCTCGGCGGAAGCCTCGGCGTCGAAGTCGTCTCGTCGAGCCCGGTCGGCGGGGGCGACATCAACGATGCCTTCGCCGTCGCCCTGGCCGACGGCCGCCGGGCGTTCGTCAAGACCCGCGACGATGCGCGGCCCGGGGAGTACGAGGGCGAGGCGGCGGGCCTGCGCTGGCTCGCCGAGGGCCCCGTTCCGGTCCCCGAGGTGCTCGCGGTGGGCTCAGGGCCGGAGCATCTCGCCCTCGCCTGGGTCGAGCGCGGGCGGCTGAGCGCAGCGGGCGCCGAGCGCTTCGGCCGGGGGCTCGCGGAGCTCCACCGGCTCGGCGCTCCGGCCCACGGCTGGCTCCCCGGCGGTCCGGGGCGGCACCTGATCGGTTCGCTTGGGCTCCCGGTCGCGACCGACGACTCATGGAACCGCTTCTACGCGGAGCACCGGCTATCGGTGCTCGCCGCCATCGCCGCCGAGCGGGGGTCGCTCTCGCCCGCTGGCGTCGGCGCGGTCGAGGCCGTCAGTGGGCGGATCGACGAGCTCGCCGGCCCAGCCGAGCCGCCCGCGCGCCTGCACGGGGACCTATGGGCGGGCAACCTGCACGCCGACGAGCGCGGCGAGGGCTGGCTGATCGATCCCTCGGCGCACGGAGGCCACCGCGAGACCGACCTGGCGATGCTCGCCCTGTTCGGCGCACCTCACCTCGAGCGTATCCGGGCGGCCTATGAGGAGATCGCCCCGCTCGCCGACGGGGCGGGCGAGCGCGTCGAGCTCTGGCAGCTCCAGCCACTGCTCGTGCACGCGGCGCTGTTCGGCGGCCACTACGGCAGCGCCGTCGAGCGTGCCGCCCGCGGCTATCTCTGACCCTCGCCGGTCAGGCCCCTGACCGTCTTGGCCACCTCGAGCAGCGTCCCCGCGAGCAGGGCGATCACCTGATCGCGATCGACCGCGTTCTCCCGGCACTGATCGAGCGCGCGCTCGGCGAAGTCGACGTACGAGCACAGGGCGAGGGCCGCCAGGGGGCTGGGCTCGGCGGTGCCGAAGTGGTTCTGGGCGATCACCGCGATGAGCGAGGCCCGCAGCTGCTCCTGTTGGGCGGTCACTTCGGGATCGCCGGCCGCGGCTCCCTTGCGATACGCGAGCCAGAGCTCGGAGGGCTCGAGCGCGTGCTCGATCACGCGCTGGAAGTTCGCCTCCATGCGTTGCTCGATCGGCAGCTCCGGGTCGGTCTGCCACTGGCTGGCCAGCTCGGTGCCGACCTGCTCGGTCGCCACGCGGAGGAGATCGATCCGGCCCCCCGGGAAATAGTGGTAGATCAGGTTTCGCGTTACCCCGGCGCGGCTCGCGATCTCGTCGAGGTCGAGGCCTTCGATTCCCTGCTCCGCGAGCAGCGAGATCGCGACCTCGATGAACTGCTGTCGCCTGGCGTCGGGTGAGAGGCGGCGGGCGGGTTCGGCCTCGGATGCGGGTGCCATCGGCGCCACTCTAGCGCGTTGTCACGATATCAACTTGACAAGATGTAAATAACTCACTACGGTGGTGCGGCGAGTCGGGGCGGAGAGTTGGAGGAACGAATGGGCAGAGTGGTGCGAAAGCGGATCAGGGCGCGGGCGCGGCTCCTGGTGCTCGCCGTGGCCGGGGCCGTGGCGCTGGTTGCACTCCCGTCGCCGGCGCCTGCCGCGCAGCGGGACTGCAAGCAGCCGCGCGGCAAGCACGAGCCTCCGTGCAACCCGGCGCTCGCCGCCTCCCCGTGGGGCGCGAGCCATCGCGGCAGCTATGCGCAGGGCTCCTCGCCGTTCCGCGGGCTCGAGAGCAGCCGGGCGCGGACGAAGCACCTCGACCTGCCGGGAATCCCGATCTCGATCCAGTTCAGCGGGCGCTACGACGACGGCGGGCGCGCCGCCTGGGGCTCGCTGATCGACTCCGGGGACCGCCAGGCGCTGTTCAAGGTCGACGCGGGCACCGGCGAGCTCATCGACCTCTACGAGCCGGGGGCCCGCGAGGGCAAGACGCCGGAGGGTGAGGGAGGGATCACCGGGGCCTACAACATGCTCGACCGCAACGGCCGGTTCATCGTCCCGCGACAGCGCTGGCTCGACGTCTACAAGGACTCGGTCAAGGGCGACCGCTCCTCGCCGATCAAGCTGCGCAAGCGCTTCCGGCTCCCGGGCCGGGCCTTCTGCGGCGACGCCGACAGGCTCGTGGGCGCGGCGATGACCTACGAGGGCTTCATCGCCTTCGCGACCGAGCGCGGCGTGGTCGGCACGGTTCCCGGCCGCCCGACCGCCATGCGCAAGGGGCGCCTGCGAGCGGTCAACCTCAACGAGGGCCGTTGCCAGGCCCCGGACGATCAGCTCGAGACCGTCTCGAACAACATCGCCGTTGACGAGCGTGGGGGGATCTACGTCGTCACGTCGGAGCGAATGCGCCGCCTCAATCACGATGCGAAGCGCAACCGCCTGGCCAGGCGCTGGAGCGCTCCCTACGACACCGGCTCGGAGGTCTCCGAGATCCGCCTCGGTGCCGGCTCCGGCTCCACGCCGAGCCTGATGGGCACCGGCCGCCGACAGGACCGGTTCGTGGCGATCACCGACGGCCAGGACCTCATGCACATGGCGCTGTTCTGGCGAGGCGGCGTGCCGAAGGACTTCGACGGCCTGGGCGAGGGCCGCCGGCGCCGGATGGCGTGCGAGTTCCCGGTGCGGTTCGGCGACCCCGACGCTCGCAGCTCGCTCTCGGAGCAGTCGATCGCGGTTCGCGGATACGGCACGCTGCACGTCAACAACGCGCTCGACTACGAGTTCCCGCCTGGTCTGCCGGACGTCCTCGTCAACGCGCTTGCGGCGCTCCGAGGCGGCGACCCGAACGCCGCCCCATACGGGGCGGAGCGGATCGACTGGAACCCCCGGAAGCAGCGCTGCGAGTCGGTCTGGGCCAAGCCCCGGATCTCGATTCCGAACGGAATCCCCTCGATCAGCGAGCGCTCCGGCCTCGCGTATGGGATCGGCCAGCGCGGCGGCGAGTGGGGCGTGCGTGGACTGCGCTGGCGGGACGGCAGGCCGAAGCTCTTCGCCCCTGCGGACAACCGTCCCTGCAGTGAGCAGGCGCTCGCCTACCTGGAGGAAGGCGGCCTGCTGGGGATCCTCGGCCCGGTGCTCGACGAGCTCCCCCGAAGCTGCGAGAACTCGGTCTACGCCGCGACCGAGATCGGCCCCGGCCGCAGTATCTGGACGGGAACCTTCCTCGGTCTCACGATCTACGAGCCGAGGCGCTGAGCCGCAACCGCACCTGGCCCGGGTGCCCGGAGCGACGGTCGGTGCCCTGCCACACTCCCGGCGTGGACCTCGAACTGCTCGAAGCGACCCTCGATGACGCGGGCGAGCCCGACTTTCGCGCCAAGCAGGTGTGGGAGTGGGCGGCGCGCGGCGCTCACGCTTACTCGCAGATGACCAATCTGCCCAAGGGCCTGCGGGAGCGGCTCGCGGCGGAGGTTCCCTACTCGACGATCATCCCCGCCGAGTCAGCCGTTTCCTCGGACGGGACCGAGAAGGTGCTGTTCAACACCCTCGACGGGCGCCCCCTCGAGGCGGTCCTGATGCGCTACCGCGACGGGCGCCGGTCGATCTGCGTCTCGTCGCAGTCGGGCTGCCCGCTGACCTGCAACTTCTGCGCGACCGGCCGGATGGCGTTCGGGCGGAACCTGACCGCCTCCGAGATCCTCGACCAGGTGCTCCATTTTCGGCGCAAGGCCGAGGTCAATCACCTCGTCTTCATGGGGATGGGGGAGCCGCTGATGAACCTCGACGCGGTGATCGCGGCTTCGGAGCGGCTTCCCGACACGGGGATCGCGATCTCCCACACCACGGTGTCCACCGTCGGGTGGATCCCTGGGATCGAGCGACTCGCGACCGAGGGGCCGAGGATCCGGCTCGCCCTCTCGTTGCACTCGGCGGAGGCGGACGTGCGCAGCGGGCTGATGCCGGTCAACGACCGCTATCCGCTGCATGACGTGATCGAGGCGTGCCTGCGCTGGCGCGAGGCCCGCAACCGGAAGATCTACGTCGAGTACCTGATGCTCGCGGGAGTCAACGACGCCCCGGACCAGGCCGAGGTGCTGGCCGAGGCGCTCAAGCCCCGGGAGGCCTGGAAGGTCAACCTGATCCCCTACAACCCGACGCCGGGCGAGTACACCGGCTCGACCCCGGAGGCCATCGACGGGTTCCGCGCCGTACTGAGGTCACGCGGAATCCCGAACACCCTGCGCCTGACCCGCGGCCGCGACATCGCCGCCGCCTGCGGCCAACTAGCCGCCACCTGACGGACTGGGACCG
>DATFLZ010000193.1:0-7236 GCA_035267205.1 Solirubrobacterales bacterium | reverse complement strand
GCACCGCCGAGATCGACGCTACAAGAGCGCCTCCCCTGGACGCGGTAGGGCGAGCGCCCCGCCGCCGGATCAGCGCTGCCGGATCGTGAGGTAGCCGGCAGCTGCGGCGAGCACCGCCAGGCCGAACACAACCGCGGCGTTGAGGACGTAGGTGGAGTCAGAGCTGTCCTTGTAGTCGTCCCAGACGGTCGACAACACCACAACCGACCACACGAGCAACGCTGTGGCCAAGATGAACAACAGCGCCGCCAGCACCTTCCGAGCCATGCCGCCAGTCTAGGCTGGCTCATACAGCGATGGACCGTCGATGGTGCTCCTCGCCCAAAGCACCCAGACCGCCCGCCGGCTCCCTGCAGTGAGGGGAGCGATCCCAGCCGCACGTCGAGCGAAGCCGCCAGGCCGCGAGCAACGTGGGAAGGGTCTCGCATGAGGCCCAACTTCCTACGAAGCTTGCGCCATGCGGGAACAACGTCGAAAAGGGCGGCGGCCCGGTGAGGATTCCTACGTTCCTTGCGCCCCTCGCAGCAGCGAACGCCTCCTTCTCTGCAACCGCTGCCGGCGCGCGATGGAGCCTCCAAGCGTCGACTGCTTCTCCTCGCGCATTGACACACGGGCGAATCGTCGCGATCCGGTGCTCGTGGCGGGACCCAGAACGGAACAGAATGCGGGTCTCGGCCATCCGCGCTGAAGCTACTCGCTTCCCGGCGCCCCCACGCCCCCGCACGGATCAGCGGCCGCTCAGGAACCCGGCTTCCTGGCGACCGAGGTCGGTGACCGGTTCATCGCCGTAGATCCACTCGCGGGCGATCCGGTGCCAGTTGGCCTCCGCCTCGAGCATGCCGAGCACGGCGAGAGTCAGAAGCTCAAGCCGGCGGCCGAAGAGGTGCTCGGGGACCAGATCCTGGTGACGCATGGCCCGAAAGTGCTTGGAGCGCGGGTCCGAGGTCTCGATCGCCACGGTCGAGGCGATCCTCTGGTCGAGCCGCACGGTCTGATCGGTCGTGTACCACCAGATCCCCTCGACCACGAAGTCGAACAGCACCTGGGGATCGAGCCGCTCCGGATCCGGCAGGAAGCCGTACTCGGCGAGCAGCCTGTGCAAGCGCTCGGGATCCTCTTCGATCACGGCGCGCTGGCAGGCGAGCTCGCGCTCGGTGATCTCGGGATCTACCGACTTGAACAGGCCAAAGTCGAGGAAGGCGACGGTCCCGTCGGCCTGCCGGATCATGTTCCCGGGGTGGGGATCGCCGCTGAAGCGGCCGTGCCTGAACATCGAGCCGTAGTAGAAGCGGAAGACGATCTCCCCGATCCGGTCGCGCTCCTGCTGGGACTCGGTCCGGATCTGCTCGAAGCCGTCCCCCGCGACCAGCTCGGAGACGATCACCCGCTCGCGGGACAGCGACGTGACCACCTCGGGCACCCTGATGAAGGGGTGACCGCGATAGATCCGGGCCATCTTCCGCTGGTTGGAGGCCTCGAGCTCATAGTCGAGCTCCTCGACGATCCGCCCACGGATCTCCTCGGTCAGGGCCTTGACGTCCAGCTGCGGGGTGATCCGCTTGACCAGCCGCATCAGCATCCCGAGGTTCTTCATGTCGGCGCGGACGGCGTCGTTGATTCCGGGGTACTGGACCTTGACCGCGACCTCGCGATCGTCCTCCGCCAGCCGCGCCCTGTAGACCTGCCCGATCGAGGCCGCGGCGATCGGCTCCTCGTCGAACTCGCTGAAGATCGCCCCGAGGTCCTCTCCGAGGTCGTCGGTGATCACCTCGCGCATCTCCTCGAAGCCGACGGTCGGCGCCGCGTCGCGCAGCTTGGCCAGCTCCGCCTGGAACTCCTCCCGGTATTCCTCGGGAACGAGTCCCAGGTCCATGAAGCTGAGCACCTGCCCGAGCTTCATCGCCGCGCCCTTCATCCCGCCCAGCACCGTCACCACCTGCTTGGCCGCCTCGATCTGGCGACGCTCCATCGCGATGCCTGCCTTCTCATCGGAGCGGGCGACGTTCGCGGCCCGCGTGCCGGTCTGCTTGACGGCCTGGCTCGCCGCGGCCGCACCGACCCTGGCGAGCCGCTGGACGCGGCCCTTCGGAACCTTCTTCTCGGCCACCCCTACGCCCCCTTGAACTCCGGCGTCGCCTTCTGGAGGAAGGCCCCGACGCCGATCATGAAGTCCTCGCTCTCAGCCCGCTCCTGCTGGGCGATCGCCTCGCGATCGAGCTGGGCGGCGAGATCGGGCCAGAGGGCCTCGTTGAGCAGGCGCTTGCTCGCCGCGTAGGAGCCGGTCGGGCCGACGGCGAGCCGCGCCGCGACCTCGGTCGCCTCACGGTCAAGGTCCTCGTCGGCGGCCACGCGGTTGACGAGACCCCACTGCAGCGCTTGCTGCGCCGGCACCTTGTCGGCGAGCATCGCCATCTCGCTGGCCCGCGCGTATCCGGCGCGGCCGGCGACGAACGCCGAGGCGCCTCCGTCGATAGTCAGGCCGATCCGGGCGAAGGCGAGGAGCAGGTAGGAGGACTCGGCGGCGAGCACCTGGTCGCAGGCGAGCGCCAGCGAGCAGCCGACCCCGGCGGCGGGGCCGTTGACGGCCGCCACGACCGGCTTCGGCAGCTCGCGCAGCTCGAGCATCAGCGGGTTGTAGTGCTCCCGCAGGCCGCTCAGCACCTCCGGCTTGCCGTCGTCGGTGAACTTCGAGTCCGCACCGGAGAGATCTGCACCGGAGGAGAAGGCGCGGCCGGCGCCGGTGATCAAAACGGCGCGCGCGGTCCCGTCGTTGCCGGCGTCTGTCAGCGCCGCCCGCAGCTCGTCCACCATCGCGACGCTCAGCGGGTTCAGCGCATCCGGGCGGTCCAGGGTGATCCGGACCACGCCCGCGTCATGCGCGACGGAGATCTGCTCGTAGCTCGACACGGCTGCCGGGACTCTATCCCCGGCCGGCGCTCGCAGCGCCGCGGGCAACTAGCCCGCGAGCTCGCGGGCCATCGCCTCGGCGAGGTCCGCGGCGCATGCGACCGTCGGATAGCTCACGTTCTCCGGCAGGTCGCTCGGCTGGTGATAGTTGCTGAGCGACTTGAAACGGTCGACCGAAACGAGGCAGGCCGTGGGGATCCCCATGCGGCTGGGAATCACCGAGTCGGTACTGGTCCGCGCGCGCATCCCGCGGCGCATCGGGATCCGCTCGCGGTCGGCGACGTGGGCGATCAGATCGCGCCAGGTCCTGTCGAAGAAGTCCTCCATCACGACCGGCCCCTCGCCCTCCAGCAGGACCAGCCCCGGCGAGCCGACGGTGTCGACGTTGAGCATCCAGGTCCGCTCGCGGTCCAGCGGCTCGAGGTGCCGCTCGCAGAACGCGTAGACGCCACCCTGAAGCACCTCTTCCGCACCGCAGGACGCGAGGATCACGCGCACGCCCTTCACCGGCTCGCGGGCGAGCGCCTCAGCGAGCGCAACGAGCACGGCGACTGCGGTGAGGTTGTCGTTGGCGCCGGGGACCACGGGGCTGCGCTGGATATCGGCCATCACCGCAGCTCCGATTGCACTGGCGATCGTGCCGAACGCGGCCAGCCGGTGGCGGCCGGTCGCATTCCCGGCGGCGATCGAGGCCGGCCCGGCGAGCAGCGGCCACCACAGCGGCAGGGAGGTATCGATCCGCTCGATGACCCCTGGGAGGCGCTCGCCGAGGAGCCGCTGCGCGGTCTCGTCGAAGATCGCACCGGTGCGAGCGGCGTCGTGGTGGGCCATGACGACGAGCGTGCGCTCGGCCTCAGGGTCCCCGGCCTCGGCGACGACATTCCAGGTCGGCCTGCGCGGCATCGTCGCCTTGCGCCAGGGCCGGAAGCCGTTGGAGATGTCGTCGGCGATCAGGGCCGTGGCGGCCCCGGAGACCAGGCTCGAAAGCCTGCGGCCGCGACCGCTCATCGCGAGCAGACCCGAGCCCGCCGCGATGGCCGCGAGCGATCCGATCATCCCCGCGTAGCCGTCCTCGAATGTCTCCTCGTCCACGGTGGCCTCGGCGCCGGCCGCGCCGAGGCGCTCGGCGATCCACTCCGCCGCTCGCCGCTCGTCCTCGGATCCGGCGAGGCGCTCGAGCGGCGCGAGCGCCTCGATCACCTCACGAAGCACCCCCTGGTCGGTGCGAGCGCGGGTCTCGGCGAGGCGTGCGTTGGTCGTGGTCATCGGGCTGCAAGGTAGTCGACCCGACTCCGTCGCACGCGGCGGGGGGCGGCCAACACCCGCGTGAGTCCACGGCCTATCCCGGCCGGCTCAGCTCCTCGACCACGTAGATGAACGACGCGTAGTGGGCGCCGGTCTCCCGCTCGAGGCCGATCTCGCAGGTGCGGTTCGAGCACAGGTGAGCATCGGTTGGGTGCGCGCGGACCTCCTCGGCCTCCGCGGCCAGCGCCGAGGCGGTGAGCTCCGGGCGCAGCAGGCCACGATCCCCGGCGAACCCGCAGCAGCCGGCCGAGGGCGGCACGACCACCTCCCCGGCGAGCCCGGCGGCGAGCGCCCGCAGGCGCCGATCGAGCCCGAGCTTGGCGCTCGCGCAGGTCGGGTGGATGGTGACGGAGTCGAGGCGGCGCTCGATCGCCAGCTCGGGGAGGAGCCGCTCCGCCCACTCGATCGAGTCGAGGATCTCCAGGCCACCGTGGCGCGCGGCGAGATCCCCGTCCAGCGCGGAGCCCGCCTCGCGCATGCCCTGGGTGCACGAGGTAGCGTCGACGACGACCGGCAGCCGGCCTTCCCCGCTCCAGCGCCAGAGCCGCTCCGCGGTCTTCGCCGCCATCGTCTCGTGCCCCGCGGCGAAGCCCTTCGAGCTCCAGGGCGTCCCGCAACAGGTGCCCTCGACGTCGGGTGGGATCCAGACCGGCAGGCCGGCGCGCCGCGAGATCTCGACCATCGCCTCCGGGAGGCCGGCCGCCCAGCCACGGTCCTCGGGGTGGGAGGCGCCGAAGATCCTGTTGATGCAGGCGGGAACGTAGACGGCGGCCGCGCCCTCGCGGTCGGTGATCGGGAGTGGCTCCCGTGCCGGCGGCGGCATCGGCCCGACCCACTCGGGCACGAGCTCGGCGCCCAGCGCGCGGCGCGCTGCCCCGGTCAGCGCTCCCACCGCGCGGTCGCCCAGCGCGCCCGCCAGCGCCCCGCCGATACCGAGGCCCCGCCGGGCGCCGCGCTCCACGACCTCCCAGCGCTCCGCTGCGCGTTCCGCGGCCCGCTCGGCGGAGGGCCGGTTGCGACGGGCCCGCAGCTCCTTGACCAGGGCCCCGGTGTCGATCGCCAGCGGACAGGCGAGGCCGCAGCTGCCGTCGGCGGCACAGGTATCGAGTCCGTCGTACTCGTACTCGGAGAGCAGTGCTGCCCGTACCGGGGAGTGGACCGGCTGGCGGGCGATCTCCCGCCTGACCGCGATCCGCTGGCGCGGGGTGAACGTGAGGTCGCGGCTCGGGCAGGCCGGCTCGCAGAACCCGCACTCGACGCAGGCGCGCACCGACTCCTCGATCCCCGGCGTCGTCTTCAGGTCGTGCAGATGGCAGTCGGGGTCGCGATTGAGCATTACGCCGGGCGCCAGCAGCTTGCCGGGATCCGCCAGCTCCTTGACCCGCCACATCAGCTCGCAGGCCCGCTCCCCCCACTCGCGCTCGAGGAAGGGGGCCATGTTGACGCCGGTCCCGTGCTCCGCCTTGAGCGAGCCGCCGTACTCGTCGATGACCAGGCCGGCCAGCTTCTCCAGGAAGGAGTCGTAGCGCTCGCGGTCCTCGGGCTTGGAGAAGTCCGGGGTGAGCATGAAGTGCAGGTTCCCCGCCGAGGTGTGGCCCGCCACGCCGGTCAGGAATCCGTGCTCGCCGAGGAGCTCACGGACCCGGCCGGCGCAGTCCGCCATCCGCTCCGGAGCGACGCAGATGTCCTCGACGATCAACGAGGTGCCCTCCGGTCGCATCTGCCCGACCAGGCCGTGGAGGCCCTCGCGAACCTGCCAGTTGAGCTCGATCCGCTCGGGATCCCGCGTCCAGTCCGCCAGGCCCAGCTTCTCGTGTGCCTCGAGGACATCGTCGGCTCGCGCCTCGGCCTTGGCGAGGTCGTTCTCCTCGATCCCACCGAACTCGATCAGCAGCGCCGCGGACTCGATCGGCAGCTCCTTCCACTCGCCGGGCGTACCGGGGATCGAGTTCGCCGCGACCATCAGGGCCGGCGCGACCATCATCTCGACCGCCGTCGCCCCCGCCTCAACCAGCTCGGCGACGGGCGCCGCGGCGGTTGCGATGTCGGGGAAGTGGACCCACGCTGTCGTCGTCAGCGGCGGCACGGGCACCGTCTCGAACGTCGCCTCGCTGACGAACGCGAGCGTCCCCTCGCTGCCGACGAGCAGCCTGCGGAAGATCTCGCACGGCTCGTCCGCGTCGAGGAAGGCCGAGAGCCGGTAGCCCATCGTGTTCTTGATCGCGTACTTGCGCTCGATCAGCTTCCGGAGGTCGGCGTCGGAGCGGATCTCATCGCGGATCTCCGCGAGCCCCGCGACCAGCTCCGGGGCGGCGTCGGCGAACCGTTCCGCGGCGTCCGGGGCGGCCGTGTCGATCGCGACCCCCGAAGGGAGGACGAAGCGAAGCGATCGCAGCGTCGAATAGGAGTCCTTCGTCGTCCCGCACCGCATCCCGCCCGAGTTGTTGGCGATCACCCCGCCGACGGTCGCGAAGTCCTTGCTCGCCGGATCGGGACCGAGCCTGCGACCGTGCGGCGCGAGCAGCCGATTGACGTGGCCGAGGATCACGCCGGGGGCGACGCGAACCGCCTCGCCCTCGCCGAGCACCTCGACTCCTCGCCAATGCCGGCGGCAGTCGAGGAGGATGCCGTCGCCCTGCGCCTGGCCGTTGAGGCTGGTTCCGGCGGCGCGGAAGGTCACCGGGGCCCCCCGCCGGTCCGCGTAGTCGAACAGCTCGGCGACCTCCCCCTCGTCCCGAGGCTGCGCGACGGCCAGCGGAAAGCGCCGGTAGGGGCTCGCGTCGGAGGCGTAGCGGACGAGGTCGCTCGGCCGCGTCAGCACCCCGTTCTCGCCCAGGAGCTGCTGGAGCTCGGTGCGCAGCGGCTCCGGCGTGCCGCGAGCTACCCAGTCGGGCGCGCGATCGGGGGATGGCTCCCGGGGCTCGGGGGCGAGCGCGTGGTGCGCCCGGCTCGTCGCCGCGGACATGGCTCAGACCCCTCGGGCGGCGCTCATCCCAGCCACATCCCGGGGGCGACGCCGACCTC
>DATFLZ010000192.1:0-6385 GCA_035267205.1 Solirubrobacterales bacterium | reverse complement strand
CGCCCATCACCCCGATGCCGCCCTTCAGGTAGAGGAACTCCCCGCCTGGGTCCACCCCGATCCCAACCGAGGTGCCGGCGACCGGGAAGGGCGAGCCGGCAAGGGGCGTGGGGATGCCGCTCGCGGCGATCGAGAGGCCGGCGACGTTGGCAACTGCCTGGTGGCTCACGTAGAGGAAGCGCCCGTCGGGAGTCACGGCTACGCCGGAGGCCGTGCTGATCCCGACGTCGTAGGGCGAGCCCGCGAGAGCGCCCAGCGAGTCGTCCGCTGCGACCGCGAACGCTCCGACGTCCCCCGCGCCGGTCAGGAAGGCCACGTAGAGGTGACGACCGTCCGGGCTGAAGGTGACGCCGAAGGGGTTCGTCCCACCGGTGCTGAACGGCGAGACGGGGTGCTCGCTGAGCCCCCCGTTCGGGCCGATCCGGTAAAGCGAGATGTCGGAGGAGAAGTAGTTGGTGACCGCGAGCAGCCGCCCGTCCGGGCTGACGGCGAGGCCAACCGGGGCCGTCTCCGCTGCGGTGTTACCGATCGCGGTGAGCTTTCCGCCCTGCTCGACCCGGTATCCGCGGACGGCGTCGCCACCCCACAGCGCCGCGTAGAGGTAGCGACCGTCGGGGGAGATCGCGATGCCCTGAGTGTCCACGCCGGTGTCGTAGGGGGTCGCGATCGAGGCGAGCTGGCCGCTGCCGCTCATCGAGAAGGCCGAGACCGACCTCCCGTCGTAGGCGGAGACGTAGACGCTGCGGGCCGCGCTCGCCTGGGAAGGCAGCGCGACCGCCAGCGCGAGCAGCAGGCCCAACGCGACGCTGAACCCTCCGACCCTGAACCGAAACCTGTCTTGACGCAACACCGCTCCCTTTCCGCGTACCGGTCCGAGGATACCGGGGCGCGAACCCTCAGTCCACGGGCCCCTGGGCCGACCGTCCTATCCGCCGACCGCGGTGCTCGCCAGCACGAGCGGGATGACCGCGACCACGCCCGTTCGGCGCAGGACCCGGCCGGCCTCGGTCAGGGTCCAGCGGGAGTCGGCGGTGTCGTCGATCAGGAGCACCGGCTCGCGCTTGCAGGCCGAGCGGTCGGCGGCGAAGGCACCGCCGACGTTGAGGTACTGCAGGCGGGAGTTGGCGAGGCTGTTCTGCTGCTTGGTCTCGCGGGTCTGGGTGAGGGCGGCCGAGTAGTGGAGGCCGAGGGCGGCGGCGAGGCGCTCGGCGAAGTCGGGCACGAGCTCGGGATGGCGGCGGGAGGGCACCGCGGTGACCCATCCGGGCGCGGGCTCGGGGCCCCAGCTCTCAACCAGCGCGGCGGCCGCGGTGACCAGGTCGTCGTCGAAGCGCTCGTCCTCGATCTTCCCCTTGCGGACCAGGCGGCCCCAGCCGGCGTCGTTCCAGACCGAGAGCGCGCGGCCGGGCTCGAGCTGCTCGTCCCGGGGGATGCGCGGGAAGCCGCCGGTCTCGGCGGGGGTGCTCCGGCGCGGCTCGATCTCCACCGCGCGGTCGCGGATCATCGCGATCGCGCGGAGCCCGAGATCGCGGTCGAGCTCGCCGTCGTAGCGGGGCTCGGTGCAGACCGCGCAGCGCCCGCACGGCTCGGCCCCCGGGTCGTCGAGCTCGACCCGCAGCGCCTGCATCAGGCAGCGGCCGTCGGTGCCGTAGGCCTCCATGGCGCTCTGCTCGGAGCGGCGCGCCTCGGTCACGGCGCGGATCCGCTCCTCGTCATAGGTCCAGTCGCGGCCGCTGCGCTGCCACTTGCTGCCGACCTTGCGGAGCGCGCCCTCGACCTCGAGCTGCTTGAGCATCAGGCCGAGGCGGGCCTTGCCGAGGTTGACGTCCCCCATCAGCTCGCCGACGCTGACCGGGCGCGGCGAGCCCTCGATCAGGCCCATCACCTGCTCGATCTGCTCGGGCGGCGGGAAGGCGCTCTTGATGAAGTAGTCCTGCACGTCGCGGTCCTCGGCGCCCCTGAGCAGGACGGCGTCCGCCTCCGCCAGCCCGCGGCCCGCGCGGCCGACCTGCTGGTAGTAGGCGATCGGGGAGCCCGGCCCCTGGAAGTGGACGACGAAGCCCAGGTCGGGCTTGTCGTAGCCCATTCCCAGCGCGCTGGTCGCGACCACGCACTTGATCTCGTTCGAGAGCAGCTTCCTCTCGATCCGGATCCGCTCCTCGGACTCGACCTTGCCCGAGTAGGCCTCGCAGCTGATCCCCTGGGAGTCGAGCCAGTTGCTGACCGTGATCGTGTCGCGGACGGTCAGGCAGTAGACGATCCCGCTCCCGGTCATCCCCGGCAGGTGGGTGGCGAGCCAGGCGAGCCGCTCGGCCTGGGTGGGAAGCTCGACGACCTCGAGCCGCAGCGAAGGACGATCGAGGGTGCCCCGGATCGTGAGCAGCTCCGAGCCCTCGCCGGGATCGATCTGCTCGGAGACGTCGGCGATCACGCGGTCGTTGGCGGTCGCGGTCGTGCAGAGGACGGCCGCGTTGTCGGGAAGCTGCTTGACCAGGCCCGCGATCCGGCGGTAGTCGGGACGGAAGTCGTGGCCCCAGTCGGAGATGCAGTGCGCCTCGTCGACCACGAGCAGGCCCGAGGTCGCGATCAGCTCCGGCAGCACCGTCGCCCGGAAGCCGGAGTTGGCGAGGCGCTCGGGGCTGACCAGCAGCAGGTCGATCTCGCCGCGATCGATGCGCTCGAACGTCTCCTCCCAGTCATCGCGGTTGGACGAGTTGACCGTGGCCGCCTCGATGCCCAGCGCCTCGGCGGCGGCGAGCTGGTTGCGCATCAGGGCGATCAGCGGCGAGACGAGGATGGTCGGCCCCGATCCGGCCGCGCGCAGCAGGGCGGTGGCGACGAAGTAGACGGCGCTCTTCCCCCATCCCGTGCGCTGCACGCAGAGCACGCGGCCGCGCTCGTCGACGATCTGGGTGATCGCCTCGAGCTGGCCGTCCCGGAACTCGGCATCCGGGTTGCCGGTCAGCCTGCGGAGCAGCTCGAGCGCCTCGGCGGCGTGGGTCTGGGTCTCTGGCGCGGATGCGGGTTCCATGGGCGGGGGACCGTAGAGGTTGGCCCCCTCGTAGGAGGGCGCGGACGCCCGGAACTCTCCCCCCGGCCGGCCCCTCCCCTCAGAAGCCGGGCGGCTTGCAGTGCACCTTGATCTCGCCCCGCAGCGACTTCAGCGTCCGCTTGGCGGCCCGCTTCTGGCGCTTGGCGCGGCGCAGCTTGCGCTTCTTGCCCTTGCGCTTCGCTTTTCTGATCATGCGCTTCGCCCGCTTCAGCTTGCGCTTCGCCTGCTTCTTGCCGGTGCGGTCGGCATCGCACTCGCTCGTGATCAGCAGGTCGAGCGCGTGGTCGTCGGCGGGCGTCGGGACCACGCCGAAGTCCTCCGTCACGGTCACCCCGGGGCCACCCTCCTCCCCCTTCTCGGGGGCGAACCCGTCGGCGAAGCCGATCCCGGCGACGGCGTAGCTCGGCCGCAGCATGTTCTCGTTGTGGTCGGCGGACCTGCGGAAGGACTCGAAGAACTCGTGGGGCGTGCCTCCGGAGCGGGTCTGGATGTTCTCGCCGACGCCGCCCCGGTAGCCGGCGCGCCGGGCGCGTTCGGTCGCGTTCTCGCCCTCGGGGTTCTGGTGGCCGAAGTAGCGGCGGGCGACCATGTCGGCGCTGTGGTCGCGGGCCGCGCGCCAAAGCGTCGGCTCCATCGGCAACGCCCCGACCTCGTGCTCGGCGCGGTGGACGTTGACCAGGCAGAGCATCACCCGCTCCGACTTCGCGAAGTTGCCCGGCTTCACGGGCTTGTTCTCACCCTTGCAGCGATCGGCCGCGGCACCCGCCGGGGCCAGCAACAGGGCCAGCAGCGCCAGCAGGGCGGCGGCCGGGGC
Source organism: Solirubrobacterales bacterium (assembly GCA_035267205.1). Taxonomy (GTDB): domain Bacteria; phylum Actinomycetota; class Thermoleophilia; order Solirubrobacterales; family 70-9; genus CAXMST01. Next base: position 2,519 of record DATFLZ010000192.1, on the reverse strand, counting down.
GAGCCGTGCCGCCCGCCCGATCGGATCGCCCTTGCCTCCCACCATCGCGGGGGATTCTAGGCCGCCCGGCAAAGCTCGCGGTTCAGCTGAGCTCGCGCCCGATCGCGAGCGCGATCAGCGCCAGCGCGACCGTGCCGAGCGCGCGGCGGAAGCCGTTGACACCGTGAGCCGCCTCCTCCCACGCCCAGACCGTGATCGCGACGAAGAACACCGCGCGGGCGCCGTGGTCGAGCGTGGTGCCCTCGTCCGCGACGGCCCCGACGGCGGCCGCCGCGAGCGCCGCCCACAGCGGCGGGTTGGGCGCCTGCGCGACCGTGTAGCCACGGATCTTGAGGTCGCGCTGCACCGCCCTAGGAGCCCACGGACCCGAACACCGGCTCCGCCGCCGAGCCCCTGCTCGGCGGGCGCGTGCAGAGCACCTGGTAGATCGAGGTGAAGCCGATCTCGAAGCCGTTGCGCGCGGCGCGGAGGTAGAGCCGCCAGACGCGGACGCGCTCCTCACCGGCCAGCTCGATCGCGCGGTCGAGGTTGTCGTCGAGCCGCCGGGCCCAGTGGCGCAGGGTCTCGGCGTAGTCGGCCCCCCACTCGTCCACGTGGCGGGTGAGCAGCCCGGCGCGCTCCATCGCGATCAGCACCCGGGAAAGGTGGACCGGGTCGGCGTCGGGGAACACGTAGCGCTCGGAGAACGGGCCCGCCTCGGGGTCTGTGTGCCGCAGGCGGGTGATGCCGTGGTTGAGCAGCCTGCCCTGGGGCGCGAGCAGGGCCGCGAGGGTCTCCGCGTAGAGGTCGATGTTCTCGGCGCCGACGTGTTCGACCATCCCGATCGAGCCGATCGCGTCGAAGCTGCCCTCGCCCGCGAGGTCGCGATAGTCGCGGACCTCGATCCGGACGCGGTCCGCGCAGCCGGCGGCCTCGACCCGCTCGCGGGCACGCTCGGCCTGCGGCTCCGAGAGGGTCACCCCGAGCACCTCCCCCGCCCCGCGCTCGGCCGCGGTGATCGCGAAGCTGCCCCAGCCGCAGCCCACGTCGAGGACGCGGTCGCCCTCCCCGATCCCGAGCTTGTCCGCGGTCAGGCCGAGCTTCGCCCGCTGGGCCGCCTCGAGGGAGTCCGAGTCGGCCGCCTCCCTGGCGAACGAGAAGAAGCCGCAGCTGTAGGTCATCGAGTCGTCGAGGAACAGGTCGAAGAACTCGTTGGAGACGTCGTAGTGGTGGCGCACCGCCCGGGCGTCGCGCTCGCGACTGTGGCGAGCGCCCTTCGGCACCAGCTCCGACTCGGGGCGCGACGGCGGCCGCCGCAGGCCGACCGCGCGGATCGCCGCCGCCATCAGCCGCAGCTTGGTGGCGGCGTCCACCGGCGGGGGCTTCCATTCGTCGAGCAGCTCGATGACCGCGTCGATGTCGTCGACCTCCAGGTCGCCGGATACGTACGCGCGCCCGATCCCGAGCTGGCCCGGCGCGCGCAGGGCGTGGGCGACCGCGGCGGGCGAGGCCACGGTGAACGTCGGGCCCTCGCCACCGGAGACGGGCGCGCTCGTCGGCGGCAGCTCGCCGCCGTCCCAGAAGCGGACCCGGAAGGGACGCTCGGGAAACGCGGAGCCGATCTGATCGCGGAGCGGTGCGGGGCTGGCGAAGGCCATCGGCACGAGGGTACTCCGGTCGGGACGCTCCGGGCCGCTGCGACCCCGATCGTGTGAGATAGTCCACCCATGGCCGCAGGTAACGGATCCGATACGCAGCTGATCGCCGTCGACGCGCTCGGTGACTCAGGGGTCGCGGTGGTGGACGACACACCGCATGGCACGCTCGCGGTCGGGATCAGCGACGGCGAGCCGTTCGCCGTGTCGAACCGCTGCCGGCACCTGTTCGCTTCGCTCGGGGAGGGCGAGGTCGCCGACGACGGCTGCCTCGAGTGCCCCTGGCACGGGGCCCGCTTCGACGTCTCGACCGGAAAGATGACCCGCGGCCCCCAGGGCGCCTTCAAGCCGCTCGCGGGCGTGGTGAAGGGAACGACCGGAGCCCGCTCGCTGAAGACCTACCCCGTCGAGATCCGCGACGGAGCGATCTGGCTCGCGTCCTAGCGAGCGCCGAGGACCGACCAGGCGTGCGGGCAGCTCTCGGAATCCTCGCCGCCGCGCTCGCCTCCGTCGCGCTTCCGGCTGCGGCCGGCGCCGCATCGGACGGCGAAGCGCTCCGCTCCTCCACCCCCTCCACCGCGGCGGCTTCCGGCGACTCCGGCGACGCGGCCCGAGGCTCGCCCCCGCAGCGCCGGGTGATTCTGCTCGGGCTGCGCCCGCGAGGCAACATCGCCCGCCTGGGCAGGCGCGTGGCCAACCCCACGAGCGGGCGCTACCGCGACTTCCCCGGCCAGCGCGAGTTCCGGGACCGGTTCGCGGCGCGGCGCAGCGACCGGCGCCGGGTCCGCAGGTACCTGAACGGGCGCCCGGGAGTCAAGCGCGTCGAGCTGACCTCAACGCAGACGACCGCTCTCGTCGTGATGACCCCCGCGGCGGCGCGACGCA
>DATFLZ010000191.1:0-3088 GCA_035267205.1 Solirubrobacterales bacterium | reverse complement strand
CGCGCGCACCGCGGCGGAGGCGCCGGTCATCGTCGTCACGCAGGGGATCCCGTGGCGGACCGCGGCTGTGCGGATCGCCTGGCCGTCGGCGCGGGCGCCGGAGCCGGTCGGCGTGTTGATCACCAGGTCGCAGCTGCGTTCGCGGATCAGGTCGACGACGTTCGGCGAGCCCTCGCCGATCTTGTTGATCCGCTTCACCGGGATCCCCATCGAGGAGATCGACTGGGCGGTGCCGCCGGTCGCGATCAGCTCGAAGCCGAGGTCGTGAAAACGGGCGGCCATCTGAGTCGCGGCGGGCTTGTCGGTGTCGGTGACCGTGATGAAGACGGCGCCCTCTGTGGGCAGCAGAACCCCGGCCGCCGCCTGCGCCTTGGCGAAGGCGGTCGGGAAGTCGGCGGCGATGCCCATCACCTCGCCGGTGCTCTTCATCTCCGGCCCGAGCACCGAGTCGACCCCGGCGAAGCGGGCGAATGGCAGGACGGCCTCCTTGACGCTGACGTGGCCGCGCGGCGGCTCGGGCAGGTTCATCTCGGCGAGCTTCTCGCCGAGCATCAGCCTCGCGGCGACTTTCGCCAGCGGCGTGCCGGTCGCCTTGGAGACGAAGGGCACCGTGCGCGAGGCGCGCGGGTTGGCCTCGATCACATAGAGGCGCCCGCCGGCGATCCCGTACTGGATGTTGATCAGCCCGATCACGCCCAGCTCCAGGGCGATCCGCTCGGTCGTCTCGCGGATCTCCTCGAGCATCTCCTCGCCGATGCTCATCGGCGGGATCACGCAGGCCGAGTCGCCGGAGTGGACGCCGGCTTCCTCGACGTGCTGCATGATCCCGGCGACGTGCACGTCCTCGCCGTCGGCGAGCGCGTCAACGTCGATCTCGATCGCGTTCTCGAGGAAGCGGTCGAGCAGCAGCGGGTGCTCCTGGTCGGCCTTGACGTGGACGTCGAGGTAGGCGTTGAGGTTCTCGGTCGAGTAGCAGATCTCCATCGCCCGGCCGCCGAGCACGTAGGAGGGCCGGACGAGCAGCGGGAAGCCGACCTGCTCGGCGATCGCGCCGGCCTGCTCGGCCGAGAGCGCCGTGCCGTAGGGCGGGTGGGCGATGTCGAGCCGGCGCAGCAGCGCGCCGAAGCGGCCGCGATCCTCGGTGAGGTCGATCGCGTCGACCGGGGTGCCGAGCAGCGGCACGCCTGCTTCCTCGAGCGCACGGGCCAGCTTCAGCGGCGTCTGGCCGCCGAACTGGACGATCACGCCCTCGGGGCGCTCCTGCTCGCAGACCGCGAGCACGTCCTCGATCGTCAACGGCTCGAAGTAGAGCCGGTCGGAGGTGTCGTAGTCGGTCGAGACGGTCTCCGGGTTGCAGTTGACCATCACCGCGTCGCGACCGAGCTCGCGGGCGGTCATCGCCGCGTGCACGCAGCAGTAGTCGAACTCGATCCCCTGGCCGATCCGGTTCGGGCCGGCGCCGAGGATCACGACCGAGTCGTTCTCGCCGCGGCGCACCTCGGAGACCGCACCCGGGCGCTCGTGGGCCGAGTAGTAGTAGGGCGTCGCCGCCTCGAACTCGGCGGCGCAGGTGTCGACCGCCTTGTAGGTGCGCTGCAGGCCCTCGGTGCCGTCGCCCTCGACGGCCAGGGCCTGCAGCTCGCGCAGGAACCAGCGGTCGACCAGACAGCGCTCGTGGATCGCCTCGACCCCGATCCCGCGCTCGAAAGCGACCTCGATCAGGTCGAAGCGCTCGGCGCAGGGCACCGCGATCGCCGCCAGCAGCTCCTCTTCGTCGGCCGGGGGCACGGCGGGCGAGTCGAGCTCACGCGAGCGCATCGCCTTGGCGAACGACTCGCGGAAGGTTCGACCGATCGACATCACCTCGCCGACGCTCTGCATGTGGGTCGAGAGCCGCCCCTCGGCGCCGGGGAACTTCTCGAAGGCGAAGCGCGGAATCTTCGTCACGACGTAGTCGATCGTCGGCTCGAAGGAGGCCGGCGTGGCCCGGGTTATGTCGTTGGGGATCTCCTCGAGCGCGTAGCCGACGGCGAGTTTGGCGGCCATCTTGGCGATCGGGAAGCCGGTTGCCTTCGAAGCCAGCGCCGAGGAGCGCGAGACCCGCGGGTTCATCTCGATTACGACGATGCGGCCGCTCTCGGGGTCGACGGCGAACTGCACGTTGGAGCCCCCGGTCTCGACCCCGACGGCGCGGATCACCCGGATCGCCTGGTCGCGCAGCTCCTGGTAGAGCCGGTCGGTCAGCGTCTGCGCCGGCGCGACCGTGACCGAGTCGCCGGTGTGGACGCCCATCGGGTCGACGTTCTCGATCGAGCAGATGATCACGACGTTGTCGTTGTGGTCGCGCATCACCTCGAGCTCGAACTCGCCCCATCCAAGCACCGACTCCTCGACCAGGACCTGGTTGATCGGGCTTGCCGCGAGGCCCTCGGAGACGACCTGGAGCAGCTCGGTCGCGGTCTCCCCCACGCCGCCGCCCTGGCCGCCGAGCGTGAAGGCCGGGCGGACGATCGCCGGCAGCTCGATGCCGCCGTCGGCGAGCCCGGCCTCGACCTCGGCGACGCTGCCCACCGTCCGCGACCAGGGAATCCCGAGCCCGGCCTCATTCATCGTCGTGCGGAACTCCTCGCGGTCCTCGGCGCGCCGGATCGCGCCGTGGTCGGCGCCGATCAGCTCGACCCCGAGCCGCTCCAGAGTGCCGTCCTCGTAGAGCGACATCGCCAGGTTGAGCGCCGTCTGGCCGCCCAGGGTCGGCAGCAGTGCGTCGGGGCGCTCCTTCTCGAGGATCTTCGTCACCGGGCCGGGCAGCAGCGGCTCTACATAGGTGGCGCTGGCGAACTCCGGGTCGGTCATGATCGTCGCCGGGTTGGAGTTGACCAGGACGACCTCGTAGCCCTCCTCGAGCAGCACCTTGCAGGCCTGCACGCCGGAGTAGTCGAACTCGGCGGCCTGGCCGATCACGATCGGCCCCGAGCCGATCAGGAGGATCTTCTCGATGTCGGTGCGCTTAGGCATTGGCCAGCTCGAGGAAGGAGTCGAAGAGGTGGCGGGCGTCGTGCGGGCCCGGCCCGGCCTCGGGGTGGTACTG
>DATFLZ010000190.1:0-4390 GCA_035267205.1 Solirubrobacterales bacterium | reverse complement strand
TGGTCCCGCCTCGGGGCTCGGCTATGTGCCAGAGCTCGAGGGCCGATCTGTTGCTGACCGCCGCACCGTGGGCAATGAGGGTCGCGGCCATCAAGCGGCCGTGGCGGGAGAGGTCCCCATGTCCGACCGCGTAGACGCCGCGATGGATCCGGATGAGCTTCCCCGCTTTGATGCGGTGCTCGATCTCGTGCCGGCTGAGGCCCAGATCCAGCAGCTGCTCGATCGCGACTACGCCGTGCTGCCTGCCGGCGAGCGTCCCGATCCACCGATCGACAGGGCGAGGTGCGACTTTCCGGCGACTATTCCGGGTTTCTCGCCTCTCGCCCATCCGGGACCGAGCCTGGCAGGGCGCGACGCACGCTTCACCCCCTCACTGCAACAAATCGCGGACCGAACCCGACCAAGGGCCCGGACTCCAACCGCCCCGCTATGCCCGCGAGACGTACTCCCCGCTGCGGGTGTCCACGCGGACCTTCTCCCCTTCCTCGATGAAGAGGGGGACCTGCACCTCCACCCCGGTCTCGAGCGTTGCGGATTTGCTGCCACCGCCCGAGGCGGTGTCGCCCTTCAGCCCGGGCTGGGTCTCGGTGATCGTCAGATCGACAGCGCTCGGGACCTGGACCGCGGAGGCCCGCTCGTCGACGAAGAGGAGGTCGACCTCATCGTTAGGGAGCACCCATCGCATGGCCTCGCCCGCGACGTCCACGGGGATCTCGAGCTGCTCATAGGACTGGGTGTCCATGAAGACCCGCATCTCACCGGAGTCGTAGAGGTACTGCATCTTCCGCGTCTCGGTGTGGACGGGGCGGAACTTCTCCCCCGCCCGGAAGGTCTTGTCGATCACCGAGCCGTCCTCGTGGCGCCGCAGCTTGGTCCGCACGAAGGCGCCGCCCTTGCCGGGCTTGACGTGCTGGAAGTCCATGATCCGGAAGACCGTCCCGTCAACCTCGATATGCATGCCGTTCTTGAATTGGTTTGTGCTGATCACGCGGCGAGAGGCTAGCGGTCGGGCTGATGCCTGGCCTCGCCCCGGATCGCCAGCGGCGTCAGGGAAGCGGGGCGCCGACCGCAACCAGGACGGCGCCGGCGGCGGCGCTGACGAGCAGGGTCGGCACGACTCCGCGCCGGAGCGGGAACAGGAGCAGCACGGCAGCGGCCAGCAACGCGAACTGCCAGGCCTCCGAGAGCGCCGCGGCGAGGGGAATCGAGACGCCGAGGATGGCCCCGATCGCCGCCGGCCCCGCACCGTCCAGAAACGCCCTGACCCGCGGGTTGGCCCGCAGGGTGTTGAAGTGGCGCGAGCCCCCGAGGATGAAGGCGAACGAGGGTGCGAACGCCACCGTGGCTGCGAGCAACGCGCCCCCGACGCCCGCCGCCGCATACCCCACAACCGCGACCGTCTGCACGACCGGGCCGGGCGTGAGCTGCCCGAGCGCGACCGCGTTGAGGAAGTCGGCGTCGGTCATCCAGCCGTAGTTGTCCACGGCATCGGCCTGCATCAGCGGGATGATCACGAACCCCCCGCCGTAGCTCAGCGCCCCGACCTTGAACGCCACCCAGACCAGCGCCGCGGTGCCGCCCGTGGCCGCCGCCAGCACGAGCACGGCAGTCGGCAGCGCGAACGCGGCGGTCGTGCCGGCGGCCCCGGACCCACCGCGCCAGACGACCTCGGTGAACCCCGCTGCGAGCAGGACCAGCACCACCCAGGGCCCCGCCGCCGCCGCGGCCACGCCCCCGAGCAGCAGATAGAGCACCCAGCGCCGGTGCCGGCCCTCCGCCCGCACCCAGCTCGGGCCGACCAGGCCGGCGCCGGCGCTCAGGGCGACCGCGGCGACCGCGGCGCCCGCGCCCGCGCCCGCGGCCAGGACGACCTCGGGCGGTGCCGAGGAGAGGAAGAGGGCCGCGAGCGCGATGATCGCGATCAGCCCGGGAACGATGAAGGCGAGGCCGCCGACGATCGCGCCCATAGCCCCACGCAGACGCCACCCGCAATAGATCGAGAGCTGGGTCGAGGCAGGTCCGGGAAGCAGGCCCGTCGCGGCGATCGCATCCTCGAACTGGTCAGGTGGGATCCAGCCCCGGCTCTCGACGAAGCGCTCCCTCATCATCGCGATATGGACCGGCGGCCCGCCAAACCCGAGGATGCCGATCCGCCCCCACTCCCTGAGTACGACCCAGAGCGAGGGCGAGGGCTTTCCTCCTGCCGCCATCCGCACAGGCTATTCCGTGCTCAGCGGCCCTTCGTGAACCCCGCGTGAACGGCTCAGGACAGCTCGAGGAGCTGCTTCGGCCTGCTGCTCAGATTGCGATGCCCGTCGTCGGTGACGACGGCCAGGTCCTCGATCCGGATGCCGAAGCGGCCCGGAACGTAGACCCCCGGCTCCACCGTGACCACGTCGCCGGCGAGCAGCTGATCCTCCGAGCGCTTGGAGAGCCGCGGCGGCTCGTGGACCGCGATCCCGACTCCGTGGCCCAGCCCGTGGCCGAAGCGCTCGCCGTGCCCGCCCGCGGCGATGTGATCGCGCGCGAGGGCATCCACGGCCCTGCCGGACGCTCCGGCTCGAAGGCCGTCCAGGGCGGCCAGCTGAGCCGCGAGGACGAGCCCGTAGACCTCACGCTCCTCGTCACCGACCTCGCCGCAAGCGTAGGTCCGGGTGCAGTCCGAGCAGTAGCCGTCGAGGATCGCGCCGATGTCCACCACGACGAGATCGCCCGCCGCGATCACGCGATCGCCCGGCTCGGCGTGTGGCAGGGAGCCGTTCGGCCCCGCCGCCACGATCGGGGGGAACGCAGGCCCGGAGGCGCCGAGCTCCCGCATCCGGCGCTCGATCCAGAGGCCGATATCGCGCTCGCTGCGCCCTCCCAGGCCGGCCTCCTCCAGCTCGGCGTAGACCGCGTCCGTGAGCTCGGAGGCCGCGGCGATGGCCTCGATCTCAGCGGCGTCCTTGACTCGCCTCAGGCCCCCGACCGCACCCTCATCCTCGAGCAGCTCAACCCCGTCGGGGGCGCCGTCGCGGAGCCGCCGCAGCTCACGGACGCTCGTCGCCTGCGGGTCGAACCCCACGCGGCCCTCGAGCCGGTCCGCCAGCGTCTCCACGAGGTTCCGGTCCGCGATCACGAGCTCGAACCCGTCCGGGAGCTCGGCTCCGGCCCGCTCGGCGTAGCGAAAGTCGGTGATGAAGGTGCACGCCCCGCCCGCGTCGACGAGCGCCAGGCCGCTGCTCCCGGTAAAGCCGCTCAGCCAGCTGACATCGGCGATCGCGTCACGGCCAGAGTCCCCCGGGTGCACCAGGTCGCCCACGATCAGCGCGTCGATTCCGCGCTCGGCGATGCGGGCTCCGAGTCGCTCGGCCCTTTCCTCCGAAGCCACTAGGCCCCGAGCTCGTCGTTGAGCCGCTCCAGGGCCAGCCGGTACCCGTCCGGCCCCTCGCCGGAGATCTTCTCAAGCACCAGCCCGTCGAAGACCGACAGCCGTCGCCATTCCTCGCGGCTCCGCACGTCGGAGATGTGCACCTCGACCGCGGGTACCTCCGCCACCTCGAGCGCGTCCCGGATGCCCCACGAGTAGTGGGTCCAGGCGCCGGCGTTGATGATGGCCGCATCGGCCATCTCCCGCAGGCGGTGCAGGTGCTCGACGAACTCCCCCTCGTGGTTGGTGTGGAAAAACGTCGTGATCAGCCCGAGCTCGTGCGCCATCCGCTTGATCTTGGTCTCGAGCTCAGCGAGCGTGAAGGTCCCGTACTGCTCGGGGTCGCGGCGCCCGAGCGTGTCGAGGTTGATCCCGTGAAGGACCTCGATCCGGTTGTGGGAGCCCACCGTCATCCGAGCAATTCTTCCACCGAGGCCCGGACGTCGCCGGCGTCGGCGCTCGCACCGTGCTCGACCGCTCCCGGCTCGCGCACGAGGACGAAGCCGAGGCCGGCGCTGGTCCGCTTCTTGTCCCTGCCGGTTGCGGCGAGCACCTCCTCGACATCGACCGCGGGGTCGAGCGCGGTGGGCAAGCCCCCGGCGGCGAGGAGCTCGGCGACCTCGGCACGCAGCTCGCCGGTCCCGGACAGGCGCAGCGCCGCGAGCAGGCCGAGCCCGACGGCCTCGCCGTGGCGGTAGCGGCCGTAGCCGGTAGCGACCTCGATCGCATGTCCGACGGTATGGCCCAGGTTGAGCACGGCGCGCCGCCCGGAGTCGCGCTCGTCCTCGGCGACGACCGCGAGCTTGGTCAGTGCGCAGTCGAAGATCACCTCCGGTAGCAGCTCGCCGGCGGGACCGTCCATCGCGCGCACCCGGTCCCAGAGCGAGCCGCCCGCGATCAGCGCGGTCTTCACGACCTCGGCCCAGCCGGCGGCGAGCTCGGCCTCCGGCAGGCTTGCGAGCGCGCCCGGATCGGAGAGCA
>DATFLZ010000189.1:0-20031 GCA_035267205.1 Solirubrobacterales bacterium | reverse complement strand
CTTCTCGAAGCCCTTCGCCGCGATCACGTCCCAGATGTGGTCAACGACCTTCTCCCCCTCGGTCGTGACCTTCATCTTGGTCAGCGGGTTGAAGAGCAGGTAGCGACGGTCCTCGGGTGTAGCCGAGCGCATGTAGTCGATCGCCCGCGTCCCGAACAGCTTCATCGCCACGAGCCGGGCGTAGGCGTCGGCGAGCAGTCGGCGCACGTGCGGGAACTCGGTCACCCGCGAGCCGAAGAGGACCCGGTTGTGGGCGTGGGTGATCCCCTCGTAGAGGGCGTGGGTACAGATCCCGATCGAGGCGAAGCCGAGGTTGAACTTGCCGATGTTGATCGTGTTCAGGGCCGCGTTGAACGCCTCAGGCCCTGTGTGGAGGATGCTGTCGGGCGCGACCGAATACTCCTCGAGCTCGAAGTTCGAGACGTAGTTCTGGGAGTTGACGACGTTCTTGACCAGCCTGTAGTGCGGATCCTGGGAGTCGGCCTCGAAGAAGACGTAGCCCTCCGGCCCCTCGACGTCGGCGCGCCGACCGAATACCGAGACCATCCCGGCCTCGTTGCCGTTGCCGATGTAGTACTTGGCGCCGCTCGCCTTGAACCCACCCTCGACGTCGGGGTCGGGCGTCAGCACCATGTCGGTCGTGTAGATGTCGGCCCCGTGAGCCTGCTCGGAGAGCCCGAAGGCGAAGATCGCGCCCTCGTCGAGCAGCTTCGCCGCCTTCGCGCGGGCCTTCTCGTTCTCCGACATGAAGATTGGCCCGAGGCCGAGGATCGAGACCTGCCAGGTGTACCAATAGGCGAGCCCATAGAACCCGGTGATCTCATTGAACTGGCAGTTCCGGTAGGTATCCCAGCGCTTGTCGGGGTCCTCGCCGCCGTCGCGGTCGGGGGTCAGCAGCGTCGCGAACGCATGCTCGGCGGCCTGGAAGCCGATGAAGTCGCGGTAGAAGGTGCGCTCGTGGTCGGCATCCTTGAGCGCCTCCTTGCCGCGGGTTTCGAACCACTCGATCGTCGCCCGCATGATCCGCCGCGAGGCGGGATCGAGCTCCGGACCCTCGTACGTGTGCGGGTTGAACAGCACGCCGTCCGCGGCCTCGGGGCTCTCGTCGGACTCGATCCCGGGCTCGGTGACGCTGCTCTCCATCGCGGACTCCTGATCTGGTGATTGCTGGTTGGGCGCGGCCTCAGCACTCTAGTTGAGTGATGCCCATCGGCCCGCCCGCAGCGACGAATCGGGAAAGCTCCCGCTGAGCTCAGCGCGCCGGTCTCAGGTTGCCGATCGCGCCGACGCGGATCCCGAGCCATGGATAGACGTGCTCGAAGAACTGATTGTCCTGAGGCTGTAGCCCGACCGCAGACGGCCACATCTGGAACCCGGGAGCGTTCGAGACTCCGCCGTGCAGACGCCGCCAGACCTTCCCACCGCCGCTGCCGGCGGGAGGGGGCGCGAACGTGTCGGTCCACTCGACCGCGTTGCCGCCCTGGTCGAGCGTGCCCCAGGGCGAGGTCGTGCCGGCCTGTCCGACTGCACCCACCACCCCGGCGTAGATCTCCACGTAGGTCGTCGGGTTGATCCCGAACGGATTCTGCGTCGAGCAGGTCGACGGGCCGGTCTGTGCGCCCGGCGGGCACCAGCTCGGTGCGGGCTGGCCCGCGGCCCGGTACTGGGCGAGCGGCTGAGTCCCGGAGTTGGTCACGTCTCCCGTAGAGAAGTCGAGCGAGGTCGAGCTGGGCGCCGTGGCATCGCCGTCGCCGAAGACGCCCGGGTTGGTCGGGTACTTCCAATAGGAGAAGGTGCCGCCACCGCCGCGGTCGTAGTAGGCGGCCTTGATCCACTCGTCCTGGCTTGGAACGACGAAGCCGGTCTTGTCGGTGCGGGCCGCCTTGCGATTGCTGAGGTCGTACATCCCACGCTGGGTCTTCGGCGAGAGCTTGACCCGGTAGGTCCGGTACTTGAAGCCACCCTGATTCAGCTTCTCGCGCTTGAGAACGCGCCCGTTGTAGAGCGAGTTCACGAACCGGGCGGCCGAGAAAAAGTCCGCGAAGCCGAAGGGCTTGTCACTCCACTCGGGCGTGGCCACCGAGTAGTGGCGCCCCTTATTCGCCTTGCGCTTGCGATTCACCTGCCCATACTGCGGCCACAGCTTCGAGCTCTGCGTGCGGGCGTGGAGGCGGTGCTTGTTGCGGCCGCGCGGGTCGGTCGTGTTGAGGAAGTCGACCCACTGATCGACCGTCACCTCGAGCTCGCCGATATCGTAGCGGTAGCCGACCTTGCCGACCTTCTCGCACGAGGAGCCGGAAGGGGCGTCGGCGCAGTTGCGGTAGATCGCGTCGGTGAACGGCACGACGCCCACCGAGCGGTTGTCGGGGTTGCCGACCTTGACGGTCCTGACCTCGATCACGGCGCGCTTCGCTTGGGCGGACTGGGCGCCGAGCAATACCAGAACAAGCGCCGCAGCCCCGATCGCCGAGGACAGGTTAGCCCTCGGACGGCGAGCGAACCGGATCAATTGTGTCTCCCTCCGTCGATTTCCCCCGTAATGGCCTATCGACCGCAACCCGGGATTAGTTGAGGGCTTCGTCGAGAGCGCGGCCCGGCTCAGGCCTCCGGTACGCCGAGGTCGGGCTGGGCGATCTCGAGGATCAGCTTGCCTCGGTTCTCGCCCTCGAAGAGCATGTTGAGGGTCTCGGGCACGTCGGTCACCTCACCCTGCACGAGCGTCTCCTCGTGCTTGAGCTTCCCCTCCTGCATCCAGGGGACCATCTCGCCGAGCGCCTCGCCGGCCCGGCCGGCGTAGTCCGTGATCAGAAAGCCCTGGACCTTGAGCCGGGCGAAGATCATCTTGCCGAAGTTGGTGGGTCCCTTCGGGATCTCGTGTTCGTTGTAGCCCGCGATGAGCCCGCAGACCGCGACCCGGCCGTGGGTGTTGAGCAGCTCGTAGACCGCGTCCATGATCTCGCCGCCGACGTTCTCGAACTGGGCGTCGACGCCGTCGGGGCAGGCCGCCTTCAGCTGGTCGGTGAAGTCCTCGTCGCGGTAACAGACGGCAGCGTCGAAGCCGAGCTCAGAGGTCAACCAGTCGCACTTCTCGACCGTGCCGGCGATGCCCACGACCCGAGCACCGCGAGCCTTGGCGATCTGGCCCGCGACCGAGCCCACGGCACCGGCCGCACCGTCCACGACGAACGTCTCGCCCTCGGCGACCGCGCAGACATCGGTGACGCCCCAGTAGGCGGTCATCCCCGTCATCCCGAGCGCCCCGAGCATCGTCGTCGGCGGCAGGCCGGTGCCGCGCGGGAGCACGTTCCAGGGCGTCGCGGCGTCAGCGGTGTTCGCGTACTCCTGCCAGCCCGGCATCCCGACGCAGAGGTCGCCGACCTCGTAGGAGTCACTCCTGGAGGCGACGATCTGACCGAGGCCCATCCCCCGCATCACCTCGCCCTTCTTGACCGCCGGCAGGTACGAGTCCCCGGCCATCCAGACCCGGTTGGTCGGATCGAGCGAGAGGTAGAGGGTCTTGATGATCGCCTCCCCGTCGCCCGGCTCGGGCATCTCGCCCTCGTCGATGGTGAAGTTGTCGAGCGCGACCCGACCCTCGGGGCGGGAGGCGAGCAGCAGGAGACGGTTGGTCTCGGGCATCGGGCGGATCCTCTCGGTTCGAGTTCGGGAGGATCAGCCTATCGGCGCGCGCCCAGCGGTCCCGGCGGGGCCGTAGGCTCCCCGCCCATGAGGCGCCACACCGACTACCCGCTCTCCGAGCTGACGACGCTGGGGCTCGGCGGGCCCGCTGCCGAGCTGATCGAGGTGGAGTCCGCGGACGAGCTGACCGAGGTGGTGGCCGAGTCCGACGAAGCCGGCTCCAGGCTGCTCGTCGTCGCGGGGGGCTCGAACCTCGTCGTTGCCGACGCGGGCTGGGACGCCCGCGCTGTCGCGGTGCGCACCCACGGCGTCGAGGTCCTCGAGGCCGGCGAGCGGCGGCGCGTCCGGGTTGCAGCGGGCGAGTCCTGGGACGGGTTCGTAGAGCGAACCATCGAGGAGCGCCTGGCTGGAATCGAGTGCCTGTCCGGGATCCCCGGCTCGACTGGGGCGACGCCGGTGCAGAACGTCGGCGCCTACGGGCAGGAGGTTGCGGGAACGATTCGCTCGGTGCGGGCCTGGGATCGCCGCACCGGCGAGGTCGTCGAGCTTTCCCCCGCGGAGTGCCGGTTCAGCTACCGGTCGAGCGCCTTCAAGGGCAACGACCGCTGGATCGTCATCGACGTCACCTTCGAGCTGGACCGGTCGAGCGAGGGACACCCGATCGCCTATGGGCAGCTGGCCGACGCGCTCGGGGTGGAGATCGGGGAGCGCGCGCCGCTCGCCGCGGTCCGGGAGGCGGTGCTCGAGCTGCGCCGCGGCAAGGGCATGGTCATCGACCCGGCCGATCCCGACTCGCGCAGCGCCGGATCCTTCTTCACGAACCCGATCCTCGACCGCGGCGCCTATGCCACGCTGCGGGAGGCTGCCGCGGCCCGGCTGGGGCCCCGCGAGGAGCCTCCAGCGTGGCCCGAGCCCGACGGCCGGGTGAAGACTTCAGCCGCCTGGCTGATCCAGCGGACGGGGTTCGAACGGGGCTACGGCGACGGCGCCGCGGGAGTCTCCGGCAAGCATCCGCTGGCGCTCGTCAACCGCGGTGGAGCCACGACGGCAGAGCTCATCGAGCTCGCCCGCGAGCTCCGCGACGGGGTCCGGGAGCACTTCGGCGTCGATCTGGTCCCCGAGCCGACGCTGGTCGGCGTCGCGCTCTAAGGGGTCAGATGCGTAGAGCGGGGCCGGCTGGAGCGCTCGAAGTCAGCCGCCCCACCACCCCTGGATCGTCTCGGTGCCCTCGTCGTTGCCGACCGGGCCGAAGATGAGCACCTCGAGACCCTGAGCGTCGGCCTCCATCGCCCGCGTGACCCCGGTGCCGACGCGGATCACGTCGTGGGGGCGCACGTCGACGATCTCGTCGTCGAGCTTGACCCGGCCGCCGCCGGTGATCACGAAGACGATCTCCTCGTGCTCGGCATGCATGTGACCGAAGGGCTGTCGCCTCCCGGACTTGATCAGCTGTCTGCTGAAGCCGATCTGGCCCGAGCCGACCGCCTCGGTCCCCCGGCGGAACTCCTGAATCTCATCGAGCCCGTGCCCGGGTGCCAGGTCCTCGAGGCCGTCGGTGCTCTTGTGCGTCCAATTCGTCATCTGTGTCCTTCCGCATCGGGTGCTTGCGCGTGTAGAGCCCCGGATGGTCCCAGCCGCATTGCGTGGGCGCCTTGGACGAGATGCCGAAATTTCGGCCCGTCGGTTCTCCAGGCGGCAGGGCAGTCGGAGCCGAAGTCTCGGGACCCGGGGATCGGCCTGGTCGCCTACTCCCCGCTCGGCCGCTTCGAACGGATCCGGAGCCTGCTGAGCAGGGCGCCGCCGACCACCGACGCCGCCGCGAAGACCAGCGGCGGGAGCTTGAACGCCACGGCAGCGAGACCGCCGCTCGCCAGTCGATCGAGCAGCACTCCCAGCACCAGCGTCCGCCGATCGGTGTGGCCAGGCACGCGTGGGGATTCTGAGGCAGGTTCTATGGTGGGGAGGCGCTGTCGAGGGCGCAGGCCATCTTGGAGGACTCGTTCACCACCATCTACCTGCTGCCCGTCGGACTGGCGGTGATCATGCTGATCCTCGGCCTGTCGCTGACCACGGCCGACTTCCGCAGGGTCCTCACGACCCCGCGCGGCGTTGGAGTCGGCCTGGTCAACCTGATGCTCGTCGCGCCGCTACTGGCCTTCGCGCTCGCCGAGGCGTTCTCGCTGTCCCCCGAGCTCGCCGTTGGACTCGTGCTCCTGGGCGCCTCGCCGGGCGGGATCATGGCCAACACGCTCACCCACCTGAGCGGCGGGGAGACCGCGCTCTCGGTGACGATGACCGCGGTCAGCAGCGCCGCCTCGGCGCTGACGGTCCCCCTCTACCTAGCGCTCGCCACGGCCCACTTCGACGCCGTCTCGCTCGGGGATGTCGATATGGCGGAGGTGGTTCCCAAGGTGCTCGGCATCACCGTGGTGCCACTTGCGATCGGCATGGTGATCCGCCATCGCAACCCCGAGCCCGTCGTCGCCGCCGACCAAACGCTGCGACGGGTCGTGCTCGCCGTCTTCGCCGTGATCGTCGTCGGGACGATCATCAGCGAGCACGACACCGTGTTCGACAACATCGCCGCCGTGGGAGCGGCCTGCCTCGCCCTGAACCTGCTGGCGATGGGCATCAGCTTCAGCACCTCGCATCTGGCACGGCTCGGTCCCCGGCAGGCCACCGCGATCTCGCTCGAGCTGGGAATCCACAACTCGGCCCTTGCGATCACCGTCGGCGCTGCGATCGATCCCGAGCTGGTCGTCCCGGCGACCGTCTACAGCGCCTTCATGGTCCTCACCGGCTCCGCGTTCGCCCGGATGATGCTGATCCGCAATCGCGGCGCCGCCGCGGCCGAAGCGCCAGCGGGCTGAGCCCGCAGCCCCTCAACGACGCTGCGCGAGGTCGAGGCGAAGTTGTTGGGCAATGCGCTCGACGACCCGCGGAGCCAACCCCTCGGCGTCCGCCAGCGTCGGCCAGGAGCCAACGGCATCGACGACCTCATCGACGATTCGATCGGCCTCGCCCCTTTTCATCGCGGCCAGTTCAGCGACCTCGCGCAGATCGTCCATCACGAAGCCATCGCGCATGCCGTTGATCGACATCTGGTGCCTGGACGTCCAGCCACGGCCGACCGCATAGACCATGTCGAACGCCGGCGCCAACGACCAGGCTCCTCCCTGGTCCATCAGAAAGGCGATGTTCTTGACGTGATCGTCCTGGTTTCGGGCCACGACGTTGAAGACCATGCGGCGGAACATCTGCTCGATGGCCGTCCGCCCGAGGCGGAGGCGGCGGATGACGCCGAATGCCTGCTCGTAGGAGTTCGCCCCCGGCTGATTGAAGTCGAGGTGCCGCAGAGCCGCCAGCGATTGCATGTGGAGCTTGCCTCCACCTGGGGTCCGGTCGAAGCGCTTGGTCATGAAGTGCCGGCGTCCACCTTCCGCGTAGAGCCTCGTCTCGCTCATGGCAATGCCCGCCCGCCTCGCCATCTCTGAGTACACGTACTCGATCGCCCCGTAGCCCTGCCCCTTGCCCAGGTCTCGGCTCTCATCATCGACGCCGTCGAACTTGAGAATCCAGTGTTCGAACCCAGGCTCAGCGTCGCCCTGCCCCGATCGGACCTCTCCCGTCCTGGGATTCCAGGCGATCAATGCCTTCGCGCGAGCGCCCCCGGCGGATGTGCCGACTCGAAGGATCTGCTGCATCGCCTTCTCATCCCCGAGCGACTCGCGCCACGCTGTGCGCTCCTCGAGGGCGTCCGAGGCGAGCTCCGACAGCGCCTGAACGTCGATCTCTTCGCTGCCCTGTGACTGCGGACCGATCGCGGGCCGGAATTCCAGCGCCCCCATCCCCCGGGTCCCGATGTAGCTCAGGCGCTCAACTGCGTCGAAGCTGCCCGGTTCGCGGCCCTCGCGCGCGAGCCAAGCGTCGATCAGCGCGTTGCCATACCGATCCGGAAGCGAATCAGAAAGCAGGCCCGGGAGGCCGTGGAAGCTCTCGGGGTTCAGACCGGGAAAGCTGTAGATCTTCTGCTCGAGCGGCATCTCGAGCGGCGCAACCTCGATGCCGCTCGTCGCGAACTCCCGGTCGTATTCGAAGTTGGCCACGACTTGATCGGCGGGCAGGCTCACAGCGCCGATGCGTCGGCCCCACAGTCGCACCTCGGCGAGCGTGCTCACGCTTCGCCTTCATCGTCATCGCCCCAGCGCCATGGCCCGGGCTGCCGCTCGGGCTCTCGACGGGTTGCCGCCCGGCGACGGGTCCGGCCGCTGCGTTCGAGTTCCTCGATCGGGCTGTCGGGTTCCTCCGGAAGGACTTGGTCGAGCCGTTCGAGCTGCCCGAGCGCGCGCAGCACGCGGACCAGGGTCGGCACGGTCACGGCCTCCCCGTCCTCCAGCCGCTGCAGGGTAGCCCTGCCGACCCCTGCCTCCGACGCGAGCTCATCCTGTTTCAGGTTGCGGTTGAGGCGCATGCGCCGGAGTCGCCGTCCGACCTCGCGACCGACAGCCTCATCGCTTGTTGTTGAGACAATATCCATAGTGCATCTCTTACGATGCACTATAGCAACATGTGGCGATAGCGCATCTTTTATGATGCATACCGCTAAACCAGCAAGCTGGCGAGGGCGGTCGCACGAGCAACCACGCTCCAGCTGCCCATCCTCGAGACTGTCGGAATGACTCGCGACAGCGCCGACGAACTGGATGCCGTCGACCTGTTCTGGCTGCCGCTCGGCGCGGGCGGACACTTCGTTCGCGCCAATGGGCGGATCTACGAGCGGATCAAGGCGCTCCTGGAGCACCGCCGACCGCTCGACATCTACCACGCCGCGCTTCGCCTCACGTTCGGGGGTCAGGGCTGGGTGATCGAGCAGGCCCCTGCCTTCGGCTCGAGCGGCGAGCGGGGAGTGGTGGCGGAGGGACCGGTCGGGGCCCGCTGGGCCGGGCGGTTCGAGATCTTCCGCTACGAGATACGGGTCTGGCGCGAGGGCCGGATTCCTGACGCTGACGAGGCGGTCGAGAGCCCCCGGCAGATCGGCGAGGGCCGAGACGTCGCGGAGCGCGTGCTGTCCGTCGCGCCCGAGGTACCGCGGCTGGTCTGGGGGCGCGACGAGCTCGGCACCGGGGAGATGTGGAACTCGAACGCGGTGATCGCCCGGGTCTTGGAGCGCAGCGGCCTCGACGCGGGGTCGATCGCGCCCCCGTCGGGCGGCAGGGCGCCGGGCTGGCGAGCGGGCGTGGCGGCGGCCCGCCGGTAGGGACACCAGATCTGGGGCGGTTCCGCGGAACCGGGGCCCGGAATCCGGCCCTCAGGACCCTCGAGCGGTACCTAACGGCCGCATAGCGGCCGTCACCGACCGCTCCGCGCCGAAAATCTACGAACCGACTCTCTCGAGCCGCTCGTCCCTGGTTGGTCCCTGCGCACTCCCCTGCTCGGTGTCGGATATGCGGCCTGCGTCGGTTGAGTCCGGCGGCTCTTCCCCTTCCGCCAGACCGAGGCGCCCGCGAGTCGTGTACACGAGCGCTGCCGCTGCGAGGAGGACGACGCCGGTGAGCGCGATTGAGATCTTCGCGTAGGTCCCGCCGACCTGCTCGCTCTCGGGGATCAACAGGAAGACGCCGTTCGACGCGTTGAACGAGGCGTGCAGAAGGACAGCTGGGACGACGCTTCGCGTTCGGTTCCACAGGTACGTGTAGAAGACCGAGTAGCCGAACGCGATCCCGATGATCGTCCAGAGGATGAGCAGCGCGAACTCGCCGCCCGCGAGCCCGTGGTCCAGGTCCTCACCGGCCACGAACAGGAGCGGCAGATGCCAGAACGCCCACAGCGGGCCGAGGATCGCCGTGGCGCGAACCGGGGAGCGGGTCTCCTGAAGGCGCGGCAGCGCGAAGCCGCGCCATCCCGGCTCCTCGGGGCCGCCGTTGATCAGGATGGTGAACAGCAGGGTCGGCAGGAAGGCGACGAGGCGCTCGTCGGCGAGCAGCGAGGTCTGCAGGTCCACTCCGAGGACGGCCATCAGCACCGAGGCAACTGCGATCAGCGCGACCGGAAAGAGCAGGGCGATCACGTACCAGCGGCGCGCGATCGAGAACTTGAAGATCTCGCGAACCCACTGCTTGGCGGATCCCCCGCCGGCCCGGGTGACCAGCGCGGCCGACAGCCACGGACCGAAGACGCCCAGGAGGAAGAGCCCGGCGACGATGCCCTCCCGGTCGCTCGAGAAGACGGCGGGCAGCCAGAGCGTCCAGGTGATGGCGTAGGCGCCCACAAAGAACGCGACGACCGGATGATCGTTGGCGAATCGCTTCATGTCGCGAAGGCTGGCCGAGGGACGCCAGGTGAGCAACACCGAGGACTACGACTACGGCCTCCGTGGTTTATCCGGACTGCGCCGGACACGTCCAGCTCGGAGCCCGGCGAACCGCTTATCCAAGATCCTCAGACAGCTAGTCGGCCGCGCGCTCGGCGATGATCGCCGAGAAGTGGCCGGTCAGGTATTTCGTCGGCCAGCCGCCCAGTCCCTCCATCCGCATCGCCCTGCGCCTGAACGTTCGCGCCGCCGGTTCGGTCTCGATTCGCCGCGCCAGTGCTATGGCTACCACGCGCGGCGCGTGCATCAGCGCCTCGCGGCTGCGCACTGTCAGCCCGGCCCGGGCCGCCATCGTTGCCAGCCTCCGCGGACTGACCGTAGGTCCGACCGGATAGGCGACCAGGCCGGCGGATCGCAGCCGCTGGCTAGGCAGCGCCTGGCGCAGCGCGATCACCGGGTTGACGGGGTTGTCGAGCGTCAATACCAAGGTGCCCCCTGGAACCAGCACCCGGGCCAGCTCACGAACGGCAGTCGTGATCTCATCGGTGCTCTCGAGGTGGTCGAGCGTGGAAAGCGAGACGACGAGGTCGAAGCGCGCGTCCTCGAAGTCAAGCGCCCGGACGTCCCCCGGGGCCACCGGCAGGCCCGGGTAGCGGTCGGCGGCGGCGCTCACGACCTCGGGGAGCAGATCGATGCCGATGACCTCCTCGGCCCGCTCCCGGAGCAGGGGAATCACGCCCTCCGTGACCGACTCGTCGAAGAGATCCGTCTTCAATGCCGAGGAGAAGCTCCTGCCGGCCAGGTGTCGGTCAAGGAAGCGCTGATTAACGGCGTCGCTATGGGACCGCCAGAGCGCGGGCTCGCGCCCCTCAAAAGGTTGAGCCTCCGGCCGCAGCTCGATCTGTGCGGATGACACGGCCGCATCGTAGAGCGGAGCGGATGCCACAGGACCCGATCCTGCGGTCTCGCGCTGGCTCTCGAGCCGGAAACCCTGAGCACCATCTCAGCTAGCTTGCCGTGCAATGGCCGCAGGGACGAAGGCTACGAGTCGGCTGGCCGCTGCGGAGGGAAACGCCGCGGTCGTGATCGGCGCAGGCGCGATCGCCACCGCAATCGCGCGCTCGCTCGGTCGCTGCGATGTGGAGGTCTTCATATGGGGAAGCAGCTTCGGCCCCGCCAAGAACTGCCGGTACCTCGCAGGCTTCACCGACATCTACCGGGACGGCGAGGACGTCTCCGTGGGTCTGTGGAGGGCCGCCCTGAACGGCCCGAGGCGGGGCCTGCTGCTCCCCTCCAACGATGACGGTGTCGAGTTCATCGCGCGCCGGGGATCCGAGCTGCTCGAACTCGGTTACGAGCTCCCGGAGATGGACCCTGAGCTGGCGCTCAGATTGATCGACAAGCGAGCCACCTACTCGCTCGCACGAGGGGTCGGCCTCGAGGTGCCGCGCACGGCGCCAACCGGGAACGGCGGGGCTCCCGACGCCGCGCTCGCGGGGCTCGCCTTCCCATGCGGGCTGAAGCCGGTTCATTCGCACCGATTCGCCCGGTATTTCGATGGTCGGGACCCGCGATCGCCGACGCTGGAGAAGCTGTTCGTCGTCAACGGACCCGGCGAGCTCGAGACCGCGTTGCGGCGATCCTCGGAGCTGGGACTGGAGATGCTGCTGACCGAGCTCGTCCCCGGGATGGACAGTGAACTCTTCAGCTACGTCGCCTACGTTGACGCCCGCGGCCGGATCCTGACCGGGTTCACCTTCCGCAAGCTGCGCCAGTACCCCCCTCAATACGGTGTTGCCTCGTTCACGATCGAGGCGGACTTTCCGGACGTCGCGGAGGCTGGTCGCCGGTTCCTGGGTGGAATCGGCTACCGCGGGCCGGCGCAGGTCGAGTTCAAGCGCGCACCGGATGGGGTGTTGAAGCTGATCGAGTGCAACCCGCGGCTGACGATCGAGCTCCGCCACTCGAAGGCCGACCTGGCCCACCTGGTCTACGAGCAGAGCACCGGCCGCCGGCTCCGCTCCGATCGCGGCCGCCGGCCGGTTCGCCGGCTCTGGGATCCGCTGCCCGACGTCCGCGGTCTGCGTACGCAGCGGCGCCACGGGGGCACGACGATCCGACGCTGGGTGGGAGGTCTGCTGCGCGGCACCGGCCTCCACGTCTTCGACCCGACCGACCCGGGCCCGACGATCGGCTATCACCGGCGCATCGCGCTGCGCCGGGCGCGCATGCTCAGGGGTGCCATCACGGCGTGGTCCCCACCAGCCCGGGCCGGGGCCACGCGGCCGGAACGGGTTACCCGCTGATGGAGGTCCGGGAGCTGGACCCTCTGGCCGATCCTCGCTGGGACGCCTACGTCGAAGGGCACGAGCTCGCAAGCTCCTTCCATCTCGGCGCCTGGAGCGCGATCCTCGGCGGTGCCTACGGCGTTCGCCCGATCTATCTGGCGGCCGAGGATGATTCGGGTCGGCTTTGCGGCGTGCTTCCGCTAGTACGACGGCGTGCGCTGTTCGGTGGAGTGCGCCACAGCTCGCTGCCACTCGTGCGCCGCGCCGGACCGCTCGCCGATTCGGACGCGGCCCTCAGCCTGCTGCTCGGCGCTGCTGAGCGGCGGGCGCGCGAGTCCGGCGTGCCACTGGTCATCCGCTCCTCCGCGCCGAACCTGGCAGACCTTCTCGGGGACGGCGCCGCAGCCGTTCCACAGCTCCCCTCGTGGGTGCTCGATGTCGATCGCGACCTCGACGAGGTGCGCCGCGGGTGGCCGGGCAACCTGCGCCGCGACGTCTCCCGCGGCGAACGGGAGGTCACGGTCCGGGAGGGGGACGGCGAGGCGGACCTGCGCGACTTCTACTCGCTCTACCTCGGGACGATGCGGATGCACGGCGTCGCCCCACGGCCCTGGCGAGAGATCGCCCTGGCCTGGCGCCTGCTGGCCCCCGAGCGCCGACTGCGGCTCCTGCTCGCGGAGCGCTCAGGCGTAGTGATCGGGGCGGCGATCGCCCTGATCACCGGCCGGAGGGCCGAGCTCAGATACCTGACCAGTGCGCAGTCGGGGCTCCGCCACAGGCCCAACCACGCGCTCTACTGGTCCGTTATCCGCATGGCCGCGGACGAGGGCTGCACCGCGATCGATTTCGGCAACGGGAGCGGCTCGCTGGTGTTCTTCAAGCGCCGCTGGGGATGTGAGTCGGAGGGCCTGTACCGCTACGTCCTCGGACCCGGCCTCGGAGCGGGCCAACCGGCGCCCCGACTCGACACCGACCCTTCCGACGGAGGCGAGCCGAAGACGGCCGCGGTATGGAGGCGCCTGCCCCCACCCCTCGCCCGGCTCGGTGGCGCGCTCGTCTACAGGTACCTCTGAGCATCCCTCACCAGACCACGAGGTTCTTGGAACGGGCCTGCGACGGCCAGAATCGCCCCTCAGGAACGCCGAGCGGTACCTAGCGACCGCATACCGGCCGAGACTGACCGCTCGGCACCTGGACGCGACAGGGACGAGCCCCCGGGCGATCCGCGCCAACCCGGCCTCTGCTTCCCCGCTATGCAACCGCTGCTGCCCCGCGGCCGGCGCCCTCGGCCGGACCCACGCTTCCGCAGAGAAGTGGTAGCTCCCGAGGCTGCCGCGTTGCGCGAGGGGCAGAAACCGCGCTCGCAAAGCGTTTCAGATCGAGCCTACGACCCGGTCGGGTCTAGCTCCTAATCGCTCTGGAATGCCTTCAGAACCCCAGCGCGAACTTGGCGTCCTCAGACATCATCTCCGGGGACCATGGGGGGTCAAAGATCATCTTCGGGTGGACGCCGGTGACGCCGTCGATGTCGCCGACGAACTCCTTCATCTGCTCGGAGACCTGGGGGCCGATCGGGCAGGCGGGGGTGGTGAGGGTGAAGGTGATGTAGACCTCGCCCTCGTTCTCGATCTCGACGTCATAGACGAGTCCGAGGTTGACGAAGTCGAGGCCGAGCTCGGGGTCGATGACCTCCTCGAGCGCCTCGTAGACCTCTTCCTCGGTGATCTTGGTCGCTTCGGACATGGCCTTCACGGTAGCGAACCCGGGGGCCGCGTCCGAGGCCGGGGCCTCTTGCGCAGCCACCGCCCGCCCGGTCCGGGGCGGGCTTCGCCTACCCTCCACCCGCGATGGGCCTGATCCTCTTCTTCCTGTTCATCCTGATCCCGATCGCGGAGATCTTCGTGATCATTCAGGTCGGCCAGCTGATCGGCGTCGGGCCGACGCTGGCGCTGATGGTCCTGAGCGCGGTCGTCGGCGCCTACCTCGCCCGCTCCCAGGGCCGGCAGACCTGGGCGAAGTTCAACAGCACGATGCGCTCCGGAAAGGTGCCGGGGCGCGAGGTGATGGACGGCGCGATGATCATCTTCGGCGGCGCGCTGCTGCTGACGCCCGGGTTCCTCACCGATCTGCTGGGCATCTCGCTGCTGCTGCCGCCCTCCCGCGCCGCCTACCGCCGGCTGGTCAAGGCCGCGGCCGCGCGGACGCCGACCGGGCGGCCCGTGTTCTTCGTCTACGACCGCATGCCTGGCACCGGCGGCGGTCGCTCCGGGGGTGAGCGGCGCAGCCGGGGGACGGGCGGCGCGACGGCCGGGGGTGGCGGCTCCTCCACCCCACCCCGAAGTCCGGGCCGGAGCTCCCGCGCCTACGACTACGAGGGCTCCGCCCAGGAGATCGACGACTCCGAGTACGCGCTCCCCGACAGCGCCCAGGAGACCGAGCGCGATGATTGAGCGGCTGCTCGCCTTCGCCGACGCCGACGCCGGCCTCTACGGCGCGGTCGCCCTCTCGGAGGGAGACTCCGCCAGTGCTGTGATCGCGAGCGGCGAGCAGGTGTTGAGCCTCGCCGACGCGACCGCCGCCCGCGGCGAAGGGGTGCTCCGCGTCAGCGCGGGCGAGTGCGAGCCCGGCCTGATCCTCGGCCTCGCCGCCCACACCGGGCAGCTGGCCTTCGACACCGGCGAGGAACGGGGGCTGCGCGTGCAGGCGATCGGGGCCAGCGGCGAGATCGCCAACGCGCCTGAGGGCATCCCGGATGGCTTCGAGGCCTACGGGGTCTCCTGGCAGATCAGCGGGGAGGCCGACCAGGCGGCACTGCGGACGACCTGGGCCGTGCTCGAGGACCGATCGCTGCTGCTGCTCTTCGCGCTGCGGCCCACCGCCGTCGACCACCACGGCACTGAGACCCTCGGCGCCGTGCGGGTCGGCGCCGACGGGGCGGTCAGCTCGTTCGCCGAGCCGCTGCTCTCCACCGAGTACGACGGCGCCGGCCGGCAGGTCCGGGCGACGCTCGAGCTCTGGGGCGACGGCGAGGAGGGGCCGGCGACCCGGGGGGCGGGCAGCCGATGTGCCGGCGGCAGCGCCGCGCTCGCCGACGGGGAGCTCGAGGCCGCTCGCTTCGACTGGAAGCTCGATGGCGTTCCGGGCATCGGCGGCTACGAGATCTTCAGGGCCGTGGCGTGAGCACTCCGGTCAGGGCCGTGATCTGCGACTTCGGCGGCGTGCTCACAACGCCGCTGATCCAGGCGTTCTCCGCATACCAGGACCACTCCGGGATCAGCCCCGAGCAGCTCGGCACGGCGATGGCCAACGGCGCTGCCGAGCTCGAGGGAGCCAATCCCCTCTACGAGCTGGAGTGCGGCCGGATCACGGAGGGCCGCTTTCTCGACATCCTCCGCATCCATCTGGAGCCGCTGCTCGGCCACCGGCCGGAGCTCCATCGTTTCAGCGAGCTCTACTTCGAGGCGCTCGATCCGAACCTGCCGATGATCGAACTGATGGCCGCAGCCCGAGACCGAGGCCATCGGATGGCGATGCTGACCAACAACGTGCGCGAGTGGGAGCCGCTTTGGCGGGCCTTCCTGCCGGTGGACGAGATCTTCGAGACCGTGGTCGACTCGGGCTTCGTCGGGATGCGCAAGCCCGAGCCCGAGATCTACCGACTGACGGTCGACCGGCTGGACGGGATCGAGGCCGGGGAGTGTCTGTTCATCGACGACATGGAGGTCAACTGCGAGGCCGCTCGGGCCGAGGGCCTGCAGGCGGTGCAGTTCCACGACAACGAGCGCACGATCCCGGAGATAGAGTCCGCGCTCCAGATGAGAGGGAGCGACCGCCAATGACCGACCTCACCATCGCGCCCGTTGGCGGGCGCGGCGAGCTGCGCGAGTTCATCCTCCTCCCCTTTCGCCTCTACGAGGGCGTGGAGCAGTGGGTGCCGCCGCTGATCAGCGAGCGTCGGCGCCATCTCGACCGCCGCAAGAACCCGTTCTTCGACCACGCCGAGGCCGAGTACTTCCTGGCCCGACGCGGGGACCGGGTGGTGGGGAGGATCACCGCCCACCTGGATTACCGCTTCAACGAGATCCAGAAGAACGACTGGGGCATGTTCGGCTTCTTCGAGTGCGAGGACGATCCGGAGATCGCCGAGGCGCTGCTCGACACCGCGCGCGGCTGGCTCCGGCAGCGTGGCCGCGACCACATGATCGGGCCGATGAACTTCTCGACGAACCACGAGTGCGGGCTGCTGGTGGACGGCTACGAGCTGCGCCCGCAGATCCTCGAGGACTGGCACCACCCCTACTACGCCCCACTGCTGGAGGGCGCAGGCCTGGAGAAGGCGATGGACCTCTACAAGTGGAGCCTGCACGTCTCCGGCCGCGACAAGGTGCTGCCGATCATCTTCGACCTCGCCGACAAGCTCGAGCCCGAGCACGGGATCAAGATCCGCGGCATGCGCCGGCGCAACCTCACCGCCGAGGTCCAGCGCTTTATGGAGATCTACAACGCCGCCTGGGAGAAGAACTGGGGCTTCGTGCCGCTGACCGCCGCCGAGATCGAGCACTACGCCTCCGAGCTGAAGCCGATCCTCGACGAAAACTGGGCGATGGTCGCCGAGACCGCCGACGGCGAGACGGCAGGCGTCGCCCTCACCCTCCCCGACTACAACCAGGTGCTGAAGAAGCTCGCGGGCCGGCTGCTGCCGTTCGGCTGGGTCCGGGCGCTCCGCGAGCAGAAGCACGTCGACGCGGTCCGCGTGTTCGCGCTCGGGGTCAAGCCCGAGTTCCAGCACACCGGCGTCGCCGCGGGCCTCTACGCGCGGCATTTCGACATGGCCGAGCAGACCCCGCAGTCGGGCGGCGAGATGGGCTGGATCCTGGAGACGAACAAGCCCATGAACAAGGCCATGGAGGGCATGGGCGGCGAGATCGTCAAGCGCTACCGGATCTACGGCCAGGACCTCTAGACGTCGTCGCGAGCGCCGCCGCGGCCTCGACGCCGATCAGCAGACTTAGTTGTCGGAGCCGATTCGGTCCCAGAGGTAGAGCTCCATCGCCTCGGCGGCGAGCTCCATCTGGCGCTCCTCCGAGAGCCAGTCGAGGACCGTCTCGAGCGCGCGCTCCTCGGTGACGCCGCGATCGACGGCCTCCTCGCCGCGGAAGCCGGCGGCGAGCTTCAGCGCCTCGCGCCGATGCTCGCCGAGCGATCCGAACGAGCCGATCAGGAAGTCGCGGTTGGGGAGCGCCGAGCCGACGTCCATCGAGGCGTGCCAGGCGGCGAGCATCGAGAGATCGTTCTCGTCGAGCTCGGCGATCGCCTTGCAGTAGTGGGCCTCGAGCTCGTCGTCCGGGATCTCGTCGACCCACGCCCGCACGGCCTCCCCGAGCAGCTGTCGGCGGGCTTCGCGGCCGACCGAGTCGGCGACTACGCGGATGGCGTCGGCTGGATCGATGAAGCAGAGCGGCATGGACGGGAAGATAAAGACGGGTGGGGACGTCAAAACGGCGCAAGGGAATGCGCTATGAGCGGGATTCGGCCGCGGATCCCCGTGCCGGTCAGAAACTGCGCCCGCCGGGCGACCTATGCTCGCGACGGATGAGCCCCCAGACCCAGACTCCCGCCGACGCCGCGACCCGATGAGCCTCGAGCTGATCATCGGCCCGCCGAACTCCGGTCGCACCGGCCTCGTGCTCGATCGCTTCTGTGCGCGCCTCGACCGCGGTCCGCTGCTGGTCCTCCCCACCAGCGACGACGTCGCCCGCTTCGAGCGCGAGCTCTGCGAGCGAGCGGGCGGCCTGCTCGGGGGGACGGTGACGAGCTTCCCCGGGCTGTTCGAGGAGGTCGCGCGCACTTATGGACTGGGCGCGGGCGCCTCGCTGAGCCGGGTGCAGCGGGTCTGGCTGACGCGGACCGCCGTCGCGGAGTCCGACCTCCGAGCGCTCTCGCGCTCGGCCTCGCGGTCCGGCTTCGCTCCGGCGCTCGAGCGGGTGTTCGGGGATCTGCAGGGCGCTGGGCTCGATGCCGAGGGCTTCCGCGAGCGGGTGGCGGAGCTCGAGGGCGCCGCCGGCTTCGAGTCCGAGATCGCGGACCTGTTCGGCGCCTACGAGCGGCTGCGCGACGGGCTCGGCCGCACCGACGTGCACCGGCTCGCGTCGGCGGCGACCGCCGCGCTGCGAGCCGAGCCCTCCCGCTGGCGCGATCGGCCCGTCCTGCTCTACGGATTCGATGACCTCGCGCGCGAGCAGATCGAGCTGCTCGCCGCGCTGCAGGCGAGCTGCGAGACGGTTGTCGCGCTCTCGTTCGAGGACCGGCCCGCGCTCGCCGCCCGCGCCGAGCTGCTCGGCGTTCTCCGCGACGAGCTCGGCGCCGAGGTCGCGGAGGAGCTCGAACCCCAGCCCGACAACACGGCGGCAGCGACGCTCTTCCACCTCGAGCGCAACGTCTTCGACCCGGAACCGGAGACCGCCGCGCCCGACGGCTCCCTGTCCCTGCTCGAGGCGGCGGGCGAGCGGGGCGAGGCCGAGCTGATCGGGCGGCGCGTCGCGCGGTTGATCGCGGCCGGGGTCGATCCGGACGAGATCGCGATCGCCGTGCGCAGCCCCGACCGGCAGGCGCCCGTGATGACGCGGGTCCTCAGCGGGCTCGGGGTGCCCGTCGCCGCCGAAGCGCGCGTTCCGCTCGCCTCCACCGCGACCGGCACGACCCTGATCCGCCTGCTGCGGATCGTCGCCGAGGACGGCAGCGCCCAGGACGTCGTGGCCTTCCTCCGTGGGCCGGCCAGGGCCCGCCCCGACATGGTCGACTGGCTCGAGCGCCGGGTGCTCCGCCGGCGGCTGGTGACGGCCTCGGAGGCGCTCCACTCCTGGGGCCACGACGTCTGGGAGCTCGACGCGATCGAGGAGGCCGGCCCACGGGGCGCGATGTCACTGGCCGCCGCCGTGGCCCGCATCGCGGCGGCGATCGCCGAACGACCGCACGCGCGATCCGGGATCCAGCCCGCCAGCGGGCCCGCGATCGAGCTTCGGGCGGCTGCCGAGGTGCGGCGGGCACTCGCCGAGGCGGCGGAGCTCGGCCGCCATGCGCCGGGCGCGGCGGAGCTGAGCGAGCTGCTCGAGCACATCCGCGTCCCGCTTTGGAGAGGGCCGACGGAGGGCCGAGTCCGAATCCTCAGCCCCTACCGGTTGCGGGCAACCCGCCTGGAGCACCTCTTCGTCGCCGGCCTGACCGACGGCAGCTTCCCGGCGGCCGGAGGCGGTGGCGCCGATCCGCTCCTCTCGGATGAGCGCCGCCGGGACCTCGCCCTTCCCGCGCGCCGGGATCCCGCGGCCGAGGAGCGCTATCTCTTCTACTCCTGCATCTCGCGGCCCACGCGGCACCTCTATCTGAGCTACACCGGCGCCGACGAGTCGGGCGCGGCCGTCGCGCGGAGCCCGTTCGTCGATGAGGTGCGAGCGCTGCTCGAGCCGCCGCCGACCCCCGACCCGGTGGATGACGAGCTCGAGGGCGAGCTGACCGAGCGCATCGGGATCGGGGAGATCGCGCCGGCCCCCGAGCACGCGAGCTCGCCGCGGGCGCTGGCCCGCGCGATCGCCGCGCTCGGCCCGGCCGCGGGAGAGCGGCGCCTGGCGGCGCTCGAGCTGCCCGACGCGGCGCGTGCCGCCGCCGAGGAGGCGGTCGCCTCGGCGCGCGCCGGGATCGCCGCCTCCGCGGATCGCGGGCCCCTGCGGGAGCAGTCCGTGCTGCAGGAGCTCGCCGCGCGCGACCTCTACGGGGCCTCGACGCTGGAGGAGTACGACG
>DATFLZ010000188.1:0-3830 GCA_035267205.1 Solirubrobacterales bacterium | reverse complement strand
GTCGTCGTCACCGAGCGGATCCCGCGGCGGGACGTCGCCGAGATGGTCGAGCTGGCAAACGAGCGCGGCGCCCGCATCATCGGGCCGAACTGCCTCGGTCTGATCGCGCCCGGGGTCGCGAAGATGGGCGGCATCGGCGGTCCCGCCAAGGACGCTGCGAAGGCCTACGAGCCCGGCCCCGTCGGCGTGATGTCGCGCTCCGGCGGCATGACGACCGAGATCTCCTCTTCGCTCACCGCGGCGGGCCTGGGCGTCTCGACCGCGATCTCGATCGGCGGTGACGCGATCATCGGCTCCACCTACGCCGAGCTGATGCCCCTCTTCGAGGAGGATCCGCAGACCGAGGCGATCGTGATCTACACGGAGCCCGGTGGCCGGATGGAGGCGGAGCTGGTCGACTGGCGCGAGGAGAACGGCTCGGAGCTGCCGATCGTCGCCTTCATGGCCGGAAAGTTCATGGACGACGAGGAGATGCAGGGGATGAGCTTCGGCCACGCCGGCACGATCGTCGAGGGCAAGGAGGACTCGGCCACCGAGAAGATCAAGCGCCTCGAGAGCGCCGGCATCCCGGTCGTCGAGCGGATCGACGAGATCCCCGACCGCGTCAAGGAGGCGATCGGCCGATGAGCGAGCAGCTGCACGGGATCTTCATCGAGGTCGAGGTCGACGAAGCGATCGCGGGCGATGCCGAGCTCGCGAAGAAGCTTGCAGAGGTCTGCCCGGTTGACATCTTCGAGGCCACGGACAGCGGCGTGGAGATCGTCGCGGAGAACCTCGATGAGTGCGTGCTCTGCAACCTCTGCGTGGACGCCGCCGAGGACGCTCCCGGCAGCGTGACGATCACCAAGCTCTACGAGTAGGAGCAGGACCGGGGCCGGGCTACCACGGGATCGGCTCGCGGTCTCTGAAGAACTGGCCGGTCGGGCCGCCGTCCGGAAGCGTCGCCAGCCAGACGGCGGTATCGGCTCCCTCCTCGACTGTGCGCGGCGCGTGGTCGCCGCCGAGATCGGTCTTGACCCAGCCGGGGCACATCGTGTTGACCAGGACCCCGGCCTCGCGCTCCTCGTTGGCAACGACCCGGGTCAGGGCGTTCAGCGCCACCTTCGAGATCCGGTAGGCGACCGCACCCTGCCCCATCTCATCGAGCTGGCCCATGCCGCTGGAGAGGTTCACGATCCGGGGCGCCGGGCTCTCGCGCAGCAGCGGCAGCGCCGCCTGCGTCATGCGCCAGGCTCCGAAGAGATTGGTCTCGAGCACGGACTTGACCGCGTTCAGATCGACATCGCCGGCCCGCGTCTCGTATCCGCCAACGAGGCCGGCGTTGTTGACGAGAGTGTCGAGCCGCTCCTCCGTGGAGCGAATCGAGTCGAGCACGACCTCGACCGAGCCCTCGTCGTCGACATCGAGGCCGAGCCCACGGACGGACCCGGGGACGTCCTCGGAGAACCCCGCGGCCGCCGCTCGCGCGGTCTCACCGTCCCGTGCGGTGATTACGACCCTGTGCCCCGCCTCGGCGAGCGCCCGGGCGACGCCGCTGCCGATGCCGCGCGCGCCGCCGCTGATCAGGACCACTCGGGATTCCACGACTCCCACCATATTCGCCGGGCGCGGCGGACATCGCCCGGACCGCCCTGGGAGGATGGCGGCGTGAGCGAGGGCGACGATCACAGCGAGGACGAGGCCGGGAACGACCGCCCCCCTACGGCCGTCTTCGTGGTCGGGGCGCCCGGGGCCGGTGGCCCGGCACTGGCCGGAGCCCTGGCGACGCTGCCCGCGTTCACCGCTCACGACGTGGAGCCGCCGGAGGGCGATCGGCAGGACGACCGCCTGACGGCCGAACTCGCCCGGGAGCCCTTCGATCCGGCTGAGGGCACCACGCTCGTCGGTGGCGCGCCGCGGCTCTCCCTGCAGTTGCCGTACCTGCGGGCTCGATATCCGGGATGCCGCTTCGTCTACTGCTGGCGGCCGCCCCAGGAGGCGCTCTTTCACGCATGGCGGGGCTGGAGCTCGGAGAAGCTCGTCACCCACCCCGACCTCGAGGGGTGGGACGGTCCCCCGTGGTCGTTCGCGCTGACGCCTGGCTGGAAGGAGCTGGCCGGCAAGGAGCTCGGCGAGATCGTCGCGGCCCAGTGGCTCGGGGTGACTAGGACCTCAGTCGAGGATCTGGCCGGGCTCGAGCCATCGAGCTGGGCGGTGACCTCACACGCCGCACTGCGCGGCGACCCGAGCGCGGAGCTCGGGCGGCTATGTGGCTTTCTCGACGTCGATCCGGCGGGCCTTCGGCAGGCCGCCGAGGTTCTTCGCAACCAGCTCGAGGCGGAGCCTCCGATCGAAGAGCTGCCCGCGGAGATCTCGGCCGTCCTGCCCTCGACGCTCCCGGTCGCTCGGCAGGCCGAGGGCTGGCTCGCGGCCCCGAGGCCGGCCCGTGGCGCGGGCTCGGATCCGGCGTCCAGGCAGTCCCCCTTGCGCTCGGTCCACACCGGATCGATGCCCAATCTCCTCGGCCAGCTCGGCTCCTCGCTGCTGGTCAGCACCTACCAAGCGGGGAAGCTGATCATCGGCCGCAAGGACGGGATCCGGCTCAACACGCACTTCCGCAGCTTCGACCAGCCCATGGGCCTGGCCACCCACGAGGACCGGCTCGCGATCGGCACCCGCAGCACGGTGCTCGAGTACCGCAACATGCCGGCGGCCGCGGAGAAGCTGGAGCCCGCGGGCAGCCACGACGCCTGCTACGTCTTCCGCAAGGCCCACGTGACCGGGGACGTGCGGATCCACGACGTGGGCTACGCGAACGGTGAACTCTGGTTCGTCGCGACGGCCTTCTCCTGCCTCGCGACCCTGGACGACGACCACAGCTTCGTTCCCCGCTGGAGCCCGCCGTTCATCAGCAAAGTCGCGCCCGGGGACCGCTGTCACCTCAACGGGATGGAGATCGTCGACGACGAGGTGGGCTGGGCGACGGCGCTGGGCCAGACCGACGAGCCGGGCGGCTGGCGGGAGAACAAGGCCTCCGGCGGCTGCCTGATCCATGTCCCCAGCAACGAGATCGCCCTCGAGGGCCTCTCCATGCCGCACTCGCCGCGGGTCCACGACGGCCGCCTGTGGATCCTCGAGTCCGGCCAGGGCCGCCTCTGCTCGGTCGACCCCGAGGCCGGGACCCGAGAGACGGTCTGCGAGTTGCCGGGCTTCACCAGAGGCCTCACCTTCGCCGGGCCGCTCGCCTTCGTCGGCCTCTCGCAGATCCGCGAGACCGCGACCTTCGGCGGCCTGCCGCTCACCGAGCGCCTCGACGATCGCCTCTGCGGAGTCTGGGCCGTCAACATCGAGAGCGGGGAGATCGTCGGATTCCTCCGCTTCGAGGAGGCGGTGCAGGAGGTCTACGACGTCGCCGTGCTGCCGGGAATCAAGATGCCCGAGGTCGCCGAGGTCGCGAGCGAGACCACCCTGCACTCCTACGTGATCAAGGGCTGGCGGGACTAGCACCCAGACCGCCCGCCGGGCTCCTCGCAGTGAGGGGAGCGATCCCAGCCGCACGTCGAGCGAAGCCGCCAGGCCGCGAGCAACGTAGGAGGGGTCTCCTTTGCAGCCCCAACTTTCTACGAACCTTGCGCTATGCGGGAACAACGTCGAAAAGAGCGACGGCCCGGCGAGGATTCCTACCTTCCTTGCGCCCGTGCGCAGCGGATGTCTCCCTCCCTGCAACCGCTGCCGGCGCGCGCTGAGAAACGAACGCCGGCGCGGGGCACCAGATCTGGGGCGGTTCCGCGGAACCGCTGACGGGTGCAGCGCCGAGCGGTCACTTTCGGCCGGCAGGCGGGGCAGATTGA
>DATFLZ010000187.1:0-18205 GCA_035267205.1 Solirubrobacterales bacterium | reverse complement strand
GGACCGGCATCCGCGAGGATCTGGAGCGTGTCGCCGCCGACGCTGCCGGGCGGCTGGAGGATCAGGCCCGTGCGACCGAGTCGGCGGCGATCGCGGCCTCCTCGGACGCGGCCTCCCGGATTACCGCCGAGCGACTCGACGGGGCGGAGGAGCGGCTCGCCAAGCAGCTCGATCGGGAGATCGACACTCGCATCGGATCGGAGTCCGAGCGGCTGGCCGGTGCCCGCGAGGAGCTCGAGGTACATCTACAGGAGCGGACCGACAGCGAGGCCGAGCGGCTCAGCGTCGAGGTGCTCCGAACCGTCACGGCAAACGCCGAGCGGCGCATCACGGCCGAGCTCGAGCGGCTGTCCGAGACGATTCGCAGCGATGCGGACGCTCGCGTGACCGAGGCTGAGGCCCGGATCGATGCGAGGGGCCGTGAGCGCCTCGAGGCCGAGAGCGCCCGGATCGAGGCCGCGGCGCGCGAGCGCGCGGAGAGCGTGGCCTCCGAGCGGCTCGATGGAGCCGGCAGCGAGCTTGCGAATCGCCTTCACGAGGAGGTCGAGACGATTCGCGGGGAGTCGCGGGCGGCGATCGCCGAGCTGCAGGAACGCGTAGAGACCGTGATTCGTGACCATCTGCGCACGCAGGCCGCGGAGATTCAGCGCGAGAACGCCGAGGCTCTCGAGACCGGCTCCAAGCGGATCGAGGCCACGCTCCGAGGTGAGCAGGCCGAGCGCTCGGCCGCGACCGACAGGGATCTGAACGACCGGCTCGACTCCCGGGTCGAGGACGCCGTCGGCCGGCTCGAGTCGGCCGCCCGCCAGACCGCTTCGGAGGCGGTGACCGACAGGCTCCGGGGAACCGAGGAGCGACTCGGCGAACGTCTCAGCTCCGAACTGCTGCAGCGCGGCGAGCGGCTGCACGAAGAGCTGAGGGCGGCGGCCTTGGGCGTCGCCGAGGAGGCGACGCAGAAGGCGGCGGACCGGTTCGAGCGCCGCGCGGGAGAGGTCGCGGCCGACATCGAGCGCCGGGCCGCTGACGTCAATGCTGATACGGAACGCCTGCGCGAGGAGCTCTCCAAGCGCGGGGCCCGGCGTGAGCAAGGCCGCCTCGAGGAGGCCCAGCGCAAGCTCGTGGCCGACGCCGAGCAGAAGCTCGCCGAGCGCAGCGACGCCGCTCGGGCCGAGCTCGATGGTGAGCTGGAGCGGCTCAGGGGCGAGGTGCGCGCCGCAGCCGAGCAGGCCGGCGACGAGAGCCGTGAGGCGGTCATCCGGGGCGTCCAGGCTGCGATCGACCGATCCCGCGACGAGATGGTCGACGCGGCCTCCCGAGCCGCGGAGGCGGCGATCGAGCGGCGCGCGGTGGCCGCCGAGGAGCAGCTGCGCGCGACGCTGGACGCCGCGGAGGCCGAGGCGAGCCGCCGGATCAGCGGGGCCGCGGCCGAGGCCGAGGAGCGGATCCGGGCGGCGGACTCCGCGCAGGAGCGCGAGCAGCGGATCCGGGCCGGAGCCGCGCGGGCGCGTGAGGAGTCGGAGCGCAAGGTTCGCAATGCCGAGCGCCGCCTCGCTGAGGTACTCGACCGCCTCGAGAGCGTCGAGTCCTAGGTTCACAAGACGCGCCGGCCTGCGCGGCCAAGACCCACCCAAGTTGCGGAATCAGCCCGTTGGAGCGCCCGCCGGCCCGTACTTGGCATCTGCCCCGGTTGCCATGATGGCCCGATGAGCGCGAGCGCGGCCCACCTGCACGTCCACAGCGAGTACTCGCTGCTCGACGGGGCCAACAAGATCGACGCGATGGCCGCCCGCGCAGCCGAGCTCGGGATGCCCGCGCTCGGCCTCACCGATCACGGGGTGATGAACGGCGCGGTCGAGCTCTACCAGGCTTGTCAGAAGCACCAGGTCAAGCCGATCATCGGCCTCGAGGCCTACCTCGTCTCCGACGTCGAGGAGATCAAGTCGAAGACGCGCTGGGAGCGCAACCACCTGACGCTGCTCGCCGCCGACAACGTCGGCTTCAAGAACCTCGTCCAGCTCAGTTCGGCCGGCTTTCTCGAGGGCTTCGCGCGAGGCAAGGCGAACGTGGATCTGTCGATGCTCGAGCGCTACTCCGAGGGCGTGATCGCGCTCACCGGCTGCCTGCAGTCGCGCTTCTGCCGTCGCATCGTTGAGGATCGGCCCGACGAAGCCCGGGCCCACGCGGACGACCTGCTCAACATCTTCGGACCCGAGGACGTCTACTTCGAGCTTCAGGTCAACGGCATCGCGGACCAGGACAAGGCCAACGAGGGCATCGAGCGCGTCGCGCGGGAGCTCGGCAGCCCGCTGGTGGGCACCGCCGACGTCCACTACCTGCGCCGCGAGGACTACACGAATCACGCCGCGCTGCTCTGCGTGCAGACGAAGTCGACGCTTGAGGAGCCGAAGCTCCGCTTCGACACGAACGAGTTCTACTTGAAGAGCCCGGAGGAGATGGCCGAGTCGTTCGCGCCCTGGCCGGAGGCGGTGCCGAACACCCTCGAGATCGCGGATCGTTGCGACGTCGAGATCAACCTCGGCGAGCTGCTGCTGCCGCGCTTCCCGACGCCCGACGGCGCCGAGCCGGAGGAGATGCTGCGCCGGGTGGCCGGCGAGGGCCTGCGCCGCCGGTACGGCGACCCGCTGCCGGCGGAGGCCGTCGAGCGGCTCGAGTTCGAACTCGGCGTGATCGAGGAGATGGGCTTCCCCTCCTACTTTCTCATCGTCTGGGACTTCGTCCGCTACTCGAAGGAGAACGGCATCGCGGTCGGCCCCGGCCGCGGCTCGGCCGCCGGCTCGATCGTGGCCTACTCACTGGGGATTACCGACCTCGACCCGCTGGCCAACGACCTGCTCTTCGAGCGCTTCCTGAACCCGGCTCGAAAGTCGATGCCGGATATCGACATCGACTTCTCGGTCCGCGGCCGCGAGCGGGTGATCCGCTACGTCGCCGAGAAGTACGGCCGCGAGTCGGTCGCGCAGATCATCACCTTCGGCAAGATGGCGCCTCGGGCTGCAACGCGTGACGCGGCGCGCGTGCTCGGCTTCGACTACGGAACCGGTGACCGAGTCGCAAAGCTGATCCCCGAGCCGATCATGGGCCGCAGCCCGAGCTTCGGCGAGTGCCTGAAGGATGGTGAGGACCTGCGCAAGGCCTACGACTCCGAGGGCGATACGCGCCAGATCGTCGATACCGCCAAGGGGCTCGAGGGGATCGTCCGCAATCACTCGATCCACGCTGCGGCCGTGGTGATCGCGGACCGCCCGCTGCAGGAGGTCGTGCCGCTGCAGCTCGCCGAGGATCGCGGAGCCGCCAAGGACGGCGAGCGCTCCTACAAGATCGTCACCCAGTACTCGATGGTTCCGGTAGAGGAGATCGGGCTGCTGAAGATGGACTTCCTCGGCCTGCGCAACCTCGATGTGATCGAGGACGCCGTCGAGATCATCGAGCGCTCGCGCGACGAGACCATCGACATCGAGCAGGTCCCGCTCGATGATGCCAAGACCTTCGAGATGCTCGCCGCCGGCGACTCGATCGGCGTCTTCCAGCTGGAGTCCGAGGGCATGCGGGACGCGCTGCGCCAGGTGCGCCCGACGGCGTTCGAGGACATCATCGCCCTGGTCTCGCTGTATCGGCCGGGAGCGATGAGCGAGATCCCCAACTACGCGCGCGGCAAGCGGGATCCGAGCACCGTCACCTTCAAGGACGAGCGCCTGCGCCCGATCACCGAGGCAACCTACGGCTGCTGCATCTACCAGGAGCAGCTGATGGAGATCTCCAAGCAGATCGGCGGCTTCACCCCGGCCGAGGCCGATGACCTGCGCAAGGCGATCGGCAAGAAGAAGCGCGACATGATGGCCACGATGGAGACCAAGTTCCTCCAGGGCTGCGAGGCCTCTGGGACGAGCTCGGGCGTCGCCCGCGAACTGTGGGCGACGATGACCGCGGCGGCGGACTACTCGTTCAACAAGTCCCATGCGGCCTGTTACGCGCTGATCGCCTATCGGACCGCGTACCTCAAGGCCAACTACCCGGCCGAGTACATGGCGGCCGTGATCAGCTCGGTGATGTCGACGAAGGACAAGGTGCCGTTCTTCGTCAATCGCTGTGAGGAGATGGGGATCGAGGTGCTGCCGCCGGACGTCAACACCTCCGATCACGGCTTTGTCGTCAGCGGCAACAAGATCCGGTTCGGCCTCGACGCGGTCAAGAACGTTGGGCACTCCGCGGTCGAGGCGATCATCTCCGCCCGGGAGGAGCGGCCCTTCGACTCGCTTTGGGATTTCTGCGAGCGGGTCGATGCCCGGGCGGTGAACAAGCGCGCGATCGAGTGCCTCGTCAAGTGCGGCGCGCTCGACTCCACCGGCGCGAGCCGTCGCGCCATGCTGGAGCGGCTCCCTGACGCGCAGGCCGCGGGCGCGAAGTCGCAGGAGGACGCGCTGCGTGGTCAGGCCTCGATCTTCGCCCTCGAAGAGGCGTCGGCGGGCGGAGGCGGTGCCGGGCAACAGCACCCGCCCCTCCTCGGCGAGGAGTTCGACCAGCGAGAGCTGCTCCGTATGGAAAAGGAGACACTCGGGACGTTCCTCAGCGACCACCCGCTCTCCGAGGTGCGGGACGCGCTACGGGTCGCGGCCGACTGCTCGCTCACGGATCTCGACGACCGGCAGGACGGTGCCTGGGTGACGGTCGGCGGCATCGTCTCTGAGTGCAAGAAGATCCGCACAAAGAGCGGGTCCAACATGATGTTCGCGACGCTCGATGACCTCGAGGGTCGGGTCGAGATGATCGTCTTTCAGAACGCGCTCGATAAGCACGGCGAGGTGATCGACACCGATGCCGTGGTGCTGGTCAGGGGCCGGGTCGATCACAAGGACCGG
This sequence comes from Solirubrobacterales bacterium, assembly GCA_035267205.1. GTDB lineage: Bacteria > Actinomycetota > Thermoleophilia > Solirubrobacterales > 70-9 > CAXMST01. Next base: position 13,328 of record DATFLZ010000187.1, on the reverse strand, counting down.
GGCGAGACGAAGCTCGTCGTCCAGGACGTTCAACCGTTCGAGCCGAGCGCCGACGAGATGGAGACGGCCAAGGTGAAGGTGGAGAAGATGGACCGGCGCGAGCCGCTCAAGCTCGAGCTCGACGCCTCCCGGTACGGACTCGGGATCATCGACGAGCTGAAGTCGATCTTCGCGGACTTCCCCGGTGAGTCGGAGGTGGTGCTGGAGATGAGCACGCGGGACGGAGTCCGCAAGCTGCGCTTCGGCAGCGACTACAAGGTGGCCCCTTCGGCCGGGCTGCGGGCTGAGCTCGATCAGCTCCTCGGCAGCGAGACGCTGGCGGCCTGAAGCGGCTGCCCGATCGGCCGAATCTAGCCACCGGAGCGTTGGCCCAGGCGGGCCGCGCAAGGCCGACCGACCCCTGGCCGGGCACGGCAGCCTCGCGTAGACTTCACCGCGATGGCGGTAGGGGCCACATCGGAGCTAGAGGCACCACCCGGCGAGTGCCGGCGCTGTCGCACCTACTGCGACAAGCTGATCGAGCCCAGTGACTGCCTCCGGATTCGCTGCCCCTACCTCTGGAGCTACGTGGACGGGCCGACCGGACGGCGCTTCATGGGCTGCGTGCAGAAGGTCTTCAGCGGTGAGATCGACGTCCTGCTGTTCGAGGCGGCTGAGCGCAGCGGCGGCTTTGGCGGGATCAAGATGACCGGCCGGCCCCTGGCCCGCTGTCAAACCAGGATCGAGCCCGCCTTCGAGGGGGACGGCCCCGCCCACACCTGTATCAACCCGACCTTTTTCGACCACCAGGAGGCGGACGCGACGTTCGACCTCCGCGACGTGCTCGACCAGCGCCGCGCCGCCTAGGACCGGCTAACGGGCCGCCAGGCCGCGCTCGCGCAGCTCCTTCGCCGTCCGGACCTCGTGCACGTCTGAGCCCTTCTTGTCGGGCCCCGGGGTCTCGAGCAGCGCAGGCAGCTTCTCGAAGCGGGGCTCAGAGAGGAAGGTCGCGATTCCCTCGGGGCCCATCTCGCCCTCACCGACGTTCGCGTGCATGTCGCGGTTGGCGCCCAGCGGAACCCGGCTGTCGTTGACGTGGAGGCACTGCAGGCGGTCGAGCCCCACGGCGGCGTCGAAGTCGTCAATGACGCCGCCCAGATCCTCGTCGGCCACGATGTCGTAGCCGGAGGCGAAGAGGTGGCAGCAGTCGAGGCAGACGCCGATCCGATCGCCCGCGCCGGCCGACTCCACCAGCCGCGCCAGCTCGTCGAAGTCCCGGCCGAGCGGTCCCTGGGTCCCGGCCGTGTTCTCGAAAAGGACCGGGCAGGACTCGCTCTCAGCAAGCGCCTCGCGGACGACCGCACCCGAACGCTCAATCGCGTCGTCGACCGGGTCCTGCTTGCGGCTGCCGGCATGGAGGACGACGCCGTCGGCCCCGATCGCGTCTCCGAGCCGGAGCGCGTGCACGAGCGAGGTCATCGACTTCTCGCGGATCTCGGGGTCGGGAGTCGCGGTATTGATCAGATAGACGGCGTGGATCACCGTGGACCCGAGCCGTGAGGCCTCGAAGGACCGGTTGAAGGTGGCGATGTTCTCGGGCTTGTGGTTGGTGGGCCGCCACATCCGGGGGGACTGGTGAAAGATCTGAATTGCGTCGCACTCGCGCTCGACGCCGCGCTCGACGGCGTTCTGCAGGCCGCCGGCTGTGGAAACATGAGCGCCGATCAACATCGTGTCTGAATCCTCCAAGCCATTGACAAAGGTCCGCTTCGCCCCCTCCCCGACGGGCGCGCTGCACATCGGCGGCGCGCGGACGGCACTCTACAACTGGCTCGTCGCCCGCGGCCGGGGCGGTTCCCTGGTGCTCCGGATCGAGGACACCGATCGCGAACGCTCGACCGAGGAGAACGTGGCCCAGATCCTCGACGCGCTCGAGTGGCTGGAGCTCGACTACGACGAGGGGCCGGTGAGCCAGTTCGAGCGGGCCGACCGGCACCGCGACCGCCTCGAGGCGCTGCTCGAGTCGGGGCGCGCCTACCGCGACACGGCCACGGCCGACCACGTGCGGGCTCTCAAGGAGGAGAACCCCGGTCAGGGCTATCGCGGCGAGGACAGCGACTCCCCGGAGGCCGCGATCCGGCTCAGGGTCCCGGACGAGGGGGAGACCGTGGTCGACGACATCATTCGCGGTGAGATCCGCTTCGAGAATCGCGCCCTGGACGACCCGGTTATCGCCCGCAGCGACGGCTCGGTCCTCTACAACTTCGCCGTCGCGGTGGACGACGCGGAGATGGGCATCACCGACGTGATCCGCGGCGACGATCACCTCTCCAACACCCCCAAGCAGCTCCTGGCGCTCGAGGCGATGGAGTTCGATGCACCCCGCTACGCCCATCTGCCCCTCCTGCACGGGCCCGACGGCAAGAAGCTCTCCAAGCGCCACGGGGCGGCCTCGGTCCAGGAGCTTCGCGAGAGCGGCTATCTGCCCGACGCGGTCCGCAACTACCTCGCGCTGCTCGGCTGGGGCACGCAGGACGACACCACCCTGATTCCCACCGGCGAGCTGGTCGAGCGGTTCGAGATCTCGCGGGTCGGACGCGCCTCGGCGGTCTTCGACGAGCAGAAGCTGCGCTGGATCAACGGCCGGTACATGCGCGAGCAGCCGCTCGACTCCTACGAGCGCGAGCTCACGGCGCATCTGGACCGCACCGATGGCCCCGCGGCGGACGCATTTGCCGGTGCGACGCCCGAGCAGCGGGCGCTCGCCTGCGAGATCGTGCAGGAGAAGGCGCAGACCGTAACCGAGGTCTGGCCGCTGATCTCGTTTCTGTTCACGGAGCCGGAGCGGGACGAGAAGGCCTGGAAGAAGGTGATGAAGCCACGAGTGCTGGAGCCCCTGCGGCTGGGCCTGTCCGCGCTCGCGGATCTGGGCCGCTGGGAGGCGGACGCGATCGAGTCGGCGCTGCGGGAGCTGATGGAGGCCGAGTCAATCGGTGCCGGCAAGATCCTGCAGCCGATAAGGGTGGCAATCACCGGCACCAGCATCTCGCCGGGAATCTTCGAGTCGCTCCACGCGCTTGGCCGCGACCGCAGTCTGAGCCGCTTGCAGAGCGCCGTGCAGGACCTCGAGAAGCAAGCCTCAGAGCCGGATCCGGGTGCCGAGTCCGCGCCGGAAGGGGCCCAGGGCTAAATCTCGACGGCCAACTTGCCGATCAGTAGAGCAGGGCCGGGCACAGGTTCCCCAGACGTGCTCCGGGCAAACTGACATGGCGACTACGACCGAGACCTCAGGCTCGACTGAAAAATCGATGGGAAAGGGAGGCCACCGCCTCTCGACAGCCTTCGATGCTGTGAACACCCTTCCCGCGCTGAGCGAGACCGTTACGCGGGTCTCGAAGCTGACCTCCAAGGAGGGCGCGAGCGAGGGCGAGCTGGTCGAGCTGGTCGAATCGGACGCAGCCGTGGCGATCGCGGTGATGAGGGCCGCCAACAACGGGGGCGGGCCGCGTGGGCGCATCTCCAACGTGCCCGACGCCGTTGAGGCGCTCACACCGGCCGGCATCCGTGCCGTCGCCGGCCAGCTCGAGACCTATGACCTATTTCAGTCGGTCGGCAACTGGGAGCGGCTGCCCGAGCGCTTCCGGCGGCACGCGGTGGCGACGCGCCACGCGTCCGAGCGGGTGGCAGAGCTCGGCGACGTCCCCGGGCGGGACGAGCTTGCCGCAGCCGCCCTCCTGCACGACATCGGCCAGCTCGTGCTGATGCGGCTTTACCCCGGCTACGACGAGCTGCTGGCGGACCGGGCCCTGACGCCCGAGGAGCGGACCCAGCGCGAGCGCCGCGAGCTCGGCATCGACCACACGTTGGTTGGCGGTGTCCTCGCCCGCCGCTGGGGGCTGCCGTCGGTGATCGCGAGCGCGATCGAGCGACACCACAGCGATGAGGCAACGGGGCTGGCCGCCGCCGTCAGGCTCGGCGACATGGTCGTCCACCACTCCCAGGGCGAGCTGGTCTCCGGGGAGGCGATGGCGGCGATGGCGGAGGCGTCCGATTTGGCGCCTGACCGCCTCAAGCAGATCGTCTACGAGTTCCCGCATGCGGCCGCGCCGCGCCAGCGTCGCGGCGAGCCCTGCCCACTCTCCAAACGCGAGGTCGACGCGCTCCGGGGCCTGGCCGAGGGCAAGGTCTACAAGGAGATCGCTGCGGAGATGGGTCTCTCGGCGAGCACGGTGCGGACTCACCTCCACAACGTCTACCGGAAGATCGGTGCGGCCGACCGGGCCCAGGCCGTGCTCGTCGCACGTGAGCGCGGCTGGATCTAACGGCCTGCGCTCTCCTACTCGATCAGCGAGCCACGCATCGCGAGCGCGACGGCATGGCTGCGATCGCGGGCCCCGATCCTGGTGATCCCGGCCTTGGCGTGGGTGCGGACGGTCTGCTCGCTGAGACCGAGGCGCTGGGCGATTGCGCTCGCGCCCAGGCCGTCGGCGAAGAGCTGGAGCACCTCGCGCTGCCGCCGCGTGAGCTCGCCCCGGCTCGCGCGCGCGGTCGCGGGGTCGATATAGGCCTCCTGGTCGGCGGCGGCATCGACCGCGCGGCGCAGTGCCGCCGGCTCGGAGCTGCGCCCGACGTACGCGGCCGCGCCGGCATCCAGCGCGACCCTTACCGCGTGTCGCTCGAGCGGCTGGCCGAGCGCGACGATCCCGAGGCCGGGTTGGACGCGGAGCAGCTCTCGAATCGCGCCCGGCCCCGACGGCGAGCCGTTGCTGCGCTCCGACCGCATCCCGAGCACAGCGACGTCGAAGTCGCCCAGCGTGGCCAGGAGCTCCACGGCATCGTCACACCCACCGACTCCCTCGGTCTCGTATTCGGGCTCGAGCAGGCTGGCGATCCCGATGCGGATCAGTGGCTGTGTGTCGATGACCAGGCAGGCTCTGGCGGCGTCCATTCCTCTCCGTACTCCCCCCGGGCTTCGAGTGGGGGGCGATCGTACCTCAGCCACCGCCGACCGAACCGGTACAACGGGAGCTAATGATCTCCGTGACGGCCAAGTCGAGGTATGCGGTGGTGGGAATGGCCGAGCTGTCCCGCAACGCCGACCGGCCGGTCCCGATCTCCGTGGTCGCGGAGCGGCGTGGAATCCCGGTGCAGTTCCTCGAGCAGCTCTTCAGCACGTTGCGGCGCGACGGGCTGCTGATCTCTCAGCGGGGCGTGAAGGGCGGCTTCCGGCTCGCGCGTCCGGCCGAGGAGATCTCGGTGCTCGACGTGGTGCAGGCGCTGGACGGCAGGATCGGGGACGAGGAATCCGAGGCCGGCGGGATCTGGGGGGACGGGGTGGAGGCGCTGCGCCGGGTCTTCGCCGAGGCGACGATCGCCGATGTCGCCCGCCGCGAGGAGGCCGAGGAGAGCGGGTCAGGGATGTACTTCATCTAAAGGCCTGCGCGCCCGCTCCCCGCTAGCGTTGACGCGATGGGAGACGAATCGGCGACACCGGCGAGGCTGCGGATCGCCGCCGAGGCCTCGGCGGTGGTGGGGGATACGCCGATGGTGCAGCTCAGCAGGCTGGGTGAGGGCCTCGGCGCCGAGATCGTCGGCAAGCTGGAGTGGTTCAACCCCGGTGGCTCGGTCAAGGACCGGATCGGGGTCGCGATGATCGACGCTGCTGAGGCCGAGGGTCGGATCGAGCCCGGGCGCACCGTGATCGTCGAGCCGACCAGCGGCAACACCGGCATCGCCCTGGCGATGGTCTGCGCCGCACGCGGGTACCGCTGCGTCCTGACCCTGCCGGAGGGCATGAGCCGCGAGCGGTCGGCCCTGCTGCGCAGCTACGGCGCGGTCGTGCGCGAAACGCCGTCGATGGGCGGCATGGACGAGTCGGTCGCCCTCGCCCGCAAGCTCGCCTCCGAGCATGAGGACGCCTACATGCCGATGCAGTTCGAGAACCCCGCCAACCCGGAGGTCCACGCGCGGACCACCGCTGAGGAGATCTGGCGCGACACCGACGGGCAGGTCGACGCCGTGGTCGCCGGGATCGGCACCGGCGGCACAATCACCGGGATCGGCCGGACGTTGAAGCCGCGGCGCCCTTCGCTGCGAATGGTCGGTGTTGAGCCGGCGGCCTCGCCGGTGATCTCAGGGGGTTCGCCCGGGCCGCACAAGCTCCAGGGAATCGGCGCGGGCTTCGTGCCGCCGGTCCTGGATCTCGACGTGGTCGACGAGCTGATCCAGGTCGAGGACGAGTCGGCGCTGACGACCGCTGAGCTGGCCGCGACCCGAGAGGGACTCCTGATCGGGATCTCGGCCGGCGCCGCGCTCCACGCGGCCCTGGAGCTCGCCTCGCGGCCCGAGATGCGCGACAAGCGGATCGTCGTGATTCTCTGCGACAGCGGCGAGCGTTACATCTCGCTGCCGTTCTTCGGCGGCTGAAGCCCGTCTCCCCGCGGCCGGGGGCCGCGGTCCCGGCTCGGACCGGGCGCCTATCCTGTGGGCATGCTCGGAGTGGGAACCCTGACCCGGCTGATGCGCGAGGTGCGTGACGATGTCACCGCTGCTCGCGACCGGGACCCCGCGGCTCGCACCGCCGGGACGGCCGAGATCCTCGCCACCTGGGGGGGCGTCCAGGCGATCCTGTCGCACCGCGTCGCGCACGCCATGCACGAGTCCGGGGTGCCGCTGGTCCCGCGACTCCTCGCTCACGCCTCCCGTGCCGTCACCGGCGTCGAGATCCATCCGGCCGCGCGAATCGGTCACGACTTCTTCATCGACCACGGATCGGGGGTGGTGATCGGCGAGACGGCGGAGATCGGCTGCTGCGTGACGATCTATCAGGGGGTCACGCTGGGCGGCACCGGCTTCCAGCGCGGAAAGCGGCATCCGAGCGTCCAAGACAACGTCACCATCGGCTCCGGCGCCAAGCTCCTGGGCCCCATCACAGTCGGCCACGGGGCCAAGGTCGGCGCCAACACCGTGGTGATCGGGGACGTACCGCCCAACTCGACGGTAGTGGGCATACCCGGCCACACGGTCCGGGTCGAGGGCCGGAAGGTCGAGGGGCCCGACAGCGATTGGATCCATCTCCCCGACCCGGTCGCGGACACGGTCCGCAAGCTCAACGAGCGGATCGCGGAGCTGGAGCAGCGCCTCGAGGCGGTCGACGGTGAAAGCTCGACCGGCGAGGTGCGTGAGCTGCGCCCGAAGCGCGGCCCCAGCTCGGCCGGCGGCTAGGACGGGCTCCCCGCGGAGCCGGCCGGGCGTCGGCCGGTCGCGCGGCTATCCTCGGCGGCCCGTGTCGGAGGCACCGCCAGCAGACCACCAGTCCTCGTTCGAGGAGGAGTTCGATGCGCCCGGCGCACCGGTGAGCGCCGGCTCCGATCCGGTCGAGCGGCTGCTCGGCGAGCTCAATCCCGCGCAGCGCGGCGCGGTCGAGCACGGCGAGGGGCCGCTGCTCGTCCTCGCGGGGGCCGGTTCGGGGAAGACTCGCGTGCTCGTCCACCGGATCGCCTACCTGCTCGCCACCGGAATGGCACGACCGAACGAGATCCTCGCGATCACGTTCACCAACAAGGCCGCGGACGAGATGCGCGGACGGGTCGAGCAGCTGACCGGGGCCGCTGCGAGGCAGATGTGGGTGATGACGTTCCACTCCTGCTGCTCGCGGATCCTGCGCCAGCACGCCGATCGCCTCGGCTACAAGCGTGGCTTCACGATCTACGACGAAGCCGACTCGGTGCGGATGGTCAAGCGCTGCATGGAGGAGCTCGACGTCGACCCGAAGCGATTCCCGCCGCGCTCGGTGAAGGCACAGATCTCCGGCGCCAAGAACCGGCTCCGCGACGCGGATACCTACCGCGAGGAGCAGGGCTCCTTCTTCGAGGAGACCGTCGCCGACGTCTACACCCTCTACGAGAAGCGGATGCACGCCAACAACGCGATGGACTTCGATGATCTGCTGGTTCGAACGGTGAACCTCTTCGAGCTGTTCGAGGATCTGCGCGACCGCTACGCCCACGGGTTCCGCCACGTCCTCGTCGACGAGTACCAGGACACCAACCGCGTCCAGTATCGCCTCCTGCAGCTACTGACCGGCGAGCACGGCAACCTGTTCGTCGTCGGCGACGAGAGCCAGTCCATCTACGGCTTCCGGGCGGCCGACATCCGCAACATCCTGGACTTCGAGCGCGACTTCGAGGCGGCCTCGGTCAAGCTCGAGCAGAACTACCGCAGCACGCAGACGATCCTCGACGCCTCCAACGCGGTGATCGCAAACAACCGCGACCGGCTCGACAAGGAGCTCTGGACCGATGCGGGCACCGGCGAGCCGGTGACGATCGCGGAGCTCGCGGACGAGCACGAGGAGGCGCGCTGGATCGCGGGCGAGATCGAGCGCCTCGTCGAGGAGGAGGGCCTCGCGCGGACCGAGGTGGCCGTCTTCTACCGGACCAACGCCCAGAGCCGGGTACTGGAGGACACGCTCGTGCGCTTCGACGTGCCCTACCAGGTGATCGGCGGCACCAAGTTCTATGAGCGGGCCGAGATCAAGGATGCGATCGCCTACCTCACCCTGCTCACCAACCCCGAGGACACAGTCGCCCTCGCGCGGGTGATCAACTCACCGCGCCGCGGAATCGGCAAGACCTCGGAGGGCCGACTGATGTCGCATGCCAACACGGTCGGCGTGTCGCCGCTCGAGCTACTGGCCGAGCCCGAGCGGGTCCCCGGCCTGGGCGCGGCGGCGATCAAGGCGATGGGCCGCTTCCGCGAGCTGATCGCGAGCCTCTCCGAGCAAGCCACCGACCGCGGCAGCGTCGCGGAGCTGCTCGAGGCGACGCTGAGCGAGTCCGGCTACCTGGAGGCGCTCGAGGCCGAGCGCACGATCGAGGCCGAGGGCCGGATCGAGAACCTGCAGGAGCTCGTCGGCGTAGCGGGAGAGTTCGACGCGAACCGCGAGCTGGAGGGCGAGAGCGAGCTCGCTCCTCTTGACGAATTCCTCGAGCAGATCTCCCTGTTCAGCGCGCAGGACGAGATCAGCGACAGCGACGAGCTGGTCACGCTAATGACCCTGCACAACGCCAAGGGGCTCGAGTTCCGAGCGGTGTTCATCATCGGCTGTGAGGACGGCGTCTTTCCTCACGCCCGATCCGTCGACGAGGGCACCCTCGAGGAAGAGCGCCGCCTCGCGTACGTGGGTCTGACCCGGGCCCGCCAGCGCCTCGCGATGAGTTTCGCCCGCCGCCGGACTATCTTCGGCGCCAGCGGCAGCGGCGTTCCCTCGCGCTTTCTGGGCGAGATCCCGGACCATCTCGTCGAGCGCCACTCGACCGCGATGCCCACCACGGGCTGGGGACTCGGGTCCAGCTCCGGCTTCGCCGCCCCGGAGCCGCCCACAGCCGAGGCACTCGAGCTGGCAGTAGGCGATGACGTCGTCCACGCTTCCTTCGGGGAGGGCATCGTGACGGCAGTCGAGCCCGGCAATGTGGTCGTGATCCGCTTCGGGGGCGGGGGAGAGCGCAAGCTGATGGCCGACTACGCCCCGATCCAGAAGGCATCCTGACCGTGGCGGCCGAGGTCATCGACGGCAAGCAGATCTCCGGTCAGGTGCGGGAGCGCGTGCGGGACGGGGTCGCTGCAGACGTCGGCGCCGGGCGCCGGGCGCCGGGGCTCGCCACGGTGCTCGTCGGCGACGACCCGGCCTCCCACGTCTACGTGGCCAACAAGCGTAAGGCCTGCGAGGAGGCCGGGATCCGCTCGATCCACCACGAGCTGGCCACCGATGTCGCCGAGGATGACCTGGTCGGCCTGGTGCGCGCGCTCGAGGCCGACCCCGAGGTAGACGGCATCCTGGTGCAGATGCCCCTGCCGAGCGAGCTCGACCCGGATCGCGTCCTCGCTGAGATCTCCCCGGCCAAGGACGTCGACGGCCTGACGCCCGCGAACGCCGGGCTGCTCGCCCAGGGGAAGATCGGCGTCGCGGAGGCGCTCGAGCTCGACTCCGACGCTCCCGTGGCCGGTCTCATCGCCTGCACGCCGAGTGGCGTGATGGAGATGCTACGCGTGACGGGCGTCCCGCTCGAGGGGGCCGAGGCGGTGATCGTCGGCCGCTCGACGCTGGTCGGCCGGCCGCTCGCCAGCCTGCTCCTGAGCGCTAACGCGACCGTCACCGTGTGTCACTCCCGAACCCGTGACCTGGTGGAGACCTGCCGCCGGGCGGATGTGCTGGTCGCGGCCGTCGGTGTCGCGGAGCTCGTTCGCGGGGATTGGGTCAAGCCCGGGGCGACGGTGATCGACGTCGGGATCAACCGCACGGAGAACGGGCTCGTCGGAGACGTGGAGTTCGACGGGGCGGCCGCGATCGCGCAGGCGATTACGCCCGTGCCCGGTGGGGTCGGGCCGATGACGATCGCGATGCTCCTGGCCAACACGCTGCGCGCGGCACGGGCAAACGCATACGCCTGATCGCGCCGTTAGGGTGCGCTGCAGGTAACTGCGCCGTCATCGAGGCGGCGCCCAACGAAGGAGGAGACTTGGACGTAAACAATCTTGGCCAAGGGGAGAAGATCGCCGGCATCTCCGCGGTGGTCCTGTTCTTCGTCATGTTCATCTTCAGCTGGTTCAGCATCGACGGTGTCCCGGCCGGAATCGACAGTGGCGCGAGCGCCTGGCAGGCGTTCGGCTTCATCGACATCATCCTGTTCATCACGATCTGTGCAGCGGTGGCTGTCGCGGTGATGGCGGCGACCGCGACGGACGCCAACCTGCCGATCGCGGGCAGCGCCATCGTCGCCGGCCTCGGCATCCTCTCGGTCGTTCTGATCCTGTTCCGGATCATCGTGACGCCGGAGCCGGGCGCGTTCGGGTTCAGCGTCGATACGAGCCCGTCGATCGGGGCCTTCATCGGCCTCGTCGCTGCGGCCGGCATCGCCTACGGCGGCTGGATGGGCATGCAGGAGGAGGGAACCTCTTTCAGCGACGCTGCTGGAGGCTTCCAGGGCGGCAGCAACGATCCGCCCCCGCCCCCGCCGCCCGCGCAGTAGCGCCGGCGCAACAGATCATCGGTGACGGCCGCCCCTTGAGGCGGCCGTCGTCGTTTGGGCCGGCTTCGCTCAGGCGTGCCGCTCGGCGATCCCGAGCGCGATCCTGCGGGCCAGCGCGATGATCGTCACCATCGGATTGACCCCGGGAGCCGTCGGGAAGGTCGACGCGTCGGCGACCCAGAGCCCGTCGGTCCCACGGACGGCGCCGGCCGGGTCGGCGACCGTCGTGCCCTCGTCGACACCGATTCGCGCGGTGCCCATCGGGTGGAAGGCCTCGACTCGAAGGTCGTGGGCGCGCACCCTGCGGGACTCGAGCCACCCCCCGTCGGCCGGTCGCAGAATCGGGCTGCCGCTGATCTGCGGGTACACCTCGCGAGCGCCCGCGGCGAAGAAGATCTCGGCCGCGCGGGCGATCCCGAACGCCAGGCGCCTCACCTCCGGGCTGCGGAGCCGGTAGCTGATCCTGACCCCGCCGCCGCGTCGCAGCCGGACCCGGCCGCGCGAGTGGTCGTCGCGGACCTGAACCCCGTTCGCGGCAATGTGGCTGAACTCAGCCAGCCTGCGCTGGTGCTCCGCGCCGACCCCGGGGAGCCACTGGCCCCCGAAGGCCGGTGGCGTGAACGTCGCCTCGAGCATCACGCCGCGGTCGCTCCACTGCTCGATCCCGTAGCTCTGCATGATCCCCTCCCAGCCCCGAACCGGCTCGTCGAAACGGGCGCCCACCCAGCTGGACGGATGGAGCCTGAGGTTGCGGCCGACGGCGCCACCGCCGAGACCCGACCGCAGGAGCACCTCGGGCGTGCCGAGCGTGCCGCCGGCCAGGATCACACCATGGCGGGCCTCGACCTGCCATGGCCGACCGTCGGCGAGGCAGTCGAGCTCTCTCGCGCGCCCTTGGCGGCAGAGCACGCGCTGAACATCTACCCCCTTCCGGATCCGGGCGCCCGCTGCGACCGCTCTGGGAAGGTAGCTGACGTGCATGGCCCGCTTTGCGTCGAGACGACAGCCCTGTGGGCACGAGCTGCACTGCACGCAGCTCCCGGCGTTGCGGGCCAGGGGAGCGCCCTCCAGCCCCAGGGCGGCCGCCCCCTCGGCGACCAGCGCACCGTTGCGACCGACCCGGTCGGACGCCGGGCGCTGGACTTCAAGGATCCGCTCGGCTTCCTCGAACCCCTCATCGAGCTCGGTCGCCCAGGCGATCCCGAAGCGGTCGCGCCAGTCGCACAGCACGGAGTCGGGTGCCCGGAAGCACGTTCCTGAGTTGATCACGGTGGTGCCACCTACCACCCTCCCGACCGGGACCGGGATCGGCGGCAGCCCTTCGGCGATCGTGAGGGCGCTCTCCCGGTAGAGCCCGAGGCTGGCCTCTAGAGGGTCATCCGGGTAGCTGCGGCGGTCGTAGTGATCGCCGGCCTCCAGCACCAGGACGTCGAAGCCGGCATCGGCGAGGACCAGTGCCGCCGAGGCGCCGCCGGCCCCGGAGCCGACGATCGCGAAGTCGCACTCCTCGCCGGCTCCCCGGGGCTCGAGCGAACCCAGGTCGAGGGGGGCGCTCGGCTCGGGCCCGTCGGTGGCGCAGCGGGCCTCGGCTCCGATCGCGCTCCTGACCCGCTCGTCGCGAAGGTAGTTCGCCGCGTACAGGGTCTTCATCAGCAGTAGGAGCTCGCGACTGTGCGGCATCACCGAGCGTGAAAGCCGGGCCAGGAAGCTCGCCCGCTCCGCCGGGGTGAGCGTCCGGAACCGGCGTGGGAAGGGAAGGCGGTCGAAGGCCCGGATCCCCGCCCGGACTACGCCGAGCTGACCGGAGCCCAGCCGCGCGCTCAGCTCCCCGAGCGATGCCGAGACCGGGACCTCGAGCTCGGCCGGCGGCAGCGGCCCCCCGGCCGGAGCCATCGTCTCCGCGAATGCCGCGACGACGGCCAGCTCATCGGCCCCGAGGCCGATAGGACGGGCGGGGCGCTTCGAAGCGCCGATGGGAGGCGGCGTCTCAACCGAGGACATCGGGTGATCCTCTCAGACCCGCCGGTCCGAGGGCCCGCTGCGGCGGGCGCTCGCGAGACCCGGCCGGCGACCTACAATCACGCCCGATGCTCGACCGCGAACAGGTACTTCACGTCGCCCGCCTCGCCCGCCTGCGCCTCGGCGCGGATGAGGTTGACCGCTTCTCGACTGAGCTCAGCGGCATCCTCGACCACGTCGACAAGATGGGCGGGCTCGACCTTTCCGACGTCGATCCGACCACCCATGTCGTCCCGCTCGAGAACGAGCTGCGCGACGACCTCCCGCACGCCAGCCTCACCCCGGAGCAGGCGCTCGCCA
>DATFLZ010000186.1:0-3131 GCA_035267205.1 Solirubrobacterales bacterium | reverse complement strand
CCTCGAGCGCGCCGTTCGAGGGCTGCTCGGCCCGTGTGAAGCTCCCGGATGCGCCGCCCTCGTCCGCGGTCGAGGCGAGCTCGGAGTCGAGCTCCTTGGAGTCGTCGCCACCGTCGTAGTAGGCCACGACCTGGTTGGGGCCGGTGAGGCCCGCGACGGTCTCGGCCAGCTTCTCGGGGACGTAGAGGACGCCGAAGTCCTTCGGTGCTGGAATCAGGTCCTGGCGGCTGCGCGCCGGCCAGAAGTACTCGGGTGAAGCCCCGATCCCGAGGATCTCGACCTCGACCGGGCCGCCGGCGCCGACCACCTGCACCGAGTCGCCGACGCCGATCTCGAAGGCCTCGCTCATGTTCTGGTCGACGATCACCCCGTCGGGCTGCGACTGCCGGAGGTAGGTCCCCTCGATGACGTCGAGGTCGTTGACTGCCGGCCGGCGTCCGGTCGGGAATCCGACGACGCGCCCGAGGAGCTTGTCCTTGCCGACGGCGAACGGAACGTCGGCCTGGACCCGCGAGGTGGTTGCCTCGACGCCCTCCGTCGCCGCCACCTCGTTCGCGATCGAGCGGCTGTCCCCACCGTCGATCGTGAAGTTGGCGAACTGGTAGCGGACGAACGAGCTGTCGTATGAGGCCTCGAGGTTCTTGAAGGCGTCGAGCGAGAGCCCGAACATAAAGGCGCCGAGGAAGACGGTGACCGCGACGGCGCCGAACTGGGCACGCTGCCGACGGATGTCGCGCCGGAGCTTGCGGTGGAGCAGCTTCACCAGTCGAGGTCCGCTGCAGCGAGCGGGTTCTCGTTTCGCTCGTCGCCGACGATCGCCCCGTCCCGGAGGCGGATAACCCGGTTTGCCATCTGGGCGATGGTGGCGTTGTGAGTGACCAGGAGGATCGTGCGGTGCTTGGACTCGGCGACGCTCGCCAGCAGATCCAGCACTCGCCGGCCGGTCTCGAGGTCGAGAGCGCCGGTCGGCTCATCGCCGAGCAGGATCGCCGGGTCGGAGGCGATCGCGCGCGCCACCGCGACGCGCTGTTGCTCGCCGCCCGACAGCTGCGAGGGGAAGTGATCGGAGCGCTCCGCCAGGGCGACTCCTCGGAGGGCCTCCTCGCTCCGGGTCGCGGCGTCGCCACCGGAGAGCTCGGCGATCAGCTCGACGTTCTCCTCGGCGGTCAGGGTCGGGATCAGGTTGAAGAACTGGAAGATGAACCCGACGGTGTCGCGACGGAACTGCGTGAGCCGCTCCTCGTCCATCTCGGAGAGCTCCTGCCCCGCGACGCGGATGCGCCCCTCGCTCGGCGCTTCGATCCCGCCGATCATGTTGAGCAGCGTCGTCTTGCCCGACCCGCTGGCGCCGAGCAGGACCACGAACTCGCCTTGCTGGATGGCCAGGTCGACGCCCCGGAGGGCGTGGATCGCTACCGCACCCTCGCCGTAGGTCTTCCTGACCCCGGCCAGCTCGATCACGTTGTCTGGGCCCGATTCCATGACCTGGAGGCGAGGATACAGTAGAGTCGTCCATCTGGACAGTCCATTTGGACAAGCGCCGGCAGAGGAGCGTTCGCGCACCACGACCGAGGAGACCCGCGGCCGGCTGATGGAGGCGGCGGCGGAGTTGATCGCCGAGGTCGGCTGGGGCCGCGTGACGACGCGGGCCGTGGCGGCGAAGGCTGGGCTGCCACACGGCGCGGTCAGCTACCACTTCGCCGGCAAGCAGCAGCTGCTGGTCGAGGCGGCTCTCAAAGCCTTCGAGCGCGCGTTCCAGCCGGAGGAGTTCGCGCGGCTGGACAGCATCGAGGAGGTGATTGCGGGCTTCGAGACGGAGCTGCGCAGCGTCTCCGGATCCCCCGCAATCGCGGCCCTGATGCTGGAGGCGATGCGCGAGGCCGAGCGTGACGCCGAGCTGCGCGACCGCCTCGGGACCCTGCTTCGACGGGCCCGGCAGGCCGTCGCCGACGTGGCGCGGCGCGACGAGGGGCTCTCGGGGCTGAGCGCCTCGCCGGAGACGATCGCAGCCTTGCTCATCGCGGTCGGGGACGGTCTCCTGCTCCACTGTCTGATCGATCCGGAGCTCGACGTCGGAGCTCAGTTCGCGGCCCTGCACGCGATGCTCGCCGGAGCCTGACCGCCGCCGGGGCTCCGCGCGCTCCCGCGTGTCGGGCACGGCTCCTCCCCTCCCAATAGAGTTGGTCCCGTGGGAATCGAGCTGCTGTTCGGTCTGTCGATCCTGGCCCTGATCGTGGGCTGGGGGGTGTGGCTATTCTGGATCACCCGCCAGAGCACGACCGGGATCATCGGCGGCGCGGTGCTGGTCCTCGTGCTCGCCGGCCTGGTGCTGTTCGTGAACGCCGAGCGCCAGGACAGCCAGCGGGAGGACTACGGTGACGCGATGGCCGCATACGCCGCGGCGGTCGCCGAGACCCAGGAGACCGAGTTCGAGCAGGGGGGCTCCTATGCCGAGGAGCTCCCCGACGTGGACGACGAGCTCACGATGGTCGACGGCGGGATTCTTCAGGACAGCAAGGATCTGGAGCCCGACCTCGCCGTCGACGGCGCGCGCAACTACACGCTGACCGTCGATCTCGAGGGCGAGACCTTCACGCTCATCGTGACCCGGGCGGCGAGCGGTGAGGTCACCGAGGAGCGCACCTGCGAGGGCAGCGCGGAGGTCGGGTGCGTGGACGGCACCTGGGAGGGCTGAGCCGGAAATCCCGCTCTGCCGCGAGGACCCGCGGCGACGGATATTGTGGCGGTCGATGGAGGCTCTGGGTTGAACAGAACTGGAAAGGCCGCTGCCGGACTCGCCGCCGGCGCCGCAGCGCTCGCCGCTGGCTGGGCTGCGACGCAGCGCCGGGATCAGCGCGCGATAACCGCCGATCCGCGCGGGGCGAAGCTGCTGGCCGAGTTCGGCGGGTCGCCGAGCACCGTCAGGGCCGCCGACGGCACCGCCCTCTGGGTCCGGACATTCGGGCCAGACGACGCGCCGACGATCGTGATGGTTCACGGCTGGACCTGCGCCGCCGAGTTCTGGAAGCTCCAGGTCGAGGCGCTCAAGGGGGAGCGGCGAATCGTCACGTTCGACCTTCGTGGACACGGCCAGAGCGAGCGTCCGCCGGACGGCAACTACACGATCGAGA
>DATFLZ010000185.1:0-16209 GCA_035267205.1 Solirubrobacterales bacterium | reverse complement strand
AAGGGCCAGAGCGGATCCCGCCCCAGGCGGAAGGGAAAGCGCAAGGGCAGCGGCGAGGTGAAGGCCCGAGGTGGGCGCGGCGGCAAGGGCAAGGGCAAGGGCGGCGGAAGGTGAGCGCTGACATCCCGCCCAAGGGCCGCGACGTCGCCACCAACCGAGCGGCCCGCCACAAGTACGTGACCGTCGAGACCCTGGAGGCGGGGATCCAGCTGCACGGGACCGAGGTCAAGGCCCTGCGTGAGGGCACCGCGAGGCTGCAGGACTCCTACGCGGCGATCGAGGAGGGAGAGGTCTGGCTGCGCGGCTCTCACATCCCCCACTACGCGCCCGCCTCGCGCGAGAACCACGAGCCCGAGCGACCTCGGAAGCTCCTGCTTCACCGCTGGGAGATCGAGCGCCTGATCGGGCGCATGCAGCGCAAGGGCCTGACGCTGATTCCCACGAGGATCTACTTCAAGGGAAACCGCGCCAAAGTCGAACTGGCCCTCGCTCGCGGCAAGGAGCACCGGGACAAGCGTCGTGAGATCCGAGACCGGGACGTCGCGCGCGACATTCAGCGCGAGCTCAAGGAGCGCAACCGCTGAGGGACTGGGGATTCCGCGTTCGCGTGAACGCTCGTTTTCAGCGACAGCGCGCTGGGTTGTGCTTTGCGGCCGCCGCTTGGTTGAATAGGCGGGACCGGATCTTCGAGGCCAGCGGATGAGAGCGTGAGCGTGAGCGAGAACCCCGAGAACAAGGGCGAAGGAGACTCCGAGCAGGAAGCTCCCTATGGCGAGGGGGCGACTCCGCCCGAGGATGAGGCGCCTCCGCGCGAGGTGGTGGTCTCGATGGAGGGTTCCGTCGAGGGCGGCTTGGGAGAGCTCCCCCCACCCCAGGCCCCTGAGCCACAGGCCGCCCAGCCGCCGACCGAGCAGCAGCGGCCGGTGCCGGACCCTGAGCAGCCGGCGGGGGTCCCACCGATGCCGCCACCCGACCCTTCCACGCAGCAGCCGCAGCCGCCCTCACCCAGTGGCGCGCCCGCCGCAGGGCAGGGCAGCAGCATCCCACCTCCGGTCGGGGCGCCTCCGGGCAGCGCGCCGGCGCAGCAGCCCGTCCCGGCCCCCACCGAGTCCGCTGCCGAAAAGCGCAAGCGCGAGCGCGAGGAGAAGAAGCGGGAGCGCGCCGAGGCGGCCGCCCGGAAGAAGGCGGAGCGCGAGGAGAAGAAGCGTCGCAAGGCCGAGGAGCGCGCCCGCAAGAAGGCTGAGAAGAAGACGACGAAGAAGAAGAAGGATGGTGGAGAGGCGCCGGCTCCCGCCGACGCTCCGGCTGACGCCTCACCCGCGGCCGAGGCCACGGGCGTGATTCCCGAGACGCCCCCACCCCCCGCGCCTCCCGACGCCGTCGGCGAGCCCACGCCACCCGCCGATGCCCCCGCGCCCGCCGCGGACGGCCCGAGCCCCCCGGCCGGCGCACCGATCCCCGCGGCGCCCGAGGCTGCGGCCTCGGGCCAGCAGGCTCCAGCGCAGCCGCAGAAACCGCTTTCGCGCAAGGAGAGGCGCGCGCAGAAGAAGCGGGAGCGCGCGGAGAAGAAGGCCCGCGCAAAGGCCGAGCGCGAGCGCGCGAGGGCCGAGCGCAGACAGGCCGTCGCGGAGCGCCGTAAGCAGAAGGGCCAGAAGAAGCAGGCCCCGGCCGCGGACCCGGCCCTAGACCAGCTTCCGCCACCCTCGCCCGAGGGCCAGGCTCCCGGGCAGCCGGGCTCCGGCCCGACCGTGGCCGAGTCCGGCGCCGCGGCAACTGCCGCCGCCGGCCTGGCCGCCGCCGCAGCGGCAGCGAGCCGCAGTGGCGACGACCCCGGCTCCGGCGACGCTCCGGCACCACCTGACGCGCCTACTGCGCCCACCGGGCCCGACTCTTCGGCCGCCGAGCAGGCCGCGCTCGAGCGTCTCCAGGAGGCCCAGCGTCGTGAGGAGGAGGCGCTGATCGATGCCGAGACGCAGAGCGCCGAGGCCGAGGGCGATCGACGGGTTCGCGAGGTCGAGCAGATTCAGCACGTCGCCGAGGGGAAGATCGCCGATGCCGAGCTGGGCAGCGATACGCCGATTGCCGCCGCGGACTCCAGCGGTGAGGCCGAGGACCCGATGGTCAACGAGCTGCGCGCCACCGACGAGCAGATTCGCCGGCGCCAGGAACGGGATCGGGAGATGCTCAGCGCGCTCGAGCGGACCGAGTCCTCGATCAGCTCCAGCAAGGAGCGCACCGAGAGGGCTCTGGACGAGGCGCAGCAGCGGCTCGAGCAGATCGAGGCGCAGGCGAGCGAAGCGGAGGAACGCGCGGCCAGGGCCGAACGCCTGGCGGAGCTCAAGCAGAAGGAAGCCGACCGCGAGAAGCGCCTCCACGAGATGCTCGGGCGCATCAACGAGGCCGAGCACCGCGCCCGCGAAGCTGAGCGCCGCGCGCGCGAGGCGGTCGTCGATGTGGCCCGCCCGCTGGAGCGTCCGGCGCCGCCTCCCGTGCTGCCGCCCGAGCCCGATGACACCGGCTCGATCGCGGATGCCGCCAGCCAGCCGGCGCCGGCCTCCTCGCCCGAGCCGGAGCAGTCCGCCGGCACCCCCCCACCTTCACCTCCATCCGAGCCGGCCCCCGAGCAGCCGGTCACGCCGATTCCGGCGGCGGCGGACATCCCGCCGGCGGCGGAGGCGTCCGGTTCGGAGGCCTCTCAGTCCGATCCGATCAGCCTGAACGATGGGACGTTCGAGCAACTGCGAGAGGTGGGACTCTCCGTCACCCAGACCGGGCGGGTGCTCGCCCACAGGGAGCGCTCCGGCGGGTTCAAGTCGGTCGATGAGCTCGACTCGATCCCGGGCTTTCCACAGGATTTCCTCGAGTCGGTCAAGGACAGGCTGAAGCCCTGAACCGCGTCCGGCCGGCAGCCTGCCGGCCTCGCCCCGCTCTCAGCGGTCCTCCAGCTCCTCCTCCGCGCGGCGGACCTCCTTGCGGGTCCCGGAGAAGGCGGACGGCAGCAGGATCCGCTCGCGGATGCCCTGGCGCTTGGCGTGCTCGGCGTCGTGGGGCTCGCCGGAGACCTGCACGAGACGGGTCATCGTTACGAACCCGACCCCTCCGATCACGTTGCCGACGATCGCTACGAGCAGCCGCCAGGTGACGTCCCATACCGTCGTCACCGTCTCTCCGCCGAAGATGGCGAGCATGACCTCGCCGAACCCCACGATCGCGTGATTGAGGATCGGCAGCAAGAGCACGTAGCCGATCACCAGGGCGATGATGATCCGCGCGGTTTCGGTCTTGGTGGCCAGGACCAGCCAGGTGTAGAGCGTGATCGCGACGCCCGCGACAACCGCGCTCGCGAGCCCCGGGCCGAGGCCGCGGTCGACGAACTTGTCCCCGAGCTCGCCGGCGGCGGCGAGCGAGCCGTCGGGGAGGACGCCGTCGATCGAGAGCAGGGCGGCGAGGATCGCGATGCCGACGAAGTTGAACGCGAGCGTCACGCCCCACATCCGCATCAGCTTGCGCGCGGTGCCGCGACCGGCGAAGAAGGCGCCAACCGGGACCAGGAAGTTCTCGGTGAACAGCTCCGAGCGCCCGACCGTGATGAAGATGAACGCAACTCCAAACGGGAGCGCCCCGATCGCGTGGGCGACCTCCGGCGTCGTGATCGCCATCAGGGCGCCGCTGAGGCTGAAGACGAGCGCGAGCCCGAGCATCACGTCGAAGCCGCCCAGGAGCGCGGTTGAGGCCAGCCCGGGGAGGCGGCGGTTCATGCGGCGCTCGCCCTCCTCGAAGCCCTGATCCCAGATATCGCGCGGTAGCGTTCCCTCTGCCATCGGCGCATCGTAGGGCGCTGCGATGATTGCTGCCGATGGAAGTCAGTGCACCGGCGGACTTCGCCGCTGATACCCAGGTCGAGCCGCTCGAGACGGGCCGCTACGCGGTCGAGATCAAGGACAGCTGGTCGGGGCCACCGGGCCCGAACGGGGGCTACGTCGCGGCCCTGATCCTGCGTGCGATCCGCGCCAGCGTCCCGGAGGCTGAGCGGTCGCCATGTTCGCTCACCATCCACTACCTGCGGCCGCCGGCGGACGGCCCGGCCGAGGTCGAGGTCGAGGTCGAGCGCTCCGGCCGCACCGCGACGACCTGCTCGGCCCGGCTCGAGCAGGGCGGGAAGGTGCGCTGTCTGGCGCTGTGCGTCCTCGCCGAGGACTTCGAGTCGGCCGCGGATTGGTCGATCCCGCCGCCGGAGGCGCCGCCGCCGAGTGAGATCGAGCCGATCGACTCGAGCTTCATGCCGCCGAGGATCTTCGAGCAGCTCGAGATGCGGATGCTGTTCGGTGGCGTCCCATTCACCGGAGGCGAGGGTGAAGCAGGCGGTTGGCTGCGCACGAGGTCGCCGGCGGCCCTGGAGCCGGAACTCGTCGCGATGTACACGGACGCCTGGTGGCCCGCGCCGTTCCCGCGCGTTCAGACGCCATTTCTGGCCCCGACGCTTGATCTGACCATCCACTTCCGGGGCCGTCCGCCCCAGGGGGATCATGAGCACGTGCTCGCGCGCTTCACCTCGAGCACCTCCTCCCGCGGCTACTTCGAGGAGGACGGCGAGCTCTGGAGCGAGGACGGCACGCTGCTCGCTCAGTCCCGGCAGCTCGCGCTGGCCAGGCCCTGGAAGCGGTAGGCGGTGGGCAAGCGCAAGCAGCGCAAGCGCAGGCCGCGCAAGCGGGTCGAGACCGCGACGTACTCGGACTCCGAGGGAAACGCGGTGGTGCTGCGCAAGGCGCTGAGCCCGGAGACGGTGATGAAGATCGGCGAGGGCCCGGCCGGCGCCGCCGCAACGAGCGACGACGCCTGGCAGCGCCGCGAGGAGCTGCTGTTCGAGCGCTTGGTGGTCAGCTGGGAGATCTCCGGGCTGCCCATCGATGACCAGAAGACCCTGCTCGGCCGCTATCGGATGGCGAGTCCCGACGAGCGCCGCTGGCTGCGCGAGGTGATCGCCGAGCACGTCCGCACGTGGATCCCCGGGGTCGAGCCCCCCGCGGGCTGAGCGCCCGGCACGTCCCGCCTACTCCACCGCGGCAGGCTGCTCCGCGGGGCGATGGGGAGGGATGCGATCCGGCAGGTCCACGGGCGGCTGCTGCTGCCAGGGGTGGCGCCGCCGCGCCCGCCCGAGCCGGTATCTGGCGGCGCCGTGGAGGTTGAGGGGGTGCCAGACCGCGTGAATCGAGGCGGGCATCACCGGGATCCAGAAGCGGTCGGGGATCGGGTCGAGGGGCTCGGGGTCGCGCAGCTCGACCTCGGCGCCGATGTGACCGGCGCCGTCCTCGTAGGCGAGGCGGGCGAGGATCGTCCCGTCGCGCTCGACGATCTGGGTCTCGCCCACCATCTCGGTCTTCCACGGCACGCCGGGCATCATCGGCGCGTCGAAGGCGACGTCGCCGACGTGGGAGGGCATCGAGACCGGGGCGCCGATCATCCGAGCCACCTGCCGGGGCAGCTCCCGGGCGAGCTGTCGCTGCACGGCCCGCTCCCGGCGGCAGATCAGCTCCAGCGGCCCGGGCCAGTTGGTCGGGAACGACGGCCAGCACATCCCACCCAGCAGGAGCCGGACCCGTCCCGCCCGCAGGCGCGCCGCGGTCTGGTTGCGTGCCCACTCCCAGCCGCAGGCCAGGCCGATCCGGCCCAACAGGCCCGAGTCGATCACCCCGTCGTCGTCGCCACCCCGGTAGTAGTTGTGCTCCCACGCTGTGGGGATGTCCTTGTCGTGGAGGTTGGCGCTCCCGTCGGGCTCGGCGAGGACGTAGGTGCCGTAGGTGTGCGTCCCGCGGGTGGCGATGAAGCCGCCGCCGATCACGCAGTCGAGCTCGCGCGCGAGCCGGCCGAGCAGCTGGAACGGCTGGCCGTCGACCGGCCGCGCGGCGTCGGCCATGAGCGGCGAGTACACGTTCGGCGTGGTCATCGACTCGGGGACGGTGATCACCTCGGGGGAGTGCTCGCGATGGGCGTCGCGGATGAGCTCCTCCACGTGCGCGAGGTTCTCCTCGACCGCCCCGAGCTCGAGCGCGGGCTGCACGGCGGCGAGCCGGACCGTGCGGCTCATCGAGCGACGGGGACGGCGGCCTCGGCCCGGCGCTCAGGCGCGGCCCCGGGCGAAGCGGTGGGCGGCTCCCAGAACTCGAATCCGGGGTGATCGGAGCCCGGCACGGGGCCCGGCTCGCGGAAGCGGTCGCGGGCGAGCTCCCGGCGGATCCGCGCCTGCATCAGCGCGAACCGGAGGCCGAACCGCAGCGATTCGAGGCGCCGCGGACCACGCACGAGCGCGGCCGCCAGCGCTCGGACCATTCGCGACCAGGTGACGACCTCCTTGGTGTGCCGGGTGCGGCCGAAGATGTGGGAGAGGGCGGGCTCCCCGTCCCGGCCGAGGTGCCGGATCAGCTCTCGGAAGACGGGCGATACGTCGTCGGCCTCGGTCTCGAAGTTGGCGAAGTGGTAGGCGTGCAGGCAGTGGCGCAGGGTGTCGTGCTCCCACCGCCGCGCCGCCCGATCCATCGCCGCCGGCTCACCGAGCACCGGTGCGAGCGCCTCGCCCAGGGTGCGGCCCATGCGGAGGGCATCGCCCATTCCCTGCCCCGTCACGGGATCCTTGAAGTGGCTGGCGTCCCCCGCCAGTACCCAGCCCGGGCCGCTGGAAGCCCGCCAGAAGGCCTCTACGTCGGCGGTCGAGCGAAGCTTGGTCATGCCGGTCGCGCCGGTGACCCGCGCCGCGCAGCCGGGGTGCTGGGCGAGCTTCCGGGCCCAGTATCCGTCCGGATCGCGCCGGGCGTCGGCGACCTCCGAGGCGGGGCCCATGAACAGGCAGATGATCCGGTCGTCCGGCGTCGGGAAGGCGAACGCGAGGGAGTTCTCGTCGCGCCACTGCCACATCGTGCGCGAGTCCACGCTGCCCCGGTTGGGGTCGTCCATATAGCGGAAGACGAGGCCGCGCCCGTTCTTGGAGCCGCGGTAGGGACGCCAGGCTCCGACCCCGGCGGCGACCGCGGAGCGCCTGCCGTCCGCCCCGACCACCACGTCGGCGAGGACCCGCCGCTCATCTCCCTCCGGGTCGCGATAGGTGACACCCGTCACCCGGCCGTGCTCCCAGAGCACCTCGCGCAGCGAGCATCGCTCGCGCACGTCGGCACCACGCTCGCGCGCGTTCTCGACGAGCTTGATGTCGAGCAGGTTCCGGGGGATCGACACGCCGTGGTCGATCCCGTCGACCGGCTCCCAGCGCTCGATCGCCTCGGTCCCGTCGGCGAGCGTGAGCCGCACGCGTTGGAGCTCCGCCGGGCGCAGCTCGTCGCGGATCCGCGGCCAGGCGCCGATCCGCTGAAACTCGGCGACGCCCGAGGGGAACATCGCGTGGGTCGAGAGGGTGTCCGAGGGGAACCTCGCGCGGTCGATGACGATCACGCTGCGGCCCGCGCCGGCCAGCGTCGCCGCGGTCGCGGAGCCGGCGCAGCGGGCGCCGACGACCACCGCGTCGACGCGCTCGGTGGGAACGGCCACGGCGTCGCCGGCCGCTGACCCCCCACTGCCGTTGTCGTCGCTCAAGCCAGGCTCCTCTCGTGCGCCCTCGCTCTTCGGGCTCCAGCCTACTCCGACCGGGTGCTCGGCCGGGCCTCAGGTCAGGAGGCGCTTCTGCGGACCAACCAGCCGTCCTGGCGCATCCGCGCCTCCGCGTCCCCGGGGATGAAGTCCACAAGCTCCAGCGGGGGCCGGATCAGGCGCTCGGTGACGTACCGCTCGGGGTGGTAGACGGCGCAGAGGTTGCTCCCGGGCTCATCGTCGAACTGGACGACGAGCTCGCCGCGATCGAACGCCGCGCCGTCTCCCGGCGGCAGTGTGTCGCGGTAGGCGGTGCCGGCGACGGTGAAGAGGAGATGCCCGCCCGGTCGCAGCAGGCGCACCATCTCCTCCATCCACGGGCGCTGGCGCTCCTCGGGGAAGTGGGTCCAGATCGAGATCGCGTAGATGAAGTCGAACGAGGCGTCCTGGTAGCGCGTCGGCGGTAGCGCGCCGTTGGGGGCCGCATCGACGAAGGGGAGGTTCTCGTCGACCCAGCGCACGCCGGGCTCGTAGATGTCGGAGCCGGTGAGCTTGCCCTGAAACTCGGGCCACCACCAGCGCAGATTGCGCCCGCAGCCACAGCCGAAGTCGTAGATCGACTCGAGGCGTCGCGGCTCGACCTTGTTCCTGCGGAGGTTGGAGACGATGTAGTGGTGCTGGCGCTTGCCGCTCGCGAGGAAGTGGCGGGCGTCGCCGTTCCGGATCACCTTGGTTCGGATCAGCGGCGGCGGGAGCGGCAGGCCGCGGCTCAGCTCGCGGATCCGCTCCTGGCGCTTGGCCCGCTTGTCGAACAGCCAGGCGCGGCCCGCGAAGGCGATCTCACGCGCCCGGTGAACTGCGGGTGCGAGCCGGCGGCCGGGGGCGCTCGTGCGCAGGATGCTCTTTGCGGTGCGCTCGGCGATCGGGGCATCTTTGCCGAAAACGCAGGTGGCGGTACCATGCGGGGACAACCGAATAGCTTCATCAAGGGGGCGATCCAGAATCGACGTGGGGTTCTTTCGTCCTGGTGTTGCGAGCCGAGGTGCCTGGGCCGGCCTCGTTAAAAAGCCCAGGAAAACCAAGAAGTGCGGACTCTCATGAGTTCGCCCTCACTGCCTAAACACCAGTGAGGGAGTCGTCCCGGGTAGCCCGCGATCCGGATAGACGGCTTCATCAGCGGGCTCACCTGGCGGCAGTTTCCTCGGTCGTCAGGGACATCAACAGGAGGATTTGGCGCCGGCAACGTACCCCCCGGACTGACTTAGCCGGACGCCGAGATCAAACTCCGAGGGCACGCTCGTAGACGCATCGGGTCGTGCTCCGCGGACGCCGGGGCAGTGCCGGCCGCCTCCACTGAAGATCCGCGCGCCACCGGGCGCGTGCCGCGATAGGCTGAACCCGTGCCCGCCGACGGATCAGCGACGATCGAGCGCTTCTACGAGGCGTTCTCCCGCTGCGACGGGGCCGCGATGGAGGCCTGCTACGCGCCGGACATCCGCTTCCACGACCCCGCCTTCGGCGAGCTCCACGGCCCCGAGGCCGGCGGGATGTGGCGCATGCTCACCACGCAGGCCACGGATCTCGAGGTGCGGCTCGCCGATCATGACGCGAGCGGCGATCACGGCACCGCCCGCTGGCTTGCCGACTACACGTTCTCCCGCACCGGCCGCAAGGTCCACAACGACGTCTCGGCGACATTCCGCTTCGACGACTCCGGTCTGATCACCGAGCACGACGACGAGTTCGACTTCTACCGCTGGGCCCGCCAGGCCCTCGGCCCGCCCGGGCTCCTGCTCGGCTGGACCCCGATCATCAAGGGTGGAGTGCGCAAGCAGGCCCGCGCCTCACTGCAGAAGTTCCTCGAGGAGAACCCTCCGGCCTGAGCTCGCCGAGGGCTCCGACCACGGGGCAGCAACGGCTGCATAGAGGG
Organism: Solirubrobacterales bacterium; assembly: GCA_035267205.1. Taxonomy (GTDB): domain Bacteria; phylum Actinomycetota; class Thermoleophilia; order Solirubrobacterales; family 70-9; genus CAXMST01. Next base: position 6,707 of record DATFLZ010000185.1, on the reverse strand, counting down.
GAAGCATCGGCCGGCTGGGCCCGGATCCCCAGGGGGCTCGTCTGTCTCGTCCCTTGGCCGAGCGGTCAATCTGCCCCGCCTGCCGGCCGAAAGTGACCGCTCGAGCCCTGCGCGCGGTCCGTGTCGTCGCGCGAGGAGCGACAGGCCGGCGGGTGGTTGCCTCAGCGGCGCGCTGTCACGACCGCGCGGGCTCCGCGGGCCGGGATCATGGTCACGTTGCGATGGCGGGCGTGCTCGGGCTCGGGGTCGTCGGCGACCAGGTCCAGGCGCCGGGCCATCGCTTCCAGTACGACCCGCTGCTCGGCCATCGCCAGCGCGGCGCCGAGGCAGCGCCGGATGCCGCCGCCGAATGGGATCCACTCGTAGGTGCCGGGCTTGTGCTCGAGCCAGCGCTCGGGCCGGAACTGGAAGGGATCGGGGTAGAGGTCGGGGCGGTGGTGCAGAAGCAGGATGCTCATCCCGACCGGCGTGCCCGCCGGGACCCCGTGATCGCCGAGCTGCCACGGCCGCTGCACGCGCCGGCCGATCATCGGGATCACCGGACGGCTGCGCATCGCCTCCGTGATCGTCGCCTCGATCACATCGCGTCGCTCCTCGTCGCTGCCGCCGCGCACCGCGTCGTTGAGCTGCCCGTGGGCGGCCGGATTGCGAAGCAGCCGCTCCCAGGCCCAGGCGAGCGAGTTGGCGGTCGTCTCGTGGCCCGCGAGCACCAGCGTGAGGAGCTCGTCACGCAGCTCCCGGTCGCTGAGCGCCTCGCCGTCCTCCGTGCGGGTCTCGAGCAGCAGCGACATGATGTCCGTCCGGCCCTCGGAGCCCTCGCCGCGGCGCTTTTCGATCAACGCGTACGTGCGGCGATCGAGCACGCCGACCGCGGAGCGGGTCAGGCCGACGGGCTCCGTGCGGCCGACGTTCATCAGCTCGGCGAGCTCGGCGCCCGGCATCGTCGAGGCGGCGACCAGGGCCTTGATCACGCTGCGGAACCGGTGCTCCTCGGTCCCGGGCTCGGGTGAGCCCTCAATGCCGAAGATCCCGGCCATGATCACGTCGAGGGTGATCGCCTGCATCCGAGGGGCGAGCGCGATCGGCTCGCCCACGGGCCAGGAGTCGAGCTCGCGCTCGGTCGCCTCCTCGATCATCGCCGTATAGCGCTCGATCGCCTCCCCGTGAAAGGGGGGAAGCAGAAGCTTGCGCTGACGCATGTGGCGCGGACCGACGGCGGTGAGCACGGAGTTCGGGCCGACGATCGGCCGCAGGGGCGACTCTCCGGTCAGCGAGGGCACGTCGTCGGGAGCCGCCGTGAACAGCGACTTGACGTGATCGGGGTGGGAGGTGAGCACTGGCCCGCCCGGAAGCACGCTCCGCATCCGGAAGACCTCGCCGAGCTCCCGGCGAGCGCGGAAGACGAACTCGATCTGGCGCTGACTGAAGCGCAGCACCTGGAGCGCACGCGGCAGCCCGATCACGGGCGGGGCGGCGAGCTCGGCGAGCCGGGCCTCGTCGATCGGCCCTGCGGGGGACTCGGGCGCCGAGCCGACGAGCGCGGAGCCGGCCGTGGGACCGGGGCGGCCCGAGGTTTCGTCGGTGGCGAGGGCCATCAGCGCAGATTGTTACACGGATCGATGTCATCGCGGGCGCATTCTGCGTGACTTGACTCACAGACCTCGGCGGCCTAGCCGCGCTGCGGCCTGCGACGATCCGGGCCATGGACCCGGTTCCGCTGAGCGAGGAAGACCGTGCGATCCTCGCGCTCGAGAGCGACACGATCGCCGGCCACACCTGCAAGGTGATCCGGGTCGAGGGCCCAGGCGTCGACCTCGGGTCTCTGCGCGAGCGAGTCGCGGCGCGGCTCGACTCAGCGCCGCTGCTGATGTCGCGGCTCGGGGGAGAGGCGGCGACCCCGAGCTGGGTCGCCGATCCGGACTTCGCCGTCGAGCGCCACGTGGTCGCGGCCGGCGAGGGCCGTGGGGGAGGGGCCATGGACCCAGGCGCCGTCCCCGGCCTCGTCGCCGAACTGTTTGCGGAGCACCTCGATCGCGACCGGCCGCTGTGGCGGCTCGATGTCAGTCAGCTGAGCAGCGGGGAGACGCTGCTCGTCTGGCGGGTCCACCACGCGCTCGCCGACGGCATGACCTGCATGCGCCTCACGCAGCAGCTCCTGCTCGATCCCGAGCCCGCGTACGAGGCGAGCGGACCCACCGCTGCGGTCGGCTCTCAGGCCGCCCACACCGAGGCCGACCACGAGCGCCGTCGCGGCCATCTCGCGAAGCTGCTCACGCGGGAGTTCAGCGAGTCGGCCCACCACTCGCCCTTCGACAGCGAGGTCGGTCGCCGCCGGGAGGTCGCCTTCGCGACGGTCCCGCTCCCGCCGCTGCACGACGCGGCGAAGGAGCTCTGCGGGGCGAGCGTCAACGACGCCGTCCTGACCGTCGTCGCCGGCGGCATCAGGGCGTGGCTCGACTCCGTCCACGAGACGGCGGAGACGCTTCGCTTCAAGGTCCCGGTCAGCCTCCACACCGAGGGCGACGACGCGGGCAACCGGGACTCCTTCTTCACGCTCCCGGTCCACCTCCAGGAGCCGGACGCGCGGGCGCGGCTGGAGGCCATCCACGCGGCGGCGGCCGAGCGCAAGCGTGACCATGACGCCGAGCGGCTCGAGTCGCTGTCGGAGTCAGCCGAGCGACGGGCGCCGGCCCTGGCCGCCCTGCTGAAGCGGGTCGAGGCGAGCCCGCGCAGCTTCGCCCTGTGCGTCTCGAACGTCCCGGGCCCACGTGCCGCGGTGAGAGTCGCCGGCGCCAGGGTGCGATCGCTGCACTCGCTTGCCGAGATCGGGCGCCGGCACGGACTCCGGGTTGCCGTGGTCTCGCTGGCCGGGGAGCTCCATTTCGGGGTCTGCGCGGATCCAGCGCTGCTCGGCGACCTCACCCCGCTCGTTGCGGGGATCGAGGCGGACGCCGCGGCGCTGAGCGCCGCCGCGCCCCGGCAGCCCTAGCCGGGCCTCTACCCTCCGCGATCGCAATGGCGGTCGCGATCGCATCACAGCTGGGAATCCACGTCGGCGGCGAGCCGCTGTTCGACGACGTCTCGTTCAAGCTCGAGCAGCGCGAGCGCATGACGCTGGCCGGGCGCAACGGCGCGGGCAAGTCGACCCTGCTGCGCATCCTCGCCGGTGAGCTGCTCCCCGACTCCGGGAAGCTCACGGTCGCCAAGGCCGCGCGGGTCGCGCTGCACGACCAGCGGCCGCCGCGCGACCGCGACCTGAGCCTCCGCGAGTACGTGCTGACGAGCCGCTCCGAGCTACTGGGACTCGAGACTGAGCTCCAGCGGCTGGAGGCGGAGATGTCGGCCGGCGATCACAGCGAGGAGACGATGGCCGCCTACTCCGAGGCGCAGCAACGGCTCGAGACGGCCGGCGGCTACCGGTGGCGGGATGAGGTCCTGAACGTCCTCCGCGGGCTCGGCTTCGAGCCCGAGCCGGAGACCCTCGACCGGAGGCTCTCGACCTTCTCCGGCGGCGAGCTGACCCGAGCCTCGCTCGCCCGGGCGCTCGCGGGCGACCCGGATCTGCTGCTGCTCGACGAGCCCACCAACCACCTCGACATTCCCTCGCTCGAATGGCTCGAGGGGCACCTGCAGGGCCTCGACGCAGCCGTGGTCCTCGTCGCTCACGACCGCTGGTTCCTGGAGGCCGTCGGCACCGCCGTGCTGGAGCTCGAGGCGGGCAGGGCCCGGTTCTTCTCCGGCCCCTGGCATGCCTGGCGCAACGAGAAGGCGGCTCGCGAGATCGCGCTCGGCAAGGCGATCGAGCGCCAGCAGGCCGAGATCGCCCGCATGGAGCGCTTCGTCGAGCGGTTCCGCTACAAGGCGACCAAGGCCAAGCAGGCACAGGCCAGGGTCAAGCAGATCGACAAGCTCAAGGCCGGCGGTCCCGTTGCGGAGGCCCGGGACTCGCGCTCGCTCCAGTTCCAGTTCACGAAGGCCGAGCGCACCGGCAGGTTCCCACTGAAGATGGAGGGCGCGAGGATCGAGGTCCCCGGCCGGGTGCTGCTGGATGCCGCGACGCTGCGGCTGGAGCGCGGCGAGCACGTGGTGCTGGTCGGCCCCAACGGCGCCGGCAAGACCACCCTGATCGAGACGCTTGCCGGGGAGCGGCCGCCCACCGCGGGCGTGGTCAAGGTCGGCCACAACGTCGAGCTCGGGTATCTATCCCAGCACGCGGATACGGCCTCGGGGACCGGCACGGTGCTCGAGGCCGCGCAGCGGGGCACCGGCCTCACCGGCCAGAAGGTTCGCGACCTGCTCGGGCACTTCATGTTCAGCGGCAAGGAGGTCGAAAAGCAGCTCAGCGACATCTCCGGCGGCGAGCAGCGCCGGCTCTCGCTGGCGATCCTGGTCGCCTCCGGGGCCAACGTCCTGATCCTCGACGAGCCCACCAACCATCTCGACCTCGAGAGCCGCGAGGCGCTGGAGGACGCGCTGACCGCCTTCGAGGGCGCGGTGATCCTGATCTCGCACGACCGCGCGCTGCTGGAGGCGGTCGGCTCCCGCACGGTCGCGATCGAGGACGGCGAGCTCCGCAGCCACCACTCCGGCTGGGCCTCCTATCAGCGTGCCAAGGACGAGGCCGCGGCTGTCGAGCGCGAGGCGGAGAAGGCGGCCCAGGCCGCTGCCGCCCCCGCCGCCGGGGGAGGGAACGGGCGCCGCAAGCGCAGCGGCCCCTCCAAGAACGCGCTGCGGAAGGCGGCCGACCTCGAGCGCGAGATCGAGCGCGCGGAGGTCGAGCTCAAGCAGGTGGAGGACGAGCTCGCCGACCCTGCTGCCTGGTCATCCCCCGGTCGCACCCGCCGCGCCACCGAGCGTCACGAGGAGGCGAAGCGCGCGGTCGAGCAGCTCTACGCGGAGTGGGAGCAGGCCACCTGAGCGTGCCTTGGGCTACGCCGCGGCGGGCTCGCGCCCGGCGAGCGCGCGGTCGACGACGCGGGCGCAGCGACGCCCCTCGGCGATCGCGGTGACCACGAGGGAGGCGCCGACGCGCACGTCGCCCGCCGCGTAGACGCCGTCAACGGAGGTCCTGAAGGTGCCGGCCTTGACGTTGCCCCGGGAGTCGAGACCGACGCCGAGATCGGTGACCAGGCCCTCGTGCTCGGGGTTGGTGAAGCCGATCGCGACCAGGACCAGGTCGGCGGGCTCGGCGTACTCGCTGTCAGGCACCGGGACCAGGGTGCGAGAGGAGTCGCCGGTCACCTTGCGGGCGAGCGCGTGGGTGACGTGGCCGTCGGAGCCCTCGAGCCCGATCACCTCACTGCCGAACTCGCGGCGGCCGCCCTCCTCGAGCGCGTAGGTGGTCTCCAGCCGTCGCGGCTGCTCGGGCCACGGGGTGTTCTGGTATCGGCCGCCCTCGGGGACCGGGGGGTAGACATCGAGCAGCTTCACCTGCTTCGCCCCCTCGCGCATGGCGTTCGAGACGCAGTCCATCCCGGTGTCGCCGCCGCCGATCACGACCACGTTCCTGTCCTTGGCCGTGATCACGTCCCCGGGCGCTGGATCCGGCGCTTCGCGGCCCTCGAGCTGCGCAACGGCGCGGTTGCGCTGGTAGAGGTACTCCATTGCGAAGTGGACCCCCTCCAGCTCCCGTCCCGCGATGTCGACGTCACGCTCCACCCGCGACCCCATCGCCAGGACCACCGCGTCGAAGTCGCCGAGGAGCTGCTCGACGCTGAGATCGACCCCGACCTCGACACCGCACCGGAACTCGATGCCCTCCTCGGCGAGGATGTCGGTGCGGCGCTTGATGATCCACTTCTCGAGCTTCGCGTCGGGAACACCGAAGCGGAGCAGTCCGCCCAGGTCCTCGTCGCGCTCGAAGACCGTCACGCCGTGGCCGACCTGGTTGAGCTCGTCGGCCGCGGCGAGCCCGGCCGGGCCCGAGCCGACGACGGCCACACGCCGGCCGGTGCGCTCCGCGGGCGGATTCGCCGTGACCCAGCCCTCCTTGAAGGCGTTGTCGATCGTCCAGTACTCGATCTGCTTGATCATCACCGGGTCGTCGTCGATCGCCAGCACGCATGCCGACTCGCACGGAGCCGGGCAGATCAGGCCGGTGAACTCGGGGAAGTTGTTGGTCGCGTGCAGCTGGTCGATCGCCTCGCGCCAGCGGCCGGTCCGCGCGAGGTCGTTCCAGTCCGGGATCAGGTTCCCGAGCGGGCAGGCGTTGTTGCAGAACGGCACGCCGCAGTCCATGCACCGGGTCGCCTGCTCGCGCAGCTCGTCCTCGGGGAGCGTCTGGTAGATCTCGCCGTAGTCCTTGACGCGCTCCGCGGGATCGCGCTCCGGAGCCGGGACGCGGTGGATCTTGAGAAAGCCCTTCGGGTCGGCCACTACGCTGCCGCTCCCGTCTCGGCCCCGGCGGCCCGCTCCTCGGCCAGGCGCTCCATGGCCTCCTTGTAGCCGCGGGGGATCACCAGCGTGAACTCACGCACCGCCTCCTCCCAGCGACCGAGCAGCTCCCGCGCGACCTCGGAGCCGGTGCGCTCGAGGTGCTCGGCGATCAGGTCCCTCAGCAACTGCTCGCGCTCGGGGTCGACCGGGTCGAGGTCGACGAGCTGGTGGTTGGTCCGGGCGGCCAGCTTGCCCTCGGGGTTGTGGACGAACGCGATCCCGCCGCTCATCCCGGCGCCGAAGTTCTGCCCGGTGCTCCCGAGGACGACGAT
>DATFLZ010000184.1:0-9184 GCA_035267205.1 Solirubrobacterales bacterium | reverse complement strand
TGCCCCACCTGGAAGAGCTGCTTGAGGCGGGTGACGAACTGGTCGACCGCCACGGCGGCCGCAAGTGGGAGCACGAGAAGCCGTTCCTGCAGAACATCAACCCGGAGGGCGCGATCAACTCCCATCCGGCGTTGCTCGACTTCATCACGAGCGGCCCCGCGGTCGCGCCCGTCGCCCCCGCGTTCGGCTACGTCCCGTTGCTGTCCCCCCTGCTGCCAAGGGGGGTCCGGCTGATGGAGTCGAGCACGGAGTTCGACCCCGGTGCGGACGGGCCCTGGCGCGAGAGCCAGCTCTACCACCGCGACTACCACAGCACCCCTACCGTCTACGTGGTCGTGGCGCTACGCGATATCGGCGTCGACGACGGGCCCCTCCACTTTCTCGGCGCCGAGGACTCGCGGCGGTTGGACGAGGCTCTGGACTACGGGGCCCGTGGCGTTCCCTATCGCCTCACCGACGAACGGGTTCACGCCGTCGTCCCGCCCGACTCGGTCCATCGCTTCAACGCTCGCCGCGGGACGGTGCTCTGGATCGACTCTTCCCGCTGCTACCACTTCGGGAGCCGCAGGCCGGCGATGCCCCGCTACCAGGTCCAGTACGCGTTCACGTCGCCGGTCCGCAACGACTTCCTCGAACTCTGGCGCCAGCGGCGGGTCTACCCGGTCTCCGCCGGCGACTCACGGCTGCGGCGGATGGTCCTCGGGCGCGACGGCTGGGCGGGCGCCGGACCTAATCGCTGAGCAGGTTCAGCAGGGAGATGAAGATGTTGACGATCGCGACGAAGATCCCGGTCGCGATCCAGACCGCATCACGCTCGGTGGCGTGCTTGCGGAGGTAGTTGAAGTAGACGGTGATCAGGCCGGTCGAGATCACGATGATCGCGAGGCTGAGCAGCGGCGGTGCCGAGGTACCCGTGATCAGCAGGACGATGCTCAGCCCAACGGCGCCGAGGATCGCGAAGCTGAGCGGCCGGAGCCACCCCTTCAGGTCCTTGGAGATGATGAAGCCGATCGTGCCGGCGCCGACGGTGGCGAGCGCCGTGCCGCCCGCGGCGGTGGTGACCGCGTCGGGATTGGTGGTGAAGAGCTGGTTGAGCGCCGGACCGAGGCCGAGGCCGAGGAGCAGAGCGATCGTGTAGAGCCAGGCGACTGCGAAGGTGCCCACCCGCAGGCGCTCGCTGAAGTTGGCGACGATCAGCATGCCGAAACCGGCGAAGAAGCAGCCCATCGCTGCGCCCTCGGTGAGCTCACGACCGATCCAGCTGCCCAGCGCCAGGAAGCCAAGCGCGACCGCGACGAGGAACATCACCTGGCCGAGCAGGGTGCCGACCTCGGTCCGCGCGGCCTCGACCGGCTCGACCTGCGGCTGCGCCGCCTCGCCCGCGCCGTAGTTCCCGCCGTACTCAGTCATTGGCTGTCCACCCGATCGGTCTTGAAGTCCATTGGCTGCCGTGCAGCGTAGCGGCCGGGCGCGGATCGCAACCGGTAGTCCAGGGGCGAGAGCTCGGCGGTGGCCGGAGCGGCGCTCCCCTCTACGATCCCGCGAATGCGAATTGCTGATCTAGCCAGACCGGGGCGACCGGTGTTCTCGTTCGAGTTCTTTCCACCGAAGACCGAGGAGGGCGCCGAGACGCTCTATGCGAGCGTCGAGCGCCTCCAGGCGCTCGATCCGGACTTCGCCTCCGTCACCTACGGGGCCGCCGGCTCAACGCGCGATGGAACGGTCGAGGTCTGCGATCGGATCCAGAACGAGTTCGGGATCGAGACCATGGCCCACCTGAGTTGCGTCGGCGAACAGGTATCCGGGCTCGAGGCGCTGATCGGGCGACTCGAGCGCGCGGGGATCGAGAACATCCTGGCGCTGCGGGGCGACCCGCCGGGCGGCGAGGGGGACTTCGAGGCCGTCGAGGGCGGGCTCGCGGGCTCGGCCGAGTTGGCGGAGCTGATCCGAGCCCGGGGCACCGCGGGCATCGGCGCCTCCTGCTTTCCCGAGATCCACCCCGAGGCGACCTCGGCCGACGCCGACATCGAGTACGCAAAGCGCAAGGTCGACGCCGGGGCCGAGTTCCTGATCACGCAGCTGTTCTTCGACAACTCCGTCTTCTTCGACTGGCTCGACCGCGCCCGGTCGGCGGGGATCGACGTGCCGATCTTCGTCGGCGTGCTCCCCGTCCGCACCTTCAACGGGATCAAGCGAATGGCGAGCCTCTGCGGAGCGGGCATCCCGGACTCCCTCGCGACCGGGCTCGAGGCCTGCGGGGGCGACGGCGCAGCGGAGCGCGAGTTCGGGATCGCCTACGCGGCGCGCCAGTGCGAGGAGCTGCTCGCGGCCGGCGTCCAGGGCCTCCACTTCTACACGCTCAACAAGGCCGATTCGACGTCGGCGGTGCTCGGCGCGCTCAAGGCGGCGCGGCCCTGGGAGCGCGCGCCGGAGGCCGCGGGCGCCGCGAGCTGATCGCGCGGCCAGCCGACCCGATCGACCCCGTCCGTTCGCTAGGGTTCTGCGCCGATGGCATCCCGCAAGGAAGAGAAGGAGCGCCTCCGGCAGGCACGGGAGCAGGCCGAGGCCGCTGACCGCAAGCAGGAGCGCAAGCGGCTGGTCCTCGGCTACGTGGTCGCCGGCGTGATCAGCCTCGCGGTCGTCGTGGGGATCGTCTACGCGGTCGTCGGCGGCAGCGACTCCGGTGGCGGAAGCGGAGGCGGCGGCGACCGCCTCAACGAGTCCTTCGGCGGCGTCCTCCCCAAAAACATCACGGTGGACGACCGCGAGAGCGCCGAAGCTCCGAGCGACGGCAACACCGTCGATCTCGAGGAGGCGGCCGAGGCCGCGGGCTGCGAGCTACTGCGGGAGCAGAAGGACGAGGGCGCAACTCACATTCCCGAGAGCGACGGGGTCCCGGACTACGAGGCGAACCCGCCGACCTCGGGGGATCACAATGTCGAGCCCCTCGCCGACGGGGCATTCGTCCAGGCCCCGAGCCCGCTGAACTACATCCACTCGCTCGAGCACGGCCGGATCCAGATCCAGTACAGCTCCGAGTTGCCCCAGGATGAGCAGCTCCAGCTGCTCGGCCTCTACGACGAGGATCCGGCGGGGATGGTGGTCTTCCCCAACGACGACATGCCTTACCTCGTGGCCGCCACGGCCTGGCGCCAGACCCTCGGCTGCGACAGCTACGAGGGCGCGGCGACGCTCGACGCGTTCCGCGCGTTCCGCTCGGAGTTCCGCGCTCGCGGTCCTGAGCCGATCGCGATGAACTAGCCCGCACGCGCCCGGCGGCGCGGCCGCCACCCGCCAACCACGCCGATTGCGGGCCACGCCCTGCAGGACGGATTGCAGGCATGCCGAATCCGGACACGGTTGCGACCATGCCGATACTTCCAGCGCTGGACTGTGTTTCAGGCTGGTGGTAAACCTTTGCTCACGAGATGTTGAGGAAATGCTTGAAAACCGCCGGGGCGTCCGCCGCCGGGATCGCCCTGCTCTGGGGCGCCGGGCCCGCGCTCTCGACCGACCGCTACCTGCCGGCCGCCGTCGACTTCGAGCAGCCGCTGCCCAGGCTTGAGCGGATCGACCCGGCCCCGGGGGTCGAGGAGCTGCGCCGCGCCGGACACGCGGCCTCCGACGGCCACGACCACGTACACGGCGTCCACGGTCCCGTGCGCTTCGTGGGCGCTCCGGTCGAGGCGCCCAAGCGGTTCGACCTCGTCGGCGTCGCCGGGCACACCGATGAGCTCGACCTCCGCGTCCGCGAGCGCGGCGGAGAGTGGACCGAATGGGTGACCGTCGCCGGCGGTGATCCCCTGTACACGGGCGGCAGCGACGAGGTCCAGGTCCGCAGCCGCGGCGCGCGCCCGGTCGGTGAGCTCCACTACGTCAACGTCAGTGGCGACTCCACCGCGGCGGCGGGCGTGATCAGCACCGTCCGCGGCGCCGTCAACTCGGCCCTGGTCACGATCGCGGGCTCCGAGGCCGATGCGGAGGCCGCCTCGCCGGAGCCCGACATCGTTCGCCGCTCCGAGTGGGGAGCGAACCAGCGCAAGGGCGGCTGCAAGCCGCGGACGAAGCCCGCCACAGGGAAGGTCAAGGCCGCCGTGATCCACCACACCGTCTCGACCAACGACTACTCGCAGGCGGCGGCGCCGGGGATCGTGCTCGGCATCTGCCGCTACCACCGCAACGCCAACGGCTGGAACGACATCGGCTACAACGCCCTCGTCGATCGCTTCGGGAACATCTACCAGGGGCGCAAGGGCGGCCTGCGCAAGGCGGTCATCGGCGCGCACGCCGAGGGCCACAACACGCAGACCACCGGCGTCGCGACGATCGCCAACCACTCGCAGCGCGGGCCCACCAGGGCCGAGCGCACCGGGCTGACCCGCTACCTCGCCTGGAAGCTCGACATCCACGGGGTCCGGGCCAAGGGCTCGACCCGCCTTCGCTCCGCGGGCGGCTCGACTACCCGAACCGGCAAGAACCAGCGGGTCCGCGTCAAGCGGATCCTCAGCCACAGCGACACGAACTTCACCGAGTGCGCGGGCGGCAAGCTGCGGGAGCAGATTCCGAAGATCAAGCGGCGGGTCCAACGTCGAATGGACCGCTTCGCCGATGAGCCCGTCGGCGAGCAGCCGCCCGACGACGGTGGCGGCACCGCGCCCCGCGGCGAGCGCGAGAAGGTGGTCGTCGAACACCCTGGCGACGATGCGATCCGTTCCAACCGGCGCGGGGGCGGCGCCCAGTTCGTCCGTGGACAACTCGACTACGACAAGCGGCGCTGCAACCGCAACCACCGTGTCGTGCTCAAGCGTCGGATCGAGGTCGGCGAGTGGGAGAAGGTCGCCGGCACCCGCACCGGCAGGGACGGTCGCTGGCGGATCAAGCTCCCCGACGGGGCCGAGGGCCGCTACCGCGCGAAGGTGAAGACCAAGCGCTTCACCACGAAGAACAAGCGCTTCGTCTGCAGGGGCTTCAAGACCTCAGCGGTCCAGATCCCCTAGCGCTCAGCCCGGCGCCCGATACAGCGGGAAGAACCCGTCGTCGGAGCGCGCGCCGCTCAGCTCCCGGTAGCGCTCCGGGTCGCAGATCAGCTCGTGGGTGCGAAAGGGCAGCTCGCTGTTGGCGAAGCCGCGCTTGAACTCCTCGAGACCGTCCCCCGGCTCGACCCCGCCGCCCAGGTTCATTGGCATCCCGAGCCCGTCGGCGTAGTCGGTGACCGCGACGATGAGGTTCTTCGAGGGAGCGCGCTTGCGGTGAGCGTCGGCGGTGCCGGAGAGGTAGTAGTGGAGGAACCCGTCGCTCATCACCGTGATCGCGGCGGCCGCGGTGTCGCCCTCGGGCCCGGCGGCGATGAACATCCGGCTCCGGGGGGACGCGAAGAGCAGGTCGAAGTAGGCGCGCTCGAACAGGTAGCGCTGGGCGGCGCCCACGGTGACCATCGTCTCGGTGTAGACGCGGTGGAACTCGGCGCGCTGCGCGTCGGAGGTCTCGGGGCCGGGCAGATGCGAGACCTCGTAGCCGGCGGCGTCGTTCTTGCGGATCTGCTGGCGGTCGCTCATCCGCGACTTGCGGGGCAGCTCGGGGTCGTTGACGAGCACCACCGACCGATCGGTCGCGGCCGTCAGCGCCGTGGGCTCGCCGAGCCGGTCGCGGACGAAGACGCTCACGAGACCATGGTCACGGGTCCCCGACCAGTCGATCGAGGCGGGATCGATCGGCTCGCCCGACACATCCCCGCCCGGGTAGCTGTAGGGGGAGGTCGCATCGACGAGGCCGGCCGCTCCCTCGATCGGACGGACCACGAGCGGGATCGCGACCCGGTTGGAGCCGCGCTCAAGGACGAGCGTGTGCGTCGTGCCCTCGGCCTCGAGGAACTCGGGGCCCCTGAAGAACTCCTCGCCGGTTGCCGCCGACCCGGAGTCCTCGATCAGCGTGGCGGTGGCATCGCGCGGCGCGCTCAAGCGTCCCGCTCACTCCAGCGCTGCTCCCACTCGGAGCGGGTCACGCCCCAGACCTCACAGTCGATCAGGGTTCCGTCGGGGCGCCGGATGTGCTCGCGCATCGTGCCCTCGTGCTTCCAGTCCTGCCAGGTCACGGCCTTCTTCGCGGGCAGATTGAAGGCCGGGATGCGGCCGTAGACCCGGTGGGCGCCGAACTCCTCGAAGGCCCTGGCCACGGTCAGCCGCTCGGCCTCGCGGCCGACGCCGCGGCCGCGGACCTTCTCGCCGATCATCGCCCCGAGCTCGGGGGGGAGCTGCCGGCGCAGCCCGTAGAGCGCGGTGAACCCGACCGGATCGGAGTGGCCCTCGACCTCGATCGCCCACTTGCGGTCCTCGCCATCCGTCTCGTCGTTGCGAATCGCCCGCTCGACCCAGCCGCGCGCGTCCTCGAGCGTGAACGACTCACGCACCTCCATCAGCGAGGAGGTCGCCTCCGGATTGTTGAACCAGCGATGCACCGCCTCCGCGTCCTCGGTCCGGAAGGGTCTGATCTGGACATCGACATCTGAGCCACGCTCGGTCACTGCCCGCAGGGTAGTGACGCCGACCGCGGACCGCCGCCGTCTGCGACGATCCGGATGTGGCCGAGGCTCCCGAGATCTGCGTGCGAATCGACGAGTTCACCGACCCGATCTGTCCCTGGGCCTACAGCACCGAGCCCTCCCGGCGACGGCTGCGCTGGCTCTACGAGGGTCGGATCGAATGGGTGCCGCGGATGGTCGTCCTGGCCACCGACCGCGAGGCCCAGGCCGAGCGCGGCTTTGATCCCGGAAAGGTGGCGAAGCAGCACCGGAGGATCGCGCGCGAGCATCGCATGCCGATCGTCGGCGGCGAGCGGCAGTACGTCGCGGGCAGCGGCGAGGCCTGCGAGGCGGTGGTCGCCGCTCGCGAGCAAGGCAGCACCCGGCACGCGAGGATGCTGCTCCGCAGGCTGCGGGTCGCCCACTTCTCGGGCGAGATGATCGACCGGGCGGATGTGATCGCGGCCGCGGCCGAGCGGGCAGGGATCGACGCCGACGAGCTGAGCGACTGGCGCGAGCGCGAGGGCACCGCCGAGGCGCTCGCCGCCGATGTGGATGCGGCCCGGCAGCCCAGCCAGGCGGCCCAGGTCCTCAACGACAAGCTCGCGAACTGGTCCGGGGGGAGGCGCTACACCTGCCCCAGCTACGAGATCACCCGGCTCTCCGATGACGTCACGATCACCGTCCCCGGCTTCCAGCCCTTCGCCGTCTACGACACGATCCTCGCCAACCTCGTCCCCCGGCTGGAGCGCCGGTCGCCTCCGGAGACGGCCCGCGAGGTCCTCGAGTGGTCAGTCGTCCCCGTGGCGACCAAGGAGGTCGCCGTGATGCGCGGGATCGACTTCGAGGACGCCCGCGAGGAGCTGGGCCGCATCGCGAGGCAGGAGTTCGTCGGCGCGGACGGGTTCTGGACGCTGGACTGAGGGTCCTCGGTCCAGCGCGTCAGCCGCCCGTATAGAGCCCCTCGCCGCTCACGACCTGCCAGGCGGTGCGGGCGAGGATTCTCAGGTCGAGGGCGAGCGAGCGGTGCTCCACGTAGTGAATGTCGAGCTCGATCCGCTCGCCCCACTCGATTCCGACCCGGCCGTTGATCTGTGCCCAGCCGGTCATCCCGGGGCGGACGGCGTGGCGGCGGTGCTGGCGCGCGCTGAACAGCTCGACCTGGGAGGGGATGGTCGGGCGAGGGCCGACGATCGCCATCTCGCCGCGCAGCACGTTGATCAGGTTCGGGACCTCGTCCAGCGAGAGACGGCGCAGCAGGCGCCCGACCCGCGTCACCCGGGGATCGCCCTCGTCGACGGCGGTGCCGACGCCGACCGGATCGGACCCCGTCCGCATCGTCCGCAGCTTGTAGAGCATGAACTCGCGGTCGCCGAGGCCGACCCGCAGCTGTCTGTAGACCACCGGACCGGGTGACTCCAGCCTGATCAGCAGCGCGCAGACGAGCAGCACGGGCGAGAGCAGCGCCAGGACCGCGGCGGCGATCAGCGCGTCGGCAACGCGCGGCAGGCCGCGGCCGGGCGGGCCGTCGCTGACCGGGGGCGCGTCAGGCGGCTCGGCGAAGACCCGGCGGACCTCTGCCTCGTCCAGGGTCACCTAGTCCCCTCCGACTTCTCCCAGGCCGACGGCGGACCGTCGCGCAGGCGGTCCCAGGTGCCGAGCGCGATCGAGAGCGTGACGAGCACGTAGTAGCGAGCCAGGCGCAGCAACCGGTTCGGCGGCTCGGGCAGCAGGGCGGCGAGGATCAGCGCGAGCTGCGCGAGCAGGGTCAGGGCGTACAGCGGGCTGCGGCGCACGAGCGTCAGGTTGGAGAGCAACGCGAGCGCGTGCAGCTTCGGCGACGCGTAGCGCAGCACCCGGTGGGAGTAGACCTGGAAGGCGTAGAGCGGGCTGTATCCGCGAGGGTCGAGCATGCGATCGGTGACGACGATGTCGAGCAGCCCGCGCATCATGCGTCGCTTCCGCTCGAACTCCCCGTCGAGGTCGGGCACGAGCTTCTCCTCGGCCCGCGCCTCCGGCACGTACAGCGAGCGGAAGCCGGCCTTGGCCAGGCCGAAGGGGAGGTTGAGGTCGTGGCTGCGAGAGGGGGCGAGGAACGGATAGGCCGTCCTGCGGACCGCGTAGATCCCACCGTTGCCCGCGGTCACGCCCGCCTGCCCCGACTCGAGCTCGCGGACCCGCATCTCGTAGCGCCAGTAGGCGCCCTCCTGATTGTCGCCCTCGGCGTCGAGGAACGCGACCTGCCCGCAGGCGTACCCGACGTCGGGCTCGGCGAAGGGCGCGACGAGCGCCCGGAGCGCGCCGGGCTCCCAGTAGGCGTTGGCGTCGCTGAAGGCGAGCAGCTCCCCGCTCGCGCGCTCCACCGCCGCGTTCTGGGCGCTGAGCTTGCCGCCGCGGGGAAGATCTAGGACCAGGTCGGCGCCCGCGGCCTCGGCCAGCTCGGTCGTGCGGTCGCTGGAGCCGTCGGAGGTGACGATGATCTCGAGCGACTCGCGCGGGAAGTCCAGGGCGAGCACGTTCTCGAGCTTGCCCGCGATCACCTCCTCCTCGTCGTGGGCGGCGATGATCAGGGAGACCCGGGGCGTGAAGGCGGGATCGGGCCGCGCCGGGTCGCGGCGGCCGCGCAGCCGCTCCAGGGCGGCGAGCGCCAGCGGATAGGTGACGTGG
>DATFLZ010000183.1:0-6058 GCA_035267205.1 Solirubrobacterales bacterium | reverse complement strand
CCTCCACAACCTCTACGAGAAGCTCGGCGTCGGGGACCGCGCCGCCGCGGTGGCCAAGGCGATGCGCTGGGGGCTGCTGGAGTGAGCGAGCCGAACCCGCACGAGGAGCACGCGGACAGCGCCCGGAGCCCGGCCTCCGGTCCGGGCGGTCCGGACGGGGAGTCACCGCTCCAGGTCATCGGACAGCTCGCGGGCGGCATCGCGCACGACTTCAACAACATCCTGGGCGTGATCATCAACTACGCCCGGTTCGCGGCCGGCGGCGTCCCTCCGGACTCGCCGGCGCATGCGGATATCGAGGAGATCCGGCGCGCGGCTGAGCGTGGCGTCGGACTGGTCCGGCAGCTGATGATCCTCGCGCGCCGCGAGACCGGAGAGGAGACGATCTTCGACCTCAACGAGCTGATCTCCGGGCTCGACGGCTTCCTGCGCTCGACGATCGGGGAGCACATCCGCGTCGAGCGACGCCTGCACGACGACCTCTGGCCGATCGCCGAAGATCCGGCGCGGATCGAGCAGGTGCTGATCAACCTTGCGGTCAACGCCCGCGACGCGATGCCCGAGGGCGGGACGCTGACCTTCTCGACGGACAACGTCGAGCTGACCGAGGCCGAGACGCTCGCCCAGCCCGGGGTCCAGCCCGGCCGCTTCGTCCGGCTCGTGGTCACCGACACGGGGGTCGGCATGGACAGCGAGCTGGCCGCGCGCGCGTTCGAGCCGATGTTCACGACGAAGCCCTCCGGTCAGGGCACGGGGCTCGGCCTGGCGACCGTCTACACGATCATCAGTCAGAACGGCGGGTCGATCGACCTCTCCTCCGAGCCGGGTGCCGGCACCAGCTTCGAGATCCACCTGCCGGCGACGGAGATGGGTCCGGCGCGCGCCACGCGACCCACCCGCGCCGCCCCGGCAGGGCGCGGCGAGTCGGTGCTGATCGCCGAGGACGACCCCGCCGTGCGCCGGGTGGCCGAGCGAATCCTGAGCAGCGCCGGCTACACGGTGCACATCGCCAGCGGCGGGCCCGAGGCGCTCGAACTGCTCGACGACTCCAACCGCGAGGTGGATCTGCTTCTCGCTGACGTGGTCATGCCCGGCATGCGCGGGGATGACCTCGCCCGCCGCGCCGTGGCAATGCGCCCCGGCCTCCACGTTCTGTTCATGTCGGGCTACAGCGATCAGGCCCCGCCCAGGGATCTCGGGCCGACGTCGGGCACGACCTCCTTCATCGACAAGCCGTTCGACGCCGGCACCCTCCTCGAGCGGGTCCGCGACCTGCTCAAAGGCACGTTCAGCCCCAGCTGACGCCGAGCACCGCACACGGCGTCGACCCCGGTCGGCCGGATAGCCTCAACCCATGACGGTCGTCAAGGACACCGGCGCGAGAGAGCTCGCACCGCCCTTCACCAGCGAGCACGCCGACCTCCGGGAGACGGTGCGCCGGTGGGTCGAGAGCGAGGTCCTGCCGGAGCAGGACGCCTGGGAGGAGGCTCGGGAGTTCCCCCGTGAGCTGTTCGGACGAGCCGGCGAGCTCGGCTTCCTCGGGCTCAAGTATCCCGAAGCGATCGGGGGGCAGGGTGGCGACTACCTGCACAGCGCGGTCTTCGCCGAGGAGATCGCCGCGGCCGGCATCACCGGTGGCGTCGGCGCCGGGCTCGGAGCCCACACGGAGATCGCCACGCCGCCCGTCTGGAAGTTCGGCACCCCGGAGCAGCAGGAGCGCTGGCTGCGGCCTGCGATCGCGGGGGACAAGATCGCCGCGCTTGGAATCACGGAACCCGGCGCGGGCTCCGACGTGGCCGGGATCCGCACGCGCGCGACAAAGGTCGACGGGGGCTACGTGGTGAACGGCTCGAAGACCTTCATCACGAACGGAGTCCGTGCCGACTTCCTCGTGTGCGCGGTCAAGACCACCGAGGATGGCGGCCACCAGGGGATGTCGTTCCTGGTGCTCGAGCGCGAGATGGAGGGCTACGAGGTCGCCGCGAAGCTCGAGAAGATGGGCTGGCACGCTTCCGATACCGGTGAGCTGTCGTTTTCCGACGTCTTCGTGCCCGACGAGAACCTGCTCGGCGAGGAGAACAAGGGCTTCTATCTGATCATGGCCAACTTCCAGTGGGAGCGGCTGATGATGGCGCTGGGCTCCGTCGGGGCGATCCGGTGGTGCCTGGAGACCTCGATCTCCTACGCGAAGGAGCGCGAGGCGTTCGGGCGGCCGATCTCCGGCTTCCAGTCGATCCGGCACAAGCTCGCGGAGATGGCGATCAAGCACGAGGTCGGGCGGGCGATGACCTACAACGCGCTGCGGCTGTTCTACAGCGGGCAGGACGCCCTGCGCGAGGTGACGCTGGCCAAGCTCTACACCCAGCGAGCCGCCGTCGACGTCGCCGACGAGGCCGTTCAGATCCACGGGGGCTACGGCTATATGCGCGAGTACCACGTCGAGCGCGCCCTCCGCGACGCCCGCCTGGGCCCGATCGGGGGCGGGACCGACGAGGTGATGAAGGAGATCGTCGGTCGTGGCCTCGGGCTCTGACGGCCCGGCGCCCCGGCTCGCGATCGCGACCTGCGCCGAGCTGCCGGAGCTGGACCCCGAGGGCAGGCTGCTCGCGGCGGAGCTGCGTAACGCGGGCATCGGCGCGGAGCCGGCGATCTGGGATGACCCGGGCGTGGAGTGGGCGAGCTTCGATCGGGTGCTGCTGCGGTCGACGTGGGACTACCCGCAAAAGCACGAGGCGTTCTCCGACTGGGTCCGCGAGCGCGGGTCGGCGCTGATCAACGCTCCGGCGCTGGTCCAGTGGAACCTCTCGAAGCGCTACCTCGGCGTGCTCCAGGGGTGGGGCTTCCCGACGGTGCCGACCCGCTTCCTCGCACCGGGCGAGCGGCCGGGGACCGGCGAGCCGGGCGAGTTCGTGGTCAAGCCGGCGATCTCGGCCGGCTCCCGGGACACCGCCCGCTACCGGCCGGATGAGATCGAGCGGGCCGCCGGCCACGCGCGCTCCCTGCAGGAGGAGGGGCGCGAGGTGATCGTCCAGCCCTACCTGCGCTCGGTCGAGACCGAGGCCGAGACCGCCGTGATCGTGCTCGGCGGGCGCTGCTCCCACGCGATGCGCAAGGCGCCGCTGCTGCGGGCGGGACAGGAGCTCGAGCAGGGGCTGTTCCGCGAGGAGGAGATGGAGAACAGGCGGGCCCGCCCGGCCCAGATCGAGCTCGCCGAGGCGATCGTGGCAACGGTCGCCGCCGAGGTCGCGGCCCCCCTCTACGCGCGCGTGGACCTGCTCGACGGCGACGACGGCAAGCCTCGGGTGCTGGAGCTCGAGCTGATCGAGCCTTCGCTCTTCATCGACCGGGACCCGGCCGGCGCCGCACGGCTCGTCACCCTGCTCGGCGAGGAGCTCGCCGGATGAGCGAGGAGCGTCGTACGAGCGCCGCCGCGCTGGCGTCCCTCGGCGAGCCGCGCCCGCTGACCGGCGAGGACGTGGAGCGGGCGGCGAGCTCCATCGCGAGGGCGTTCGCGTGGCACGAGCCGTGGGGCGAGTGGGTGCTCCCGGACCCCGCGGACCGTGAGCAGAAGCTCGTGAGACTGGTGGCCGATGACCTTCGCGACCGCTTCCTCAGCCACGGCGAGTGCTGGACGATCGGTGGCGCCTGCACGACGGTGTGGATCCCACCGCCGTCGGCGCCCGGGGGTGACGTGTTCGCCGCGCGCCGCGGCGACGAGGAGTACGCGGTCTACGGGGAGCGGGGGGCCGCGCTGCGCGCCGGCGACGAGCTGGTCGACGGGCTGCGGCCCGAGGGCGACCACTGGTATCTGGACACGATCGCAACGGACCCGCGCTTCCGCCGCCGCGGGCTCGGCGCCCGGCTGCTCGATCACGACCTCGCGATTCGCGATTCGCGCGGGCAGAGCTGCGCCCTCGACACCCATACGCCCGAGAACGTCGCGTTCTACGAGCGTCGCGGATTTCGGGTGACCGCGGATGCGAAGCTGCCCGGCGGCGGGCCGGACGTCTACGTGATGGTCCGCGAGGCCGGCGGCGAATAGAGTCCGCGCACCACGCAAGCGAGCTAGGAGCTGATCACAGATGGGACTTCTCGAGGGCAAGGCGGCGATCATCACGGGCTCGGCCCGGGGCATCGGGCGGGCGACGGCGGAGCTGTTCGCCGCGAACGGCGCCAAGGTCCTGATCAACGACATCGACGCGGACGTGGCCGAGCAGACGGCGAGCGAGATCGAGGGCGAGACCGCCGTCTTCGGCGGGGACCTGACCGCCGAGGGCGCCTGCGACGACCTGGTCGCGGCCGCGATGGATGCGTTCGGCTCGGTCGACTGCGTGGTCAACAACGCCGGCTACACCTGGGACGGGGTCGTCCACAAGATGAGCGACGAGCAGTTCCAGGCGATGCTCGATATCCACACGGTCGTGCCCTTCCGCGTGATCCGCGCGCTCGCCCCGCACTGGCGCGAGGCCGCGAAGGCCGAGCTCGCCGAGGGCCGCGAGGTGTTCCGGAAGATCGTCAACGTCTCGTCCGTCTCGGGGACGATGGGCAACGCCGGGCAGGCCAACTACTCGGCCGGCAAGGCGGGCGTCACCGGCCTGACCAAGACGATGGCCAAGGAGTGGGGCCAGTTCAAGATCAACGTCAACGCCGTTGCCTTCGGCTTCGTCGAGACCCGGATGACCCAGCCCCGGGAGAAGGGCGAGGAGATCGAGACGAAG
This sequence comes from Solirubrobacterales bacterium, assembly GCA_035267205.1. GTDB lineage: Bacteria > Actinomycetota > Thermoleophilia > Solirubrobacterales > 70-9 > CAXMST01. Next base: position 1,340 of record DATFLZ010000183.1, on the reverse strand, counting down.
ACCGGCGAGAAGACGCCCGTTGGGATCCCCGAGCAGAACCGCGAGATGGGCAAGATGATGATCCCGCTCGGCCGCCCCGCTCAGCCCGAGGAGGCCGCCGGCCCCGTCCTCTTCCTCTGCTCCGAGCTCGGCAACTTCGTCCACGGCCAGGTGGTCAACGTCACCGGCGGCCAGTTCACGGGCATGTACTCGTAGGCCGCCGCAGCGGCAGTCAGCGCGGTGAGATCCGGATAGCCACCACTGAGCGGGGGCTATCCGGTTTTCACTCCGCTTGAGCCGGATGAACCGCCGCTCGGCCGGGCGCGCATATGAACGCATGAAGCGCCGCCTCCTCCCCGCCACCCTCATTGCCGCGTTCCTCCTCGCCGCGTGCGGGTCGGAGACGACGGCGCAGCCCGAGGCCGACCAACCTGCGGCCGCGGAGAACCCCGATACCACCCTCGTCGCCGCGCTCGGCGACTCAATCACCGCCGGTTCCCCGCTCTGGGACCCGGACCCCGAGCTGCGCGAGCCGATCGGCGCCGGCCTGGACGAGCGGAGCCAGTACGAGTACTGGGCGTCGGAGGCCACACCCGGGCTCGAGGCCGCCGCGGAGAATCTGCGCGACATGGTGCACAGCGGCGAGCGCCTCGGCCTCGAGGTCGCGATCGCCGACCTCCTGCCCTGGAACAACGGCTTCCCCGCAGCCGAGCCCGAGATCCAGACCCTGAATCGCGACATCAGACGGATCGCGCGCGAGGAGGAAGTCACCCTGCTCGGCTTCCACGACGCGCTCGAGGATCCCGGCCGCCGCGCCCGCCCTGCGCTGGGGTCAGTCGCGCGGCTTGCGCTTTTCCGCGAGCGGCTCGCCGTCGCGCTGGGTGAAACCCGGGGGCCAGGTGCCGAACCAGTTGTCCCGGGCACCGTCGATCGTCACCGTGGTCCCGCTCAGGAAGTCCCCGGCGGGCGAGGCGAGGTAGGTGATCAGCCAGGCGACCTCCTCCGGGCGGCCGAGCCGGCCGAGGGGGATCGTCTGCGCCATCGAGTCGACCATCTCCTTCGGGTACTTGGTCTTGAACGTCTCGGTCTCGATCTGGCCCGGCGCGACCGCGACGCAGCGGATCCCGTACCGCGACCACTCGACCGAAAGCGTCCGCATCATGTTCTCGACGGCGGCGCGGGCTGCGCCTGAATGAACCATCCCGGGCATGCCGTTGTGGGGCGAGAGGGTGACGCTGATGACCCTGCCGCCCTCCTGCGGAATGAACGCCTTGGTCGCCGCCGCCGAGGTCATGTTCCAGGTCCCCTGGACGTTGAGCTCGGTGACGGTGCGGAAGCCCTTGGCGTTGATTGCCTCGGCC
>DATFLZ010000182.1:0-3916 GCA_035267205.1 Solirubrobacterales bacterium | reverse complement strand
GAGGATGAGGCACCCACCCCGGGGCCGGAGGCTCCCGCCGAGCCCGCCGAGCCCCGGCCGGACGCGCCCACGGAACCCGCGGATCCCGCTCCTGAGCCACCGGCGGAACCGGTCGGCCCCGGCAGTGAGGGCGGACAGGCGGAGACGGGCGGCGCGGGTGCCCCTGCAGCCGGCAACGAGGCCGTAGCGCCCGGGCCCGAGAGCGGACAGACCTCGGGCTGATGCGGATCGCCGGTCCTGGGCGGCGGCGGCCCTGCCGCGCCCGCTAGATTGCGCCGCCGTGGCCGTAGCGATCGAGACCCAGGGATTGAGCAAGTCGTTCGGCGACGTCCACGCCCTGCGTGACTTCGACCTCGAGGTCGAGGCCGGGACCGTGCTCGGGCTGCTCGGCCCGAACGGGGCGGGGAAGACCACCGCGGTCCGGATCCTCACCACCCTCCTCCCCCCGGACTCCGGCACCGCGCGGGTCGCGGGCGTCGATGTGGCCACGGAGGCGACCAAGCTGCGCTCACGGATCGGGCTCGCCGGCCAGTACGCCGCGATCGACGAGAACCTGACCGGCTTCGAGAACCTCGAGATGGTCGGGCGGCTCTACCACATGGGCCGCGGCCCGGCCCGCGCGCGGGCTCGCGAACTGCTCGAGCAGTTCGACCTGGTCGAGGCCGGCGATCGAACCTCCAACACCTACTCCGGCGGCATGGCGCGGCGCCTGGATCTGGCCGCGGCGCTGGTCGCGTCCCCGCCGGTGATCTTCCTCGACGAGCCGACGACCGGCCTCGATCCACGCAGCCGACAGGGCCTCTGGGACGCGATCGAGCAGAAGGTCGCAGAGGGCACCACCGTCCTGCTCACCACCCAGTACCTGGACGAGGCGGACCGGCTCGCCGACACGATCGCGGTGATCGATCATGGCCGGCTGATCGCGCGCGGGACCTCCGACCAGCTCAAGCGCGACGTTGGCGGCGACCGGCTCGAGATCTCGCTGGAGGACCCGGCGCAGCGCCAGGCGGCCGCCGGGGCGCTCGAGCCGCTTGCGAGCGAGCCGGCGACGATCGAGGACGGTCACCTGAAGGTGCCGATCAGCGAGCGCCACGGGGCGATCGCGGAGGCCGTGCGGCTGCTCGACGCTAAGGACATCGGCGTCGAGGATCTCGCCGTGCGGCGCCCAACGCTCGACGACGTCTTCATCTCGCTGACCGGCCACGCCACCGAGGAGAGCGATGGGGCCGAGGATCAGTCCGCCGCGCCCGTTGTCTCTGAGGAGGGCCGTTGATGCGTCACCTGGTCGCGGACACCTTCCTGCTCGGCAAGCGAAACCTCCTACGGTTCCGTCGCTCGCCCGAGCTGGTGATCGGCTTTCTCGTGCAGCCGGTGATGTTCATCCTGCTCTTCGTCTACGTGCTCGGCGGCGCGATCCAGACCCCGGGCTTCGACGACTACACCGACTTCCTGATGCCAGGGATCATCGTTCAGACGATCGCCTTCGGCGGCTTCGTCACCGCGATCGCGCTCGCCGAGGACATGGGCAAGGGCCTGATCGACCGGTTCCGCTCGCTGCCGATCGCCCGCTCGGCCGTGCTCGCGGGGCGCACGCTCTCCGACATCGTCACCAACTCGGCAGCGCTCGCCGTGATGATCGTCGTCGGGCTCCTGGTCGGCTTCAACTTCAACGCTAACCCGATCGAGATCGCGGCCGGGATCGGGCTGCTCTTGCTCTTCGGCTTCGCCTTCAGCTGGATCTTCGCGCTGATGGGGCTCAGCTCCTCGACCCCGGAGGCCGCACAGCAAGTCGGGTTCATCCTCATCTTCCCGCTGACCTTCGCCTCCTCCGCCTTCGTCCCGATCGACTCGATGCCGAGCTGGCTGCAGGGCTTCGCGGAGATCAACCCGTTCACGACGATCGTCGACGCGATGCGGGCACTGTGGCTGGGCACCCCCGCCGGCAACTCGATCTGGGGCGCGGTCGCCTGGTCGATCGGCCTGATCGCGCTGTTCGCCCCGATCGCCACCTGGCGCTACAAGAGCACGGTCAGCGACTGAGGTCGCGGACGGCGGGGCTCTCCCCTACCTCGGCAGGAACTCGCCGGTCGCGTAGCGCTCCGGGCTGACCGGATCCTCCGTGAGCCCGCTCGCAACCAGGAAGTCCGCGAACTCAGCCAGCTCACCCTCGTCAAAGGCGCCGACCTGCGTCGGATCCCCGAACAACGGAAGGTACTCGTCGAGCTGAACACGCTGGAGCTCGTCGTCGAGTCCCGCAGCCTCTCCGATCAGGGCCTGCAGGCATCGATCGGGATCCTCGATCGTCGCCCGATAACCGGCGACGGTCGCTCCCACGAAGGCCGCCATCAGCTCGGGCTCCGCCGTGATCCGCTCCTCGGTCGAGAACACGACGAGACCGGGGTAGGCGGGGCCGCCGAAGTCATCGAGGGGAAACGATCGCACCGGCCGGCCCCTGGCCTCGACCGCGGCGCCGTCGGGGACGAGGAAGCCGGTGAACGCATCGACGCGGCCGGCGAGCAGCGCCTGCGGGCCGTTGAACCCGATCGCGACCGTCTCGACCGCGGCCGGATCCCCGCCCGCCGCCGCGACCATCGTCTCCAGGACGGCGTCGTCGGAGGGAACGCCGGTAACCCCGACGAGGCGGCCCTCGAGCTCGCTCGGATCGGTGACCTGGCTCGACTGGAGCGTCAGCAGCCCGCCAAGCGGCCGCTGGGTCAGCGCCATGACCCCCCGGGCGCCGCGGCCACGATCGATCTGGGTGGCGATGTCGATCCCATCGGCGATCCCGAACTCGGCCTCCCCGGCCTCGATCAGCCGCAGGGTGTCGGCGGTCGAGGACGGCTCGACGATCTCCAGCTCGACGTTCGCGTCCTCGTACAGGCCCTCCGCCCGGGCGCAGTAGATCCCGGTGTGGACGGCGTTCGGGATGAAGTCGAGCACGAGCGTCGCCTCGGTCGGCGCGGCGAGCGCATCCCCGGCGGAGGCCGCGGTCTGCTCCACGCCGTCGTCCTCCCCGCAGGCGACGAGCAGGAGTGCGGCAGCGAGCAGCGCTGCGGGCGCGGCGACGGACGGCTTCATGGCGCGGAGGCTAGACCGAGCGATGCCCGGGGTGGGATTCGAACCCACATGCCCGCTGAGCGGGCGGCGGCTTTTAAGGCCGCCTGACTGTGCCAGTTCGTCGACCCGGGCTGGAAGCGGATCATCCCACGCCCCGCCCACCCGATATTGAGCTGATCGTAAGACGGCGGCGCGACCCTTGCGAATCGGCCCTGCCTGTGCAACAAAGAGGTTGCACTGGTGTTCAGTGGGTAGGTACCTAGGTAATGGAAGCTTCAACCCTCACTCATGCGACTCGGCGCGGCCTGCTCTCGCGGCGCGCCCCCGTGCTCAAGCTCGAGAAGGACGAGCGCCTCGTAGCGCTGATCCGCGCGGGCCACGAAGGCGCCTTCGACACTCTGTTCAACCGCTACCAGTCGCGACTGCTGGCGTTCTGCAGCTCGATGCTGAAGAGCCGGCAAGACGCCGAGGACGTGCTCCAGGAAGTCTTCGCGAACGCCCACAAGGCGATGCTCGCCGACGACCGCAAGATCAACGTGCGGCCGTGGCTCTACCGGATTGCCCGCAACCGCTGCCTGAACCATCTCCGCAGGCCCGTCCCGGAGGGTCAGGACTCGATGGACATCCACCCGCACCTCAACGGCACCACCACCGCCGAGCGGGTGCAGAAGCGCGAGGAGCTCCGGGAGGTCCTCAACGATGTCGGCACGCTGCCCGAGACCCAGCGCACCGCCCTGCTGCTCCGCGAGATCGACCAGCTCTCCTACGAGGACATCGCAGTCGCGATGGAGACCACGATCCCCGCGGTCAAGTCGCTGCTCGTCCGGGCCCGCATCACACTCGCCGAGTCGAGTCAGGC
>DATFLZ010000181.1:0-7348 GCA_035267205.1 Solirubrobacterales bacterium | reverse complement strand
CCGGTCGACCTCGCCGGCCTCGACCGCGTTGATCGCATCGACGATCGTCGCCTGCGGCGCCCGCTCGATCTCGCGTCCGGCGACGGACTCGAGCAGCGCCTCCTCGTTGTAGGTGCCCGTCGGCCCCAGGTAGGAGACCCTCACCGTCGCTCCTGTCCCCCGGCGATCTGGATCGCCTCGCGCTCCTCGGGAGACAGCTCGAGCTCCGACGATCCCGCGGCCAGGGGCTTCGCGTACACGCGGGCCTGCTCCCGCTGCAGGATCGCCGAGATCACGACCCCGTCACCGTGGTCGTCGAGCAGCGCGATCGAGCTCGACTGCCGCCCCGTACTCTCGTTGAACGCGTCGTAGCGAAGCACGCCGACCTGTGAGATCGAGCCGTCGAGCCGCGTCTCCGCCTCGTCCATCCTGCTCGCCAGGGTGCGGGAGATCCCCTCGATCGTCGCCTCGAGGTCCTCGACGCGCTTCCTGCTGCCCACCCCGTGGGCGACCAGGTCGTCGGTCCCATGTTCGCCGAGCACGGCCTTCTGGGCGGCGCGGAGACGCCGCAGCCGCACCATGGCGCTCACGGCGACGAGCAACGCGATGATCGCGACTCCGGCGCCCGCCAGAGCGACGATCCCCGTTGTCGAGTCGAGACCTTCCACGCGTCCCAGAATAGGGCTCCGGGTGGCGTTGCCATCCGCCCCTGAACGCCGCGGTAGGCGGCAGCTACTCGATCGTCAGGTCGTAGGTCGCCTCGTTGTTCTCGGCGACCTGCTCCCCGCAGACGGTGTCGACCGTCACGGTCAGCGATGAGGCGGAACCCGCGCTCGGCACGGACTTGGGGACGACGGTGACGCTCGCCGTCTCACCCGCCGCGAGGTTGCTGATCGTCTGCGTCCCCGAGAAGTCTCCGCCCAGCGTCACCTTGATGCCGGACTCGGGAGCACCACCCTGATTCTGGACCTCGACCGCGAACTCGAGGCCCTCCCCGGTCACGGCGGTCGTCGCGCCCGGCTGCAGCGCTGCGCCCGCGGGCTGCGCCGTGGTCGAGACCAGGCCGAGCCCGTGGGTCAGGTCGTCCCCGGGATCGCAGTCGGCCCCGCTGCCGCCCGCGCCGCCCGCGCCGCTCGAGCTGCCTCCGGCGGCGCTCAGCAGCCCAGCGACCTCATCGGCGTTCAAGTAGTCGGGCTGGTTGTTCCCGGTGGGCAGGAAGACGCTCTCGGGCACACCGCCGTCGACGACGATCTCCTGATCGGTCAGTTCCTGCTCGATGGCCTCCCGCGCCGACTCGTAGAGGAAGTCGCTGGCGACGAAGCCCTTCATCTGCTCGGTGATCTCTCGGGTGGCCTTCTTCGCGCCCTTGTTGCCGAGCGCGGCGGGGAGCTGGTCGGCGATCGTGTCGAGCGCGTCGCGCCGGAGCTTGTAGGCGAGCGCGATCTCGGCCTGCTCCTCGCCGATCTCGTCAGGCGCGTCGAGCCCCTGGGCGCGGTCGAGCAGCCCCTGGGCCGTTCCCCGGTCACCGTTGACCTGGCTCTCCAGGTCGAGCGAGCCCTCGTTGCTGCCGTTCAGCGCGCCGAAGAACTGGTCGCTCAGCTGCTTGGTCTCCACGGTCAGCGCGCTCAGGTCGCTGACGTAGTTCTTGAACGCGCGCTCCTGCCGGGCGTCGAGGCAGCCTCGTACGGCGAGGACCATCAGGATGAACACGACAACGGCGACGCCGAGGAAGGTCAGCTGCCGGGTTCTGATCTGCTGCTTGGAAGGGTGATCGCCGCCGGGGTCGGGCTCCGCGGCCGCCCTGCGCCCACCACGACGCCGATCCCTGGCCTGGGGCCGGGGTTCGGGGCTCTCAGCTGGATCGTCCTCGTCGAAGAAGTCCACGGTGCTCTCCGGGCTTTCGCCACAGGAAGTATGACCCCTGCCCGGACCGGAAAAGTGATCGCCGCCGGATTCCGGGTGAGATTCCCCATGTGAGCGCGACCGCCGGCCCCCCGGGGCGGCAGGAGGGGGAGGGCAGATGCCGAACACTCAGTCGTGGTTGAAGGCGAACGGATACTGGGCCGGTTCACGGTCGGCGAGCGCATCGGGCGGGGCGGCTACGGAACCGTCCACCGGGCCTGGGACGAGCGCCTGTGTCGCCACGTCGCGGTCAAGGAGGTCGAGGGCGAGGCAGCCGGCCGGGTCCTGCGCGAGGCCCACGCCGCGGCCCGGCTCAACCACCCCGGCATCGTCACCCTCTATGAGCTCGGATCCGAGCGCGGGACGGCCTATCTTGTCAGCGAGCTCGTGCGCGGGCCGAATCTCCGCGAGTATGCGGCGTCGGGCCACCTCAGCGACCGGGACCTCGCCGAGATCGGCGCCGAGCTTTGCGGAGCGCTCGGGCATGCCCACGCCCAGGGCGTCGTCCACCGCGACCTGAAGCCCGACAACGTTCTGATCCGCGCCCGCGGGGGCCGCCGGATGCGCGGCTCCGGCGAGCGAGCGATGCTCGCCGACTTCGGAATCGCGTCGCTCGCCGACGAGCCCGGCCTGACCGCCACCGGGCAGGTGGTCGGCACGCTCGCCTACATGGCGCCTGAGCAGGCGGCCGGCGAGCCCGCGGCCGAGGCCTGCGACATCTACTCCCTGGCCCTGACCCTCTACGAGCTCTGGGCCGGCCGCAATCCCGTGGCCGGTGCGACACCGGCCGAGACCGCGAAGCGGATCGGCACCGAGCTGCCGTCGCTGGCCGAGGATCGTCCCGAGCTACCGCCGCAGCTGCACGCTGCGATCGACGCGGCCCTAACGCCCGATCCCGAGCTGCGCCCGAGCCTCGAGGAGCTGCACGGCGCGCTCGAGTCGGTCGCTGGCGCCCTCCACCCCGAGCGCGCTGTCCCGGAGCCGGAGGAGCCCGAGCAGCTCACGCCCCTCCCCGAGGGACTTCCGGCGCGCCCGTTCGCCGTCCTCCTCGCCGCGGGCGCGCTCGCGGCACTGGGCCTGCTCACGGGCCGCCCGGGTCTGGCCCTCGTGACCGCCGCGCTCCTGGCGCCCGCCGCGCTCCTGCTCGCGCACCCGCGGGAGTGGCTGCTGCCCGCCCTCGCGCCGTTGCTCGGCGTGGTCGGCCTCGCTCCGCTGTTCATCGTCTTCGCCGCCAATCGCACCGGCCCGGCCAGGGCCGCGACCCTCGCCGGCCTCGCCTGGGCGTGGACCGGGATCGTGGGACTCGCCGTCGGCCGCACGCTCGGCGTCAGTAGCGGCGCCGCCGGTCCGTGGGTGGGCTCCGGCCGAGACGCCATCGGTGATCTGCTCGCGCCACTCGCCTCCGGTGAGGCGATCTCGGTCGCCCTGGTCTGGGTCGGCGCGGCCCTCCTGCTCGCCCTCCTGCTGGAGGCCGCCGGACCGGCCGCGATCGCAGTGTTCGGCATGGTCTGGGCCGCCGGCCTGGTTGCCGCCCTCGGGGCGATCGGCGGACCGGCCGCTCCCTCGCTCCTGCTCACGCCGGCGCTTGCTGGAGCGCTGGGCTGGCTTGCCTGGGATCGTGCCGGCCGCCCCGATCCACGCCCCTTTCTCGAGCGGCTGGCGCCGAGCGAGCGCGGGCCGGCGCGGGCGCCCGTCCCCGCCGCGGTGGCCCCCGGACGGACGCCGCCACGGCGACCTCGGCGCGGCGCCCCGGAGCCGCTCCCGGACAGCCCGACGCGCGCCGCCCGCGCCGCGACGCGCCATGTCGATGCGGCCCTCTACCAAGCGGGATCACAGGCCGGGTTGCCGTAGCATTCCCGGAACCCGGCGCCGCCGACCGGCCGCGAGGCGGCCGTTGCAGGCGGCGGGTGGGGAGAGGACTATGCGATGAGCGTGCTGCGCAACCTGGAAGCAAGGATCGAGGGCCTCGTCGAAGGGGTCTTCAGTCGCGCCTTCTCGTCCCAGGTCCAGCCCGTCGAGATCGCCCGCAAGCTGGCCAAGGAGATGGACTCCCACCGCACGGCATCCGTCTCGCAGACCTACGCGCCGAACCAGTACACCGTCTGGCTCTCGGAGGAGGACCACGAGCGCCTCGAGGGCTATGAGCGCTCGCTCGCCCAGGAGCTCTCCGCGTATCTGCTCGAGCATGCCCGGCGCCAGGACTACGCCCTGCTGACCAGGCCCGAGGTGCTGATCGAGTCGGATGATCGCCTCCGGCTCGGCGAATTCGGGATCCAGCCCCGCCTCGTCAAGCCCCCGGCGCGCAAGGGAGAGACCGGCGAGCAGGGCAAGCAGGGTCACACGATGGTCTACACCGCCCCGCCGAAGCAGAGCAAGCCGAAGCGCCCGAAGACGCCGGCGCCGACGGAGACCCGCGGGATCGTCGCGCTCGAGGATCGGCGCTACGTGCTCGACGGCGACGTCGCGGTGCTCGGTCGCTCCCGGGAGTGCGACTGCACCCTCGACGACCAGAACATCTCGCGACGCCATGCCGAGCTGCGTCGTGGCCGGAACGGCGACTGGACGATCACCGACCTCGGCTCGACGAACGGTGTCAAGGTCAACGACCGCAAGGTCGATTCGGCGCGGCTCTCCCCCGGCGATGGCGTCACGCTCGGGACCACCCGGTTCACCTTCGACATCGAGCAGTGAGCAGCGTCGTAGCGGCTCGCAGCAACCATCGCGATGGAAGGTGATCCCCTAGCTGTAGCGCTGAAGTTCGGCTTCCTCGCCGTGCTCTACCTGTTTCTGTTTGCGGTTGCGAGGAGCGCGCTCCGCGACCTGCGCGGCCGTGCCCCCGCCGCAGCGGGGGCTGAGGAAGGAACCGGGATGCACGCCGTCCGCGGCGGGAGGGTCGCCGCGACCGACGCCTGTCTCGTCGCGCTCTCCGGCGCGGGGCTCGACATCGGTGAGCGGGTCGACCTCTTCGGCGGCGTGAGCATCGGCAGAGCCGCGGAGGCCGACCTGCGGATCGAGGATCGCTACGCCTCGGGCATCCACTGCCGCGTCTACAGCCGGGGCAACGCCTACTACGTCGAGGACATGAATTCGACCAATGGAACCTTCCTCAACGGCGCCCAGCTGACCGGCGACGCCGAGCTCGCGGACCTCGACGAGATCTCGATCGGCGACACCACCTTCCGCTTCGAGCTCGCCGTTGGCGATGATCGGGGGTAGGTCGGGCAGATGCTGAGAGTCGCGGACGCAGCACAGCGAACCGATACCGGGAGGCAACGGGAGGCCAACGAGGACTCCTACTTTGCGCGCGCGCCGGTGTTCGTGGTCGCCGACGGAATGGGCGGCGCTCAGGCCGGCGAGGTCGCCTCGCGGATCGCGGTCGACGCGTTCGAGCCCGAGGTGGACGCCGCCGGCGGTCCCGAGGCCTTCCTGCGGCAGGTCACCGAGCAGGCCAACCGCCAGATCTTCGAGTTCGCCCAGGGCGATCGCTCGCGGTCGGGAATGGGAACGACGCTGACGGCGGCGCTCGTCTCCGGCGACGAGGTCAGCTTCGGGCACGTCGGCGACTCCCGGGCCTACCGCTTCCGAGACGGTGAGCTGACCCAGCTCACCAACGACCACTCCCTGGTCGAGGAGCTGCGCCGACAGGGCAAGCTCACGCGCGAGCAGGCCGCGGAGCATCCCCAGCGCTCGGTGATCACGCGCGCGCTCGGTCCCGAGCCCGAGGTGATCGTCGACACGATGACCGTGCAGGCCCGTCCCGGGGACCTGTTCCTGCTCTGCAGCGACGGTCTGACGACGATGCTCTCGGACGCCGATGTGGCCGCGACGCTCGCTCACAGCGAGGATCTCGACACGGCGGCCCGGCGACTCGTCCGCGCGGCCAACGACCACGGTGGCCGCGACAACATCACCGTGGTCCTCTTCCGCCTCGAGGCCTCCGATGTGGCCGCCGCCGGCGAGGAGCCGACCGCCGCGGAGCCCGCGGAGGGCGCGACGCTGGTCGGGGTCGCCGCCGCCGAGGCCGGATTCACCGCCGAAGCGGTCCGCGAGGGGGCCGCCGAGCGCGGCTCCGCCCCGGTCGTCGACAAGCCGGTCGCGACCCCCGGCGGCCAGGCCGAGCGCCGCGGCCCCTGGCGCGGGCGGATCTTCCGGGCGCTCGCCGTCCTCGCCGTCCTGGCCGTGGTGATCGGCGGCGCCTACTACGGCGCCCGCCAGGTCTGGTTCATCGGTGCGGACGAGGCCGGCCGGGTCACCCTCTATCGAGGCCTTCCCTACGAGCTGCCGTTCGGCGCCGACCTCTTCGAGGAGGTCTACTCGTCGCCGATCACCGTCGAGGCACTCCCCGAGGACCGCCGCGAGACGGCGACCAACCATGAGCTGCGCAGTCGCGACGACGCGGTGTCGCTGATCGAGGACCTGCGGCTCGCCGCCGAGGAGCAGGCCGTGGCCGACCGCCCGCCGGAGCGCAACGGAGGCGGGAGCCAGGGCGGTCGCTCCGGGGGCCGGGGGAGCGGCTCCGGCGGGGGCTCCGGCGGCGGGAACAACTGATGAGTGCCCGCAACCGGGAGCTCTTCGGCCTGATCCCGGTCGCCCTGCTGGTCACCGCCGGCTTCACCGCCGTGTTCACGGCCCAGCGGAGCGAGGTCGGGGACCTGAGCCTGGTCTTCGGTGGGTACTTCCTCGCGATCTGCTTCGTCACCCACATGGCGATCCGCTTCCGGCTGCCAAACGCCGACCCCTACCTGTTCCCGCTCATGGCGCTGCTGGCGGCGATCGGCCTGGTGATGATCTACCGCATCGACGACAGCCTCGCCCGCGATCAGGCGAACTGGTTCGTGCTCGGCCTGATCGTCTTCATCGCGACCATCACCTTCCTCCGCGACTACCAGCTGCTCGAGCGCTACCGCTACGTCATCGCCCTCGTCAGCCTCGGCCTGCTGGTGATGCCGCGGCTGCCGTTCATCGGCTCCCAGGTCAACGGCGCCTATCTCGGGGTCGACCTCGGCCCGCTCGCCTTCCAGCCCGCGGAGCTGGCGAAGATCGGCGTGGTCATCTTTCTCGCCAGCTACCTCCGCGACCGCCGCGAGGTGATGATCGTCGGCGCCCGCAGGTTCGCGGGCCTCGTCCTGCCGCCGCTCAAGCACCTCGGCCCGCTGCTGGTGGTCTGGGGCGCCGCGATGCTGATGCTCGTCTTCATCCGCGACCTCGGCAGCTCGCTGATGTTCTTCGGCGCCTTTCTCGCTCTGATCTACGTGGCGACCAATCGCTTTTCCTTCGTGCTGATCGGCTTCGTCATGTTCCTCGCCGGCGCCTGGTTCTTCGCCTCCACGGTCGGCCACGTCCAGGACCGGGTCGACATCTGGCTCGACCCCTATGCGGACCCGGAGGGAGCCGGCTTCCAGGTCCTGCAGTCGATGTTCGCGCAGGCCGACGGCGGGCTCTTCGGACAGGGCATCGGAGCGTCGTT
>DATFLZ010000180.1:0-7275 GCA_035267205.1 Solirubrobacterales bacterium | reverse complement strand
CGGCTCGATCAGTCGCGGTCCGGCCAGCACGATCACCGCGACCACGCAGGTCGCGAGCAACGCGGGAGCCGCGACGCGCCAGTTGATCCTCAGGCCGGCCACGACCCCTCAACCCCGCGCAGCGATGCGGCGCCCCGCTATAGTGGCGCGCCGCTTTGGCTACCGACTACGAACTCATCCTGATGCTCGACCCCCAGGCCGGGGACGACGCCCGCGACAAACTCGCCGCCGACACCAAGTCGCGGCTCGAGTCGAAGGGCATGGTCACCCACGAGGCCACCTGGGGCCTGCGCAAGATGGCGTACGAGATCGACAAGCGCGGCGAGGCCGACTATCGCTTCTACCGCTTCAACTGCGGCACCGATCTCCTCGACGACCTCAACCACAACCTGCGGATCGCGGACGGCGTGCTGCGCTTCCGGATCTTCGAGATCGACCCCGATTCCCCGATCACCGAGCCGCCCGACACGGAGCAGATCATGCGCCGTGACGAGGACGAGGGCCGCGGGCGGGGGCGTCGCGATGATCGCGGCGGCGGTCGGCGCGACGACCGGCCCCCCCGGGCTCCCCGCGAGGAGCCCGCGTCCGCGGAGCAGCCTGCACCCGCCGCCCCGGCGGAGCCCGCCCCGGCTGAGCCCGCCGAGGCCCCGGCGGAGCCCGGCCCGGCTGAGCCCGCCGAGGCCCCGGCGGAGGCCCCCGCCGAGACGCCGGCGGAGCCCGCAGCCGAGGCCCCGGCCGAGCCCGCCCCGGCGGCTCCCGCCGCCCCGGCCGAGGGCGACGCCACTTCCGAGCCGCAGTAGCACCGCCCCGGCACGCCGGCCAGCGCCGCGAGCGACCGCGCCGTCGCGCCGAAAACCCGCAGCTTGCGGAATCGATCGCCGCCGTCGGGACGCGGGGGGAGAGAACGCGCCGCCCGCCTGCTTACACTCGGTGTAGATACTCGAATCAGTAGAGAAGGAGCGAGCCAAGTGGCAGCCTCAAACATCAACCGGGTCACCGTCACGGGGAACCTGACCCGGGATCCCGAACTTCGCAGCACCCCCAACGGCACCTCGGTCTGCGGCCTCCGCGTCGCGGTCAACTCGCGTCGCAAGGACGGCAGCACCGGCGAATGGGTCGACAAGCCGAACTACTTCGACGTCACCGTCTGGGGCGCGCAGGGTGAGAACTGCGCGAACTACCTCTCCAAGGGCCGCCCCGTTGCGGTCGACGGTCGCCTCGACTGGCGGGAGTGGCAGGACAAGGAGGGGAACAAGCGGCAGTCGGTGGACATCATCGCCGACACCGTCCAGTTCCTCGGCTCCCGCGGTGATGACAGCGGCGGCGGCGGGGGCGGCTTCACTCCGCGCTCGGACGTGCCGGCCGACACCTCCGACTTCGGCGAGCCGGCCGCGGTCGCCTCTGGCGGCGGCTCGGAAGGCGGGACGGACGACGACATCCCCTTCTAGGTCGCGCGGCGCTCGCCGCTGCGGGGGGAGGGATCAGGTCTTGCCGGTGCTCCACCGGCTGTCGGCGAGCGAGCGCCCGACGTTTCCGGGCGTGTCCGGGCGGCCGAGGGCATATCCCTGGGCAAAGCCGAAGCCGAGCGCGGCGGCGCGTGACATCTCCTGCTCGTCCTCGACGCCCTCCACGATCAGCGTGATGTTGAGGCTGCGGGCGAGCCCGCTAATGCCGCGGACCAGGCGCGACCAGTGCCGGGGCCGCTCGCCCTCCGCGAGCAGGCTCTGGTGGATCTTCGCGAACTCGAACGGGTAGCGGGTCAGTACCTCGACGGAGGAGTAGACGCCGAAGTCGTCGAGCACCGGGTGGAAGCCGGCCGCGACCAACTGCTCGAACGCGCGCTCCGCCGGGCCTCCGCCTTCGCGCAGGTCCCGCTCGGTGACCTCGAAGCAGAACTGGTCCGGCTGCAGCCCGGCGCGGCCGAGGGCCCGGGTGGTGAAGGCCGGGAGCTCGGGGTCGAGCAGCTCAGGGAGGGAGAGGTTGACGTGCAGGTGGCGCTCGAGGAGCAGGCCCGCGCGGTGCCACTCGGCCACCTGGCGGGCGGCTGTCGCGATCACCCAGCGCCCGATCCGGGGCATCAGGTTGGCCTGCTTGGCCAGCGGGATGAAGCGGGCCGGGCTGATCTGCCGCTCGCCCGTCGTCCAGCGCAGCAGCGCCTCGAACCCGGTGATCTCCCCGTCGCCGCTGCGGGCGATCGGCTGGTAGCAGAGGCCCAGGGTCTCGGATGCGACCGCGCTGTGCAGCTGGTCCAGCAGTTCCTGGTCTCCGCTGCTGATCGCCGGCGGAGGCGCGGCGTCTTCCCTGAGCATCCGACTGATGCCTCCATGGATCGGGTTCGTGCCCCCTATCGGTCGCTTGGCGGCGCCGCTTTAGCGTCCCCTCTATGATGCCCGGCTCGATGAATACCGATCACAGCGGAGCAGCGGCCTGATGGCCACCCAGACCCAGCGCCGGGGAGGCGGCGGCGGTCGGCGCGCGTTCGACCGCAACCGCCCCCGCAAGTACGCCAAGCTCGGCGTCGATCACATCGACTACAAGGATCTGACCACGATTCGCCGCTTCATCTCCGACCGGGGCAAGATCCGCTCCCGCCGGGTGACCGGCCTCAGCCGCCGCCATCAGCGCCAGCTGGCTGTCGCCGTCAAGCGCGCTCGCGAGGTCGGACTGCTTCCCTACGTCGGCGAGCGCTAGGAACGGGCTCCAGCCGATGGCGCAGGCGATTCTGCTCAAAGAGGTGGAGGGGCTTGGGGGTCCCGGCGACGCGATCGACGTCTCGCCCGGATACCTGCGCAACTTCCTGGTTCCCCGCAAGCTCGCTCAGCCCGCGACCCGCGCGTCGCTGGAGGAGGCCGAGCGGCGCCACGAGGCGCAGGAGCGGGCCGCGCGCGAGGCGCTGGAGCGCGCCGGGGAGACCGCCGCGCTGCTCTCCAAGACGGTGCTGACGATCACCAACCGCGCCGGCGAGGACGGCAAGCTCTACGGCTCGGTCGGGCCGAAGGAGATCGCCGACGCGATCTCGGAAGCCCGCGGCGTGCGGATCGAGAAGAAGCGCATCCTGCTCGAGGACGGGATTCGCCAGACCGGCACCTACATGGTCGAGATCGAGGTGCCCGGCGGCGCGACCGCCTCGGTCAAGACGATCGTCACCGAGCTCAAGGACTAGCTGACTCCGCGGCTTCGAACAAGCCGCAAATACCCACTTCACGCGCACCGCCTCGGCTCGGCGTGTGGTTATCTCGGACTGTCCTTTGGACGGGGGCGAATTGCCGCCTGTCGAACGCTTTCAATGGGTGGGTATGACCCCCGCCGCCGTGAGCAAGCCGATGAACGAGTTCTTCGAAGATCAGTCCAGCGAGGCGAGCCTCCCGCCGCAGAACCTCGAAGCCGAGGAGTCGGTGCTGGGCGCGATGATGGTCTCCCAGAATGCCGTCGATGCGGTCAACGACGTCCGGCTCCACCCCGATGACTTCTATCGCCCGCGGCACCAGACGATCCACCGCGCGATCCAGGAGCTCGACGGGCGGGGCGAGGCGATCGATGCGCTGACCGTCGCGGAGCTGCTCCGGACCGAGGGGCGGCTCGAGGACGTCGGCGGCACCGAGGTGATCTCGGGGCTGGCGTCGAGCACGCCGGTGCCCGGCAACGCGGGCCACTACGCCGGGATCGTCCGCCAGAACGCGTTGATGCGGAGGCTGCTCGCGGCCTCGCAGCAGATCCAGGGCTCGATCCACGGCCGGGATGCGGAGCCGCGGGAGCTGGTCGAGCGGGCCGAGAAGCTGCTCTTCGAGGTCGCCCGGGAGGATCAGGCGAGCGAGTTCAGCGCCCTGGGCGACATCCTCGTCGAGGAGACCGAGCGCCTCGAGAAGCTGGCCCGGGGCGAGACGACGATGACCGGCACTCCATCCGGCTACCGGACGCTCGACGATATGACCGGCGGCTTCCAGCCGGGCAACCTGATCATCCTCGCCGCCCGCCCGGCGATGGGCAAGTCGAGCCTCGTCTGCAACATCGCTGAGAACGTCGCATGGAAGGCGAAGAAGCCGGTCGCGTTCTTCTCCCTCGAGATGTCCGAGACCGAGCTGGCGCATCGCTTCATCGCCTCGCGCGCCCGGATCTCCTCCGATCGTCTGCGCAAGGGCCAGGTGACCAAGGAGTGGAACAAGGTCCTGCGCGCCTGCAACGAGCTCACCGAGGCGCCGCTGTGGATCGACGACTCCTCCGACCTCAGCCTGATGGACCTCCGGGCCAAGGCCCGGCGGCTCGAGGCGAGCTCCGGCGGCCTCGGCCTGATCATCGTCGACTACATCCAGCTGATGCGGCCGGACGATCCCCGCGCCGGCCGCGTCGAGCAGGTCGGCCAGATGAGCCGCGGCCTGAAGGTCCTCGCCCGCGAGCTCGAGGTCCCGGTGATGGCGCTGAGCCAGCTCTCACGCGCACCCGAGCAGCGCCCGGACAAGGTCCCGATGCTGGCCGACCTTCGCGAATCCGGCTCTATAGAGCAGGACGCCGACATCGTGTCCTTCATCTATCGCGAGGACTACTACGAGCCCGAGACCGAGCGGCAGGGGGAGGCCGATCTGATCATCGCCAAGCACCGCAACGGGCCGATCGGCAAGGTCCCGCTGGTCTTCCAGGCCCAGTACCCGCGCTTCGTCTCGATGTCCCGCGAGGACGAGCAGCGGCACGGCGAGATGGGTGAGGCGGCTTGAGCTCCGAGCCCGAGCGCCAGGCCCGCGGCAAGCTCGCTGAGTCGCTCCCCGATCCGCCGCTGACCGCGGTTCCGGACGAGCCCTCGGCGGGCTCGGATGCCGGCCCCGACCCCGCACCGCCGGCGGGGTCTCCCGGCGCCACGAGCGAGCCTCGGCCCCGCGCCGCCTGCCCGTACGCGATCTGCGACGGCAGCGGCTGGGTGGTCACCGACGAGACGGAGCAGATCGCCCGCCCCTGCAAGTGCCGGCCACGGCGGATCGAGAAGGCGCGCTCGAGGGGGGTCTCCGCGACGCTGCCCCGTCGCTTCCGTGGCGTCTCCTTCGATCGGCCGCCGGTCTCGGAGATGTCGCGCGAGCCGAAGATGCGGCGCACGGTCGCTGAGGTCCGCGAGTTCTGCGAGCAGGTGGACGAGCGCCTGGACGAGGGCCGCGGCCTGTGGATCCAGGGTCCGACCGGCACCGGCAAGACGACGCTGGCGATGCTCGCCTCCAAGGCGGCGCTCGACGCCAGGCGCACCGCGGCGATCTACTCGCTCCCGGGCCTGCTCGCCCGGATCCGGCGCACCTTCGACGGCGAGGCCGGGGAGGACTCCTACTTCACGTTCTTCCAGCGCCTGGTCTCGGTGGACCTGCTGCACCTCGACGATCTCGGCGCCGAGAGCCGGACCGAGTGGGTGCTCGAGCAGCTCTACTCGATCATCGACCGGCGCTACAGCGACGAGCGCTCGATCGTGGTCACCACCAACCTCGAGGAGCCGGAGCTGTTCGAGCAGCTGGGCGAGCGGATCGTCTCGAGGCTGACCGAGATCTGCGGTGATCCGCTGCTGCTCGAGGGCGGCGACAAGCGCCTCGAGTACCGGCCGGCGCCGAGCGACAACGGCGCCTAGCCCGGACTAACCCCGAGTAGTCGCAACAGCTGCGACGACCGAGCAGCTGAGACACCAAACCGCCCGCCGGGCTCCCCGCGGTGAGGGAGGCGTAGTGGCCACCCGTAGCGGGGACACCAGATCTGGGGCGGTTCCGCGGAACCGGGCCCGGATCCAGACCGCAGCAAGGCTGAGCGGTCACTAACCGCCGCATAGCGGATGAAATTGACCGCTCGGCGCCCGGAGCGCGATGGAGACCGGCCCCCGGGAAATCCGCGCCCAGCCGGGTGCCCGGAAGATGGGGACGGGGACGATCGAGATGGTCCGGGCGGCTTTCTCGTAGTCTGCGCTGCTCATGCCAGGACTCGTGATCGTCGGCGCCCAATGGGGCGATGAGGGCAAGGGCAAGGTCACCGACCTGCTCGCGGAGCGCGCCGATGTCGTCGTGCGCTTTCAGGGCGGAAACAACGCCGGCCACACGATCGTGCGCGACGGGGAGGAGTTCAAGCTGCACCTGATCCCGTCGGGGATCCTCCACCGCGACACGACCTGCGCGATCGGCAACGGCGTGGTCATCGACCCGAAGATCATCAGCGAGGAGATCGACGGGCTCAAGCGCCGGGGCGTGGTGACCGCGAACCTGAAGATCAGCGCCAACGCGCACCTGATCATGCCCTACCACGTGCTCCTCGACACCGCGGGGGAGCAGCAGCTCGGGAGCCTCAAGATCGGCACGACCCGCCGCGGGATCGGTCCCTGCTACGCGGACAAGGCGTCGCGCCTCGGGATCCGCGTCCAGGACCTGCTCGACGAGAAGATCCTCCGGCAGAAGATCATGGCCGCGATGGAGCCGAAGCGGCAGATGCTCCGTCCTCACGCCAAGGACCCGATGCTCGACCTCCACGCCATGACCGAGGAGTACGTCACGTACGGCCATCGCCTCGAGCCCCACATCGCGGACACCGCCCACCTTTGCTGGGACGCGCTGGACAACGGCCGCCAGGTCCTCTTCGAGGGCGCCCAGGGCGTGCTCCTCGACCTCGACCACGGGACCTACCCCTTCGTCACCTCCTCCAACCCGGTCGCGGGGGCGGCGTGCATCGGGGCCGGCGTCGGGCCGAAGGACATCGACGATGTCTGGGGCATCGCCAAGGCCTACACGACCCGGGTCGGCGCCGGCCCGTTCCCCTCGGAGCTCGATGACGAGGTCGCCGAGCATCTCGGGACCGTCGGGCGCGAGGTCGGGACGACCACCGGCCGCGCTCGCCGCACCGGCTGGCTCGACCTCGTGGCACTCCGCTACGCGGTTCGCCTCAACGGCATGACCGGGCTGGTCATGACCAAGCTCGACGTCCTCAGCGGGCTCGAGACCCTCCGGGTCGCGACGCGCTACCGGGGCGAGGAGGGGGCGAGGTTCGACGAGTTCCCCTACCACCAGTCCGTCCTCCATCACGCGAGTGCGGAGTACGAGGAGCTTCCCGGCTGGAGCGAGGACATCGGCGACGTCCGCAGCCTCGAGGACCTCCCCGCCGCGGCCCGCGACTACCTCGACTACATCAGCGAGTTCGCCGGCGTGCCGGTCAAGCTGATCGGCGTCGGCCCCGCCCGCGACCAGGTGATCTGGGCCGACGGCGCCGAGGCCTGAACGGCCGGCACCCCGGTCCCGCCACCGGCCCGGTTTCCTCCCCTCCCGATCCGGG
>DATFLZ010000179.1:0-29628 GCA_035267205.1 Solirubrobacterales bacterium | reverse complement strand
CCCAGGACGGAGTTACGCCCGCCTCGGCCTTCGCGATCCCGGCCGAGGAGCTGATCGGCTGGGCCTCCGAGCGGGAGCTCGACGCCTGCTTCTTCGACCAGAACTACGAGTTCGACGCGATCGCGGCGCTGCGGGCCTCGGGGGTTAGGACGATCGGTCGATTCGTCTGGGAGCGGTTCAGCACCGAGCACATCGAGGGCGCGCGTCGCGCCTACGAGACGATCTACTCGATGACCCGGGCGGAGCAGCGGCGCTACGCGGAGATGGGGATCGAGACGCCGCACCTGCAGTGGGGAATCCACCCCGAGTACGACCGGATCACACCGAACCGCGACGGTCGGCGACCGGGAGGGCAACATCCACCCGGCACGCCCGGAGGCGAAGCCGAGGACGTGGCCGGATTGGTCTGGTTCCACTATCACGCGGGCCTGCTCGGCAAGCGCAAGCCGTTCAAGGAGATCATCGCCGCGTTCAGCGAGACGAAGAACCCCGATCTGCGCCTGATCGTGAAGGCCCAGATCGAGCGGCGCATGAAGTTTCTGCAGAAGGCGGCGAAGAAGGACAGTCGGATCGAGCTCGTGCTGGAGGACCTCCCGGCCGACGAGCACCTGCAGATGTGCGCGGACGCCAACGTCTGCATGGCGCCCGCGCGGTGGGAGGGCCTGGGCCTCCACCTCTACGAGGCGATCGCGTTCGGGCAGCCCATCGTCTGCAACGACGATCCGCCGATGAACGAGCTGATCACCGATGGCGTCAACGGGCTGCTCGTCCCCTCTCACCACGACGGCGACGCGAACTCCGGGATCCCCGCAAAGACAGTCGACGTGCCGGCGCTCACCGCCGCGATCGAACGGCTCGCGGACCCGGAGCTGCGGGCACAGCTCGAGCGCGGAGCGGCGGAGCGGCGCGAGCAGCTGAGCTGGCGGAGGGCAGTGACAAGCGTGGAGTCCCTGCTCTCGTGAGCGGGATCGGTGAACGCCTCCGGCTCCTGGTCGCGGCGGGCCTCGTCCTCGCCGCGGCGCTGATCGCCGGCTGCGGGGGCGGGGACGACGAGTCCGACCTCGCGCCGCGTCCCGCCGAGGAGGGGACGGTCTTCGGCTTCAACGACGTCGTCGTCCCCGACAGCCCCGGGAACGAGCTCCTCGCCGAGATCGGGGCGACGTTCGTCCGGGTGGCACTGAACTGGGCGACGGTGGAGCCGAACCAGGGGACCCGCAACTTCGGGGTCTACGACAGGATCCGGGACGAGCTCGCCTCCGTCGGGCTGCGACCGCTGTGGGTGGTGACCGGCTCACCGTGCTGGGCCTCCCAGCTGCGCTGCAAGGCCCCGCGCCCGTCGCTGGCGCCACGGGAGGACCGGTTCGACGACTTCGCGGCGTTCGCGGCCACGGTCGCGCAGCGGTATCCCGAGGCGATCGGAATCGAGGTCTGGAACGAGCCGAACATCCCGAACTTCTGGCGTCCCGAGCCGAACATCGGCCAGTACCGGGAGCTGCTCGCCAAGACGGCCGACGCCGTGCACGAGTCCGGCTCGGAGCTGCCGGTTGCGATGGCGGGTCCCTCGCCGACGACTCGCGAGCAGGTCGAGGAGGACCCGCAGAAGATCGAGTTCGTCGAGTTCATCGAAGGCGTCATGGGCGGACCCGGGGCGCCGGATGTCGACGCGATCGCCACCCATCCCTACAGCCTCCTTCAGAGGGGCAAGGACCCGATTGACGCGAGCATCAGACTCTTCGACGAGGCCGCCGCGGCCGCCGAGGAGGCTGCACCGGAGAAGCCGGTCTGGGTGACCGAGGTCGGGCTGACGACGGCCGGCCAGTTCAAGGTCAGCCCCGAGGTCCAGGCGGAGGGGCTGGCCGAGATCCTCCGTTATCTGAAGGATCGGGACGTGCCCATCGTCTCCGTGCATCGCTTCTTCGACGACGCCGATCCCGAGTTCCGGTTCGAGGCCGGCTTCGGGGTGGTCGAGTCCGATCGCGCGACGATGAAGCTCTCGTTCTGCGCCGTCGCGGAGACGTTCGGGACGCCCTGCGAGACGTGAGCCGCGCGTTCGTGCGACCCTTGCCCGGCTGATGGCAATCTTCAATCGCAACAGCGACGCGGAGGGCCGCGTGCCCGCTCCGTTCATCGTCGGCGTCGGGCGCTCCGGCACGACCATGCTGCGCCTGATGCTCGACGCGCACCCCGAGCTGGCGATCCCCCCGGAGACCCACTTCGCGCCGGATCTGATCGCGGCGATCGACGACGGCGCCGGCCCCGAGCGCGCGATCGAGGTGATGCAGTCGGTGCGGCAGTGGGGCGACCTGCACACCGATTCCGAGGAGATGCTCGCCCGTCTGAAGGCGCTCGACGAGTGGAGCTCCGGTGCCGCGCTCCGCTGCTTCTATGAGATGTACGCCGAGCGTCAGGACAAGCCCCGCTGGGGCGAGAAGACCCCGGCCTACGTGCGCAAGATGCGCCGCATCGAGCAGGCCCTGCCGGAGGCGCGCTTCATCCACGTGATTCGCGACGGTCGCGATGTCGCCCTTTCGCGCTGGAAGCGGACCCTCGGGGAGGGCAAGCGCGCGCCCGCCTCCCAGGTCGCCGAAGGCTGGCAGCGGCGGATCCGGCGAGCGCAGAAGCAGGGCCGGCGCCTCGGCCACTACATGGAGCTGCGCTACGAGGATCTCGTCACCGACACGGAGGAGCGGCTCCGGGAGATCGCGGACTTCCTCGAGCTCGGCTGGGACCCCGTGATGCTGCGCTACTACGAGCGCGCGGCCGACAGGATGTCCGAGATGGCCCGCGACCTCCCCTCCACCGACGGGAAGCCGGTGCGACCCGGTGAGGAGCGGATGCAGGCCCACGCGATGACCCAGAAGCCGCCCGACCCCAGCGCGATGTACCGCTGGCGGGAGAAGATGGACCCCGAGGACGTCGCCGCCTTCGACGCGGCCGCCGGGGAGCTGCTCAGCGAGCTCGGCTACGAGGTCGGTACGGCGGCCTGACCGTGTCGAAGTTCACCGCCCTAACCGACGAGCTGCACGACTACATCGTCGCGATGGGCGCGCGGGAGGACGACGCGCTGATGCACGTCCGCGAGGAAACCGCGGCGCTCGGGGACATCGCGCTAATGCAGGTCGCACCCGATCAGGGCGCGCTGATGACCATGCTCACGCGGCTGATCGGGGCCCGGCGAGCCGTCGAGGTCGGCACCTTTACCGGCTACTCGGCGATCTGCATCGCGCGCGGGATGGGCACTGACGGGCTGCTGATCGCCTGCGAGCTCGACCCGGAACGCGCCCGGGTCGCCTCCCACAACTTCGCGGACGCGGCGGTCGCCGACCGAGTCGAGCTGCGGGTCGGCCCGGCCGGCGACACCCTGGCCGAGCTGATCGCCGAAGACGGCGAGCCGTTCGACCTCGCCTTCATCGACGCGGACAAGACCGGCTACGACGCCTACTACGAGCAGTGCCTGGAGCTGCTGCGGCCCGGCGGCCTGTTGATCCTCGACAACGTGCTCCAAGGCGGGCGGGTGCTCGATCCCGAGGAGGAGGACGAGAGCGCGTTCGCGATCGACGCGCTCAACCGCAAGGTGCACGAGGACATGCGCGTCGAGATCGCGATGGTCGGCGTCGCCGACGGACTGACGCTGGCGCTCAAGCGCTGAGGCGCCCTTGAAGGTCGGGATCGTGAGCAAGTGGATCGCCTCGGGCCAGGCGGTCGTCGCCCGGCACCTCCGGGACGCCCTCGCCGAGCTCGGCCACGAGAGCTACGTCCTCGCGCGGCCCGGATCGGGACCGCGAGCACGGAAGGCCGCGACCGCGAGCGCCGGCGAGGTCGATCCCGTCTGGGATCAGCCCGGCATCACGGAGGCGAGCGACCACCACGTGCCGCTCGCCGAGTACGAGGACTGGGTCCGCGCCAACTCGATCGAGACGATCCTCTGTGACGAGAACTACCAGTTCGATGAGATCAACCATCTCCGCGAGCAGGGCGTGCGCACGATCGGGCGGTTCGTCTGGGAGTACTTCGGCTCCGAGTACGTACACGCGGCGAAGACCGCGTTCGAGACGATCTACTCGCTGACGCGCTGCGAGCGCGACCGCTACGCGGAGCTCGGCATCGACAGCCCCTACGTCCAGTGGGGGATCCACCCGGAGCTGCTGGCGGTGCCGGTGGAGCGCGACGACTCCGTTGCGCGCTTCTACTTTCCCGGGGGGATCCTCGGCCGGCGCAAGCCGATCGGGAAGACGATCAAGGCCTTTCAGCGCGCCGAGGGTGACCGCCTCCGCCTCGTGATCAGCGCGCAGGTACCGCGCAGCGACGAGAAGCTGCGCGAGGCGGCCGCCGAGGATGAGCGGATCGAGCTGGCGCTCGAGGACGAGCCCGAGGATGCCCATCGCGCCCGCTTCGCCTCCTGCGACGTCTGCCTCGCCCCCTCCCGCTGGGAGGGCCTCGGCCTGCCCTTGTACGAGGCCACCGCGTTCGGGCTGCCGATCATCACCAACGACAGGCCCCCGATGTCGGAGATGGTGATCGACGGGCGCAGCGGAATCCTCGTCCCCTCCGAGCAGAACGGCGAAGCGCGCTCCGGAATCCCGGCCTGGGATCCCGACGCCAGGGCCCTGTCCGCGGCGATCGAGCGGCTCGGCGACCCGGCCGAGCTAGAGCGGATGCGGGAGGGCGTGGCCGAGGTGCGGGAGCAGCGCAGCTGGCGGCAAACGGTGGGCGAGGTCGGCAAGCTGTTGTCCTGATGGGCGGTGGTTCGATAGCGGCGGACCTCGGCCGGGTCGGATTGCCGGCCCCGATCTCCGAGCTGGCCTCCCGGGACTGGGACGCGATCGTCGTCGGCGGCGGCCACAACGGGCTCACCGCCGCGGCCTACCTCGCGAGGGCGGGGAGCTCGGTCCTCGTGCTCGAGCGGCGCGACCGGCTCGGCGGCGCCTGCACCCTGGAGCGGCCCTTCGAGGACGACCGCTACGTGATCAGCCCCTGCGCCTACCTCGTGGGCCTGCTGGACGCGCGGGTGATCGACGAGCTCGGGCTTCGCAGGCACGGCTACAGCGTCCGCCTCCCCGAGAAGGGAATCTGGTGTGGCTTCCCCGACGGCAGCTCCTACGTCGAGCACGACGACCGCGGCTCCGAGCGCGAGCACCTGCTCGCGAACGGATTCTCAGCGGCGGACGTCGACGGCCTCGATCGCTACTACGACCTCTACGCGCGGGCTCGCGAGCTGCTGCGCGACGGACCCGATGGGGACCTCTGGGCCAAGCCCTCCCCGAGCCGCGCGCGAATCGAGGAGATTCTCGACGACCCCGAGCTGGTCGGGCTGGTGTTCGAGGACTCGGTCGCGGACCTGCTCGAGCGCTACATCGACGACCCGCGGCTGCACCAGGCACTCTGGGGACAGGGGGTGATCGGCACCTGGGCCGGCCCGAGGACTCCCGGCACGGCGATGGTCAAGCTGATGCACTCGCTCGGCACGATCGAGGGCATGGCCGGCAGCTGGGGGTACGTCAAGGGCGGGATGGGGACGGTCTCGTTCGCGATCGCCGAGGCCGCTCGCGAGGCGGGCGCGACGCTGGCGGCGGGAGTGCCGGTCGAGCGGATCCACCCCGGCGAGGGGGTCGAGCTCGAGAGCGGCGAGCTGATCCGGGCTCGCGCGGTGGTCTGCAACGCGGACCCGAAGCGAATGGCGACGATGGTGGGGACAGAGGCGATGCCGGAGGACTACGCGGGGCGGCTGGAGCTGTGGGAGGCCGGCTCCCCCGTGGTCAAGCTCAATGCCGCGCTCTCGCGCCTGCCGGAGTGGCCGGCGGCCGCAGACGGCGACCGGCCCGAGCGGGGCATGGTCAGCGCCGTGGCGCCGATGGACGAGGGCCAGGAGGCGTACGAGGCCTCGCGCCGGGGCGAGGCGAGCATCGGCTTCTGCGAGATCTACTTCCAGAGCGAGTACGACGCGACCGTCGCGCCCAAGGGCAAGCACGTGATCAGCGTCTTCGCCCAGTACGCGCCCTACGAGCTGGCCGCAGGTGACTGGGCTTCGCGCCGGGAGGAGATCGGCGATGCGATCGTCGCGCGGGTGGCGGAGTCCGCCCCCGGGATCGGCGACTGCATCGAGCACCGCGAGGTCCTCGGCCCGCCCGACATCGAGGACCGGGTCGGGCTCACCGGTGGCCACATCTTCCAGGGCGAGGCGCTCCCGGAGCAGATGTGGGACCGGCGGCTGGAGGCGCGGACACCGATCCCGGGCCTGTATCTCTGCGGCGCCGCCACCCACCCCGGCGGCTCGGTGATCGGGCTCAACGGCCGGATCGCCGCCCAGGCCGTGATCGCCGACTCGGGGGCCTGATCGCCCGGGCGGCTAGCCTCCCGCCCCGGTGAGCGAGGCGACGGAGAACCAGATCGAGGGCATCGGCGAGCCGCTGCGCGCGCTCGGCAAGGAGAGCCACTGGGAGCGCTACCGCCTGCCGGTGGAGCTCGCCGGCAAGAGCTTCATCGACGTCGGTTGCTGGGAGGGCGTGCACTGCGCCGAGGCCGTGCGAAGGGGCGCGGCCCAGACCGTCGGCGTCGATCTCTGCACCTCCGACGACCTCAGCGCGAACGTCGAGCGCTACGGCTTCGAGTTCGTGCAGATGGACGTCTTCAGCGAGAAGTGGTTCGAGCTCGACAGCTTCGATGTCGTCCTCTGCTCGGGCCTGCTGTTCAGCGTCGAGAACGTGCTCGGGCTGCTGTTCCGGCTGCGCAAGGTGGTCGGGGAGCTGCTCGTGGTCGAGTCCCGGATCAGCCTCCACCACCCCGAGAAGCCACAGATGGTCTTCCACGGCCAGGGCGAGGACACGTCGAACCCCACCAGCTGGTGGTCGCCGAACAAGCTCTGCTTCGAGCAGATGCTGACCACGGCGGGCTTCGAGGGGATCAGCACGGTCTGGGAGGAGGAACGGGGCGAGGGCTACGCCCGCTGCTGCCTGCACGCCGTCCCGACCGGCTCCGTCGAGTACCCGCGGCTGCTGCCCAGGGTCAAGGGCGCGATGCCGCTCTATGGCGGTAACCGCGAGTCGATCCGCAGGCCGGCCGAGTAGCGCCCGCGCGCGCCGAGGTGATCATGCGGGTCGGCATCGTCACGAAGTGGTTCAACCGCGGGCAGCCGATCGTCGGGCGCTATATCCGCTCGGCGGTCGACGAGCTCGGGCACGAGTCCTTCGTGCTCGCCCGGCCCCGGCGCGAGCAGGGCCCGCGCCCCGGCGCCCTGGAGCGGACCGGGATCTGGGACCAGCCCGGAGTCACCGAGGGCTCAGCCTTCGAGGTCCCCGCGGGCGAATACGCCGCCTGGGTCGCCGACAACGCGATCGACGTCGTGCTCTGCGATCAGAACTACCAGTTCGAGGAGCTCCGGCAGCTGCGCGATCGCGGCGTCAGGGTGATCGGCCGCTTCGTCTGGGAGCACTTCACCGAGGACCACCTGGCGCCCGCCCGCGAGGCCTACGACGTCATCTACTCGGTCACCGAGTGCGAGCAGCGCCGGTACGCCGGATGGGGGCTGCAGACGCCCCGCGTGCCGTGGGGCATTCACCCCGAGCTGCTCGAGGTACCCGTCGAGCGCGTCGACGACGGGATCACCCGCTTCGTGTTCCCCGGCGGCTTCATCGGCCATCGCAAGCCGCTCGAGCCCGTGGTTGAGGCCTTCGCCCGCGCCGAGGGCGACGACATCCGGCTGCTGGTCAAGGCCCAGGTCGAGCGGGACCGGCTCGGCAAGCTGCCGCGCAGGGTCCGCAAGGACGAGCGGATCGAGTTCCGTCTCGCCGACGACGAGTGGGACGAGCACCTGCGGATCCTGGCGTCCTGCGACGTCTGCCTCACCCCCTCCCGCTGGGAGGGTCTCGGCCTACCGCCATATGAAGCGACGGCCTTCGGCCAGCCCGTGATCACGAACGACGACCCGCCGATGAACGAGGTCGTCCTCGACGGCGTCAACGGGATCCTCGTCCCCTCCCACCCCGACGGCACCGCCCGCTCCGGAATCGCGGCAAAGCGCCCGGACCCCGACGCCCTCACCGACGCGATCGAGCGGCTGGCGGATCCAAAGCTGGGGGCCGAGCTGGCCGCGGGGGCGCGCCGCCGGGCCGAGGAGCTGAGCTGGAGCCGGACGGTCGCAGCGCTGGGGGAACTGCTCGGCGACCGGTAGGGCCGAGGCACCGCCCCGCCTACACTCGGGGTATGGACTCGCAGCACGCGCCGCGCGGCCTGGCCGCGCTCACGGGCCGCCACGGCCGGGGGATGTTCAACCTGGTCTTCACGGTCGCGATCGCGATCTCGCTTGCGCTCGCCGTGCAGTCCTACGCGGTCAAGCCGTACGTGATCCCATCGGGGTCGATGCAGCCCACCCTCGAGATCGGCCAGCGGGTGCTCGTCGATCGCTTCTCGGAGCGGATCGGCTCGGATCCCAAGATCGGCGACGTGGTCGTCTTCCACCCGCCGCTCAACGCGGTGCCCGAAGAGCAGCCCGCGGACGGGTCGCTCCCGCGCTGCGAGGAGCCGGCGGAGGAGGGGGCCGTCTGCTCCAAGCCGGGAGGCCGGGAGGCCGAGCAGGCCTACATCAAGCGGGTCGTGGCGGGGCCGGGCGACCGGATCCGGGTCGTGGACGGGATCCCGCTCGTCAACGGCGAGCGCGTGGAGGGCGACTTCGAGACCGTTCCCTGCCGAACGGGCAGCGGCTGCGACTTCCCCACCACCGTGACCGTCCCTGCGGGCCACTACTTCATGATGGGGGACAACCGACCCAACAGCGAGGACAGTCGCTTCTGGGGGCCCGTGCCGCGCAGCTGGATCCTCGGCCGGGCGTTCGCGACCTACTGGCCCCCGAACCGTCTCGGCGGGCTCTGAGGAGACGGCGGCTACTCGGCCGGTGTCGAGGCCTCCGCGCCGTCGCGCAGCAGCGCGGTCAGGGTGATCTCGACCGGAACGTCGCCCTCGTTCTCGGCCATGTGGACGTCGCCTCGCTCCTCGACCACCCACTGCCCAGGCTCGATCTCCGCGGTCTCCCCCGCCTTGATCTCGGTCACCAGCTCGGGGTCGTCCTCCGGCGAGCCGGTCATCACCGGGACCGCACCCTCGATCACGGAGTAGGTGAGGACGCCGGAGTCGATGTGGGCGGTCTGCGTGCCGTCGTGGAAGTGGGGATCGAGGACGTCGCCGGCCGCGATCGTGACGTCCGAAACGGTGAGGGTGTACCCCTCGGCGCCGGCCGGGTCGGCGGTCGAGGCGAGCGGAACGCGGGCCGTCTCGGCGTCGGCGTAGACGCCAGCGCCGCTCGGCGCCGCGGAATCGTCGTCGCCGCAGCCGGCGGCGAGCAGCGCCAGGCTGGACAGGAGGGCGGCTATCGCGGGGAGTCCACGCACCGGGCGAACGCTACCTGGCATCGCCCCGCCTGGCCGAGGCGACGCTGGCCCGCAGGCCCCCTACAATGCGGCACTCACGCTCGCGGTGGCAGGAACTCGGCCGCCACCCGGGTCGCATGGTCTTGCCCTCGAGCCAGCCGGGCTCGGCGGCCGGGTTCGATCCAGATCCAATGGCACTGCCAAGCCCCAAGAATCTCTGGCGACGGTCCAGTCATCGCCGCGCCGCCAAGCGTGGAGCTTCGGCCGTGCCCGCAGCGTTCGTGGTCGGCGTCAACCGGTCCGGCACCACGCTGCTGCGGATGATGCTCGACGCCCACCCCGAGCTGACGATGCCGCCCGAGACCCACTTCGTGCCCGAGCTGATCGATGTCGCCGAGGCTGGCGGCGCGAAGCCCGAGGACCTGCTCGCGACGATCACCAAACAGCGCGAGTGGGGCGACTTCGGCCTTACCGAGGACCAGCTGCTCGAGGCGTTCGGCGAGATCGAGCCGCTCAACGCCGGCGACGCGCTGCGGGCGTTCTACTCGCTGTACGCGGAGCGGATCGGCAAGCCGCGCTGGGGTGAGAAGACGCCGATCTACGTGAAGAGCATCCGCAAGATCAACCGAGCGCTGCCCGAGGCCCGCTTCTGCCACGTGATCCGCGACGGCCGGGACGTATGCCTCTCGATCCGCGATCGCGCGGTCAAGGAGCACCCCGTCGACGTCGTCGCCGAGCGCTGGGTGAGACGGATCGGGCAGGCCCGGCGTCAGTCCAAGCACGTCGATCACTACATGGAGGTCCGCTACGAGCAGCTGATCCTCGACACCGAGCCAACGCTCCGGCGGATCTGCGAGTTCTTCGAGCTGCCCTGGAACGACGCCGTCCTCGACTACCACCAGCAGTCGGCCCAGCGCCTCGAGGAGATGAAGCGTGAGCTGCCGGCCGACGGCAAGCGGACAACGCTCAGCGTCGAACGCCGGATGGCGACCCACGCCCGCACTACCCAGGCGCCCGACCCGAGCCGCGTCAGCCGCTGGCGAGAGCAGATGGACAGCGCGGACCGGCGGCTGTTCGAATCGATCGCAGGTGAGCTGCTGTCCGAGCTGGGCTACACGACCGGAGACGGGCCCGGGACCGAGCCGCGCGACTTCAGCGAGGAGCGGTCGGGATGAGCCGCGCCCTGCCCCTGTGGAAGCGACCGCTCGCGGCCGCTTCCCGCGCCCGCCGCAGGATCAGCGAGGAGCCGCGGGCCCCGGCGCCGTTCGTGGTCGGCGTCAATCGCTCGGGGACGACGCTGCTGCGCTTGATGCTCGACTCGCATCCTGAGATGACGATCCCGCCCGAGACCCACTTCGTCCCCGAGATGATCCGGCTCGCCCGCCGCGACAACACGACCCGCAAGCGCCTCGTGCGCGCTGCGACCGACCACCCGCGCTGGGGCGACTTCGGCCTCGACGAGGGGGTCCTGCTCGAGCGCCTGCAGGCGGTCAAGCCGCTCGATCCCGCCGGCGCCCTGCGCGCCTTCTACGACCTCTATGCGGAGAAGGAAGGCAAGCCGCGCTGGGGCGACAAGACCCCCCGCTACATGCGAGCGATGCCGCGGATCGAGCGGGCGCTTCCCGAGGCGCGTTTCATCCACCTGATCCGCGACGGACGCGATGTCGCGCTCAGCCAGGCCGAGCGCGCACTGGACGGCGAGGCGCCGGAGCTGGCCGAGGTGGCCGAGCGCTGGCGCCGGCGGATCGAGACCGCCCGTGTCCACTCCGCCGACCTCGACCACTACCTCGAGGTCCGCTACGAAGACCTGGTCGGCACGCCCGATCGAACCCT
The DNA here is from genome assembly GCA_035267205.1 of Solirubrobacterales bacterium. Classification (GTDB taxonomy): domain Bacteria; phylum Actinomycetota; class Thermoleophilia; order Solirubrobacterales; family 70-9; genus CAXMST01. The sequence continues at coordinate 18,436 of DATFLZ010000179.1, read as the reverse complement.
CCGCGGGATCTGCGACTTCATCGAGCTTCCCTACGACGATGCGATGCTCAGCTACCACGAGCGCGCCGCCGAGCGCCTGACCGAGATGGACCGCGACCTCGGCAGCCCGGACAAGGGGCCGGTGCGAACCGGGGACGAGCGACTCGCGGGCCACGCGATGACAGCGGAGCCGCCGACCACCGATCGCTGCGGGCGCTGGCGGGAGGAGATGGCGGCCGCGGACGTCGCCGAGTTCGAGCGGGTGGCCGGCTCGCTGCTCGAGGACCTCGGCTACGAGCTGTCCGCTTCCGTCGGGAGCCACCCGGGAGGGGACGAGAGCCGATGAGGATCCCGTCGATTCGCTCCCGCAAGCCGGCCGGACCGCCCGCTCCGTTCATCGTCGGGGTGACGCGCTCGGGGACCACCCTCCTGCGCCTGATGCTCGACGCCCATCCCGATCTGGCGATTCCGCCGGAGACGCACTTCGTCCCGCAGCTGATCCGCAAGACCGGGAAGCGCGGGATCAGCTGCGAGGAGGCCCACGGGGTCGTCACCGGCCACCGCCAGTGGGGCGACTTCGGCCTCGACTCGGGCGAGCTCCTGCGCCGCTACTGCGAGCTCGACCAGATCGATCCCGAGTCGACCGTGCGCACCTTCTTCGAGCTCTACGCCGAGCGCGAGGGCAAGCCGCGCTGGGGCGACAAGACCCCGAACTACGTCAAGCGCATGCGTCAGATCGAGCGCACGATCCCCGAGGCCCGCTTCATCCACATGATCCGCGACGGCCGCGACGCCGCACTCTCGCGGTTCAAGCGCCTGCTCAAGGACCCGCCGCCGATCGAGCAGGTGGCCGGCCGCTGGGTCAAGAAGATCGAGGGGGCGCGGGATGACGCCAGGAAGCTCGACGGCTACCTCGAGGTCTCCTACGAGGACCTCGTTCGCGACACGGAGACCCAGCTCAAGCGGGTCTGTGAGTTCATCGAGCTTCCCTGGGATCCCCGGATCCTCCGCTACTACGAGCGCGCCGACGAGCGGCTCGCGGAGATGACCCGCGACCTCCCCGGCGACGACGGCAAGCCGATGCGCCCCGCCGACCACCGCAAGGAGGCACACCTGCTGACCCGCAAGCCGCCGGACCCGAGCCGGCTGGCCCGGTGGAAGCAGGACATGGACCCCGCCGACAACGAGGTCTTCGAGCGCGTTGCCGGCGACATGCTGTCCGAGCTCGGGTACGAGCTGGTGACCCGGTCATGAGCTCACCCTTGCGAAAGCTCGCCGACCGCGGCGAGGCAGTCATCCATCCCCCGGCGCCGTTCGTGGTCGGGCTGACCCGCTCCGGGACCACGCTGCTGCGAATGATGCTCGACGCCCACCCCGAGCTCACGGTGCCACCCGAGACCCACTTCGTCCCCGACCTGATCAAGGCGGCGAAGGCCGACGGCGCGTCCGCCGAGTCGATGCTCGAGGCGCTGACCGAGAATCGGACGTGGCGCGACTTCGGCGTCCCCGAGGACGACATGCGGCAGCGCCTGCAAAGGGTGGAGCGCGGCGACGCCGGTGCGGCGGTGCGCGCCTTCTTCCGCGCCTACGCCGATCGCCAGGGCAAGCCGCGCTGGGGCGACAAGACGCCCGCCTACATGCTCTCGGTGACCAGGATCGGCAGGGCGCTTCCAGAGGCCCGCTTCATCCACCTGATTCGCGACGGGCGCGACGTCGCGCTGAGCCAGACCGCGCGCGCCCTGAACGAACAGCCCCCGCCCTCGGAACAGGCCGCCCGCTGGGTCAAGCGGATCCGCAAGTCGCGGGAGCAGGCGGCCAAGCTCGGCGGCGACCGCTACATCGAGGCCCGCTACGAGGACCTCGTCCGCGACCCCGAGCCGGTCCTCAGGCGGGTCTGCGAGCACGCCGAGCTGGACTACGACCCGCGCATGCTCACCTACCACGAGCGCGCCGCGGAGCGCCTCGAGGAGATGGCCGGTGAGCTGCGGCCCGAGGGACACCACGCCAAGCAGGAGGCCGGCTACCGGATCGACAACCACCGCCCGACGACCGAGCCCCCCGACCCGAGCAAGCTCGACAAGTGGCGCCGGGAGATGGACCCGAAGGACCTCGCGGACTACAACGAGGTCGCCGGCGTGATGCTCCGCGAACTGGGCTACGAGGTGGCGACGTGAGAATCGGCATAGTCACGAAGTGGTTCAACCGCGGGCAGGCCTTCGTGTCTCGCTACGTTCGCGATGCGCTCGACGAGCTTGGACACGAGACGTTCATCCTCGCGCGGCCGACCAAGGACAAGGGGCCGATGGCAGCGCATGTCGATCGCAGCGGCGTCTGGGACCAGCCGGGCGTGACCGAGGCCTCCGACTGGGAGGTTCCCTACGAGGAGTACGTCCGCTGGATCGATGAGAACTCGATCGACGTCGTGCACTGGGACAACTGCTACCAGCACGACGAGATTCGCCGCCTGCGCGAATCGGGAGTGAAGACGGTGGGCCGGTTCGTCTGGGAGATGTTCTCGCCCGAGGACGCTGAGCCCGCGAGCGCCGCCTACGACGTCCTCTATTCGATGACTCGCTGCGAGCAGGCGCGCTACGCGGAGCTCGGCATCGACAGCCCCTTCGTGCAGTGGGGCATCCACCCCGAGCTTCTCGAGACGGCCGACAGGATCGCAGCGGAGGGCCTCAGCGCCCCCGCCGTCCCCGGACGCGAAGCGGAGGAGATGGCGGGCACCGTCTCCTTCTACTTTCCGGGGGCCCTGCTCGGGCCGCGCAAGCCGCACAAGGAGATCGTCGAGGCGTTCACCGCGGCTCGCGGCGACAACCTGAGGCTGATCTTCAAGGCGCAGCTCGAGCGCCGGATGAACTACCTGACCAAGGCGGCCGAGGCCGATCCCCGGATCGAGCTGGTCGTGGATGACATGCCGACCCCCGAGCATCTGCGCCTGTTCGCCTCCTGCGACGTCTGCCTGGGGCCGAGCCGCTGGGAGGGCCTCGGGCTGTTCCTCTACGAGGCCGCGGCCTTCGGCATGCCGCAGATCACGAACGACTCGCCCCCCATGAATGAGGTCGTTCGCGATGGCGTCAACGGGATCCTCGTCGGCGACGAGCGGGACGGGGCCGCCGACTCCGGGATCCCCTCGATGAAACCGGACGTCGCCGGCCTGACCGGCGCGATCGAGCGCCTCGCCGATCCGGGCGAGCGCGAGCGCCTGGCCGCGGGCGCGCGCGCGACGCGCGAGGAACTCAGCTGGTCGCGGACCGTGGCCGGCTACGGCGCCCTGTTCGAGCAGGCGGCGGAGCGATGAAGGCGCGCCGCGAGATGCTCCGCACGTTCGCCGGCTACCGGAGCAGGCGCCGCGCCATCAAGCGCGCCGAGACGGCACCGCCGCCCGCCCCGTTCGTGGTCGGCGCAACCCGCTCCGGAACAACGTTGCTGCGGTTGATGCTGGACGCTCATCCCGACATCGCGATCCCGTCGGAGACGCACTTCATCCCCGACCTGATCAAAGCGCGCGAGAAGCACGCCGCGAGCCCCGAGCGCATGCTCGAGATGCTCACCTCGCACCGTCGCTGGGGCGACTTCCACATCGAGCCCGACGAGCTCGCCGCGCGCTGGGCAGCGCTACCCGAGCTGACCGGTCCGGCCGCCGTGCGCGAGTTCTTCAAGGTCTACGGCGAGAAGCAGGGCGGGCCGCCGCGCTGGGGCGACAAGACCCCGGGTTACGTCAAGAAGATGCGGGAGATCCAAGAGTTCCTGCCCGAGGCCCGCTTCATTCACCTGATCCGCGACGGGCGCGACGTCGCGCTCTCGATCCTCAAGCAGAGCTTCGGGCCGGAGACCGTCGAGGCCGCCGCCGATCGCTGGCGGGGGCGGGTCCTGCGGGGCCGAGCGCAGCGCCCGTATCTCGGCTTCTACATGGAGGTGAAGTTCGAGGACCTCGTGCTCGACACCGAGGGGCAGCTGCGACGCATCTGCGAGTTCATCGAGCTCGACTTCCACCCGGCGATGCTCGGCTACCACGAGCGGGCCGAGGAGCGGCTCAAGGAGAAGGCACGCGAGCTGCCCCGCGGCAAGGGCCGCGACCCGCAGTCCGCCGAGCGACGCCTCAAGAGCCACGAGAAGACGTTCGAGCCGCCAAAGCCGGAGATGGTCGGCGGCTACAGGAAGAAGATGGACCCCGCCGACCAGGCCACCTACGAGGCGCTGGCGGGCGACCTGCTCGTGGACCTCGGCTACGACGTCAGCGACCCGGGCGGCCGTAAGGGGACCGAGGTCCACGAGCCACGCCGCGGGCCCCGGCTGCCACGGCCGCTGCGGCGCGCCCTCACCGTCGCCGGCCACGCGACCGGGATCCGGCCGCCGGCCGAGCCCCGGGATCCGGCCCCGTTCGTGGTCGGCGCCGCGCGCTCGGGGACGACCCTGCTGCGCGCGATGCTCGACGCCCACTCAGAGGTGACGATGGTCTCGGAAACGGGGTTCGTGCCGAAGCTCGCGGAGACGATCCGCTCGGAGCCGGTGACCGCGGAGCGCGTCGTCAAGGTGATGGCGGCGGCGAAGCCACTCGAGGATCTCGGTCTCAGCGAGGCCGAGGTGCGCGCAAAGATCGAGGCGCTCGACGACCTCAAGGCCGCCGCGGTGCTGCGTGAGCTCTACGAGACGATCGCGGCCAACGCCGGCACCGCGCGCTGGGGCGACGAGACCCCCGCCTATCTGAAGCGCATGCGCCGGATCCAGCGCGCGCTGAACGAGTCCCACTTCATCCACGTGATCCGGGACGGGCGCGACACCGCCGCCGCCAAGCCCGGCGAGCTCGATCCCGGCAAGGCGCTGACAATCGGGCAGCGCTGGCACAAGAAGGTCACCTCCGGGCGCCAGCAGGAGCACCTGATCGAGCACTACCTGGAGGTCCGTTACGAGGAGCTGCTCACTAACCCGAGGACGGTGCTCGAGCGGGTCTGCGAGTTCCTCGAGCTCGACTTCGAGGAGTCGATGCTCGAGGCGCCCGAGCGCGCGGAGATCGAGGCCGAGCTCGGCCCGGCCGGCATGTGGCGGGACGGAGGCCTCAGCGCCGAGGACGCCGAAGCCTTCGCCGAGGTCGCGGGCGAGCTGCTCGACGAGCTCGGCTACGGCCGGGCCTGAGAGGGGAGCAGCCCGGCCCCCTCGACGCCGAGGGGCCCGGCTCTCACCGGGCCCCTCGGGCTTCGCTCTGTCGTGGGTAGGGCTACTCCTCGCAGCCCTTGACGCTCTCGTTGTTGCCGCGGCCGGTGCGGCACTTGTCGGTGCCGGTGCCGCCGCGCAGGCGGTCGGAGTTCTTGCCGCCCCTGAGCAGGTCGTCTCCTGAGCGGCCGCGGACGACATCGGACCCGGCGTTGCCCACCAACTTGTCCGCGAGCTTGCCGCCGTTGACGGTGTCACGGCCCCTGCCGCCGAAGGCGACGTCCTTTCCGTTCTGGCCGCTGATCGTGTCGTTGCCGCGGCTGCCGCGGATCGTGTCGTCGCCCAGGTTGCCGCGGAGGTCGTCGCCGCCCTTGTTGCCGACGATCGTGTCGTCGCCCTGGTTGCCGCGGACCTTGTCGTTGCCGCCGGCGGCACAGATGGTGTCGTCGCCGCCGCGGCCGCGGATGACCTCGGAGCCACCGGTGCCCAGAATGACGTCGTCCTTCTTGGTGCCGGTCGCGAAGCCGTTGACCGCGAACACGGTCGGCTCCTCGCCCTGGCAGAGGCGATCCTCGATCGGGTTGTTGGCCGCGCCGGCCACACAGTTCTCGGGGTCGACGTTGCGCAGGCGCATGTTGTCGACGAACGCCGTCGAGTCGTAGATCGCGTCGGACGCGTCGTAGGTCGAGAGGAACACCGAGTGCTCGCCCGGGGTGATCGGGGTCGTCGCCCGCAGCACCGGGGTCGCGCCGTCGTAGGTGGTCCCCAACGCGTTGTCGGCGGACGTGCCCGCGGTGTTGACCGTGGTCACGGCGCCATCCGGGCCGACCGCGAAGTTCTGCGGCGCGAGGACGCTGCCGTCCCCCTGGACCACGAAGCTCGAGTTGTCGAGCTCGGCCAGGAACGCATCGTTGAAGTCGGAGCCGACGAACTCGTCGAACTCCTCGGTCAGGAACCTGTAGTCGATCGTCAGGCAGTTGACGTCATCGGGCACGTCGAGATCAACGCGCAGCGTGACCAGATCGAACACGTCACCACCGTGGGCGCCGCCCGATCCGCCGTTGTCGTTGCTCAACGCCTCCGAGTTGTCGGGGTCGTCCGCCGCGGTCGTATCCCCTGAAGAGAGCATCGTGTAGGTGCCACCCTTGAAGGGCATCAGCGCCAGCTCGGAGTCGGACACCGCCGCCGGATTGCCGTTCGGCGGCTCCTGGAGCAGCGTCGAGTTGACGACCGCGTCTCCCAGGCCATCATCGATGGCGTCGGTGAGCGCCTCCCCGTTGGAAGTGGGTGTGATCCCCGCCGACGCCGAGCCCGTGGCGAAGAACAGAGCGGCGACGAACGTCAGCGCGCCTGCCTTGAGCAGAGTTGTCGGTGTTGTGCCCTTCATCTGGACGGTTCCCTCCTGGTTGCGGTTTGCGACCCGGGACCGAAAACGAGCGAGACGATTCCGGGGCCTTCCGTCCACCTCGACGTACCCGGATCCGCGAACGGCAAACAGGGGTTCCGCGCGACGGCGTAGTTGAATGGACCCAGCAATGAGCCCCGCCGCGCCATCCGCCGACGCCACCAGCGACGCCCGCCATCGCGAGCTCGGGCTCACCGACCGGGAGTACGAGCTGATCTGCGAGGGCATGGGGCGCGAGCCCAACGGCGTGGAGCTCGCCATGTTCAGCCTGCTGTGGTCGGAGCACTGCGCCTACAAGCACTCGAAGAAGCTGCTCCGGCGCCTGCCGACCGAGGGTCCCAGGGTCGTGATGGGGCCCGGAGAGAACGCGGGGGCGGTCTCGATCGGCGCCGAGCACTCGATCGCGTTCAAGGTCGAATCCCACAACCATCCCTCGGCCGTCGAGCCGTTCCAGGGAGCCGCGACCGGCGTCGGCGGCATCCTCCGCGACGTCTTCGCGCTCGGCGCGCGCCCGATCGCGATCCTCGACTCGCTGCGCTTCGGGGAGCTCGACTCCGGCCGCTCCCGCTTCCTGTTCGAGCACGTCGTCGCCGGGATCGGCCACTACGGCAACTCGATCGGGGTACCGACGATCGGCGGCGAGGTCTACTTCGAGGCCCCCTACGAGCAGAACTGCCTCGTCAACGCCATGTGCGTCGGGCTGGCCGAGACCGATTCGATGGTCCGCGCGGCCGCGGCCGGCGTCGGCAACGCCGTGGTCCTGATGGGCGCCTCGACCGGTCGCGACGGGATCGGGGGTGCCTCGGTGCTCGCCTCGGCCGAGCTCGAGGAGGGCGACGAGAAGCGCCCGACCGTCCAGATCGGCGACCCCTTCGAGGAGAAGAAGGTCATGGAGTGCTGTCTCGAGCTGCTCGGCGCGGGCCTCCTGGTCTCGCTCCAGGATCTCGGCGCCGCCGGCCTGACCTCTTCATCGGCCGAGATGGCCGCCGCGGGCGGGGTCGGGCTCGACCTCGACGTCGCACGCGTTCCCAAGCGCAACCCCGACCTCGAGCCCTTCGAGGTGATGGTCAGCGAGTCACAGGAACGGATGCTCGCGATCGTCGAGCCCGATCGCGTCGACGAGGTGCTCGCGATCTGCGCCAAGTGGGAGACGAACGGGGACGTGATCGGCACGGTCACCGACGGCTCGGTCATCCGGGTCTTCGACGGTGCCGAGCAGGTCGGCGAGGTTCCGGTGGGCCTGCTCGTGGACGACTGCCCCCTGTATGACCTCGAGCCCGCCGATCCCGGGGAGTGGATCTACGGGAACGAGCGCTCGCTCGAGGCCACCGACCCGAACGAGGTGCTGCTCGCGCTCCTCGGCTCACCCTCGATCGCTTCGAAGCGCTGGGCCTTCGAGCAGTACGACCCGATCGTGCAGTCGCGGACGGTGCGCCGGCCGGAGCAGGCGGACGCCGCTGTTCTCCAGATCGCCGAGAGTGACAGTGGGATCGCGGTCTCCATCGACGGAAACGGGCGCCGCGTGGCCTGCGATCCCTACAACGGCACGATCGAGGCGGTGCTCGAGTGCGCGGCCAATCTCGCCTGCGTCGGCGCCGAGCCGCTCGGTCTGACCAACTGCCTCAACTTCGGCAACCCGGAGAAGCCGACCGTGGCCTGGCAGCTCGACCACGCGACCCGCGGGCTCGCCGACGCCTGCGAGGCGCTCGAGGTGCCGGTCGTGGGGGGCAACGTCTCGCTCTACAACGAGACCGAGAGTGGGCCGATCTACCCGACCCCGGTCGTCGGCATGGTTGGCGAGCTCCCGGACCCGGCCGTCACCGCGGGGCTCGCGGCGGCTGACGGCGACGTCGTCGCGCTGGTCGGGCCCTTCGCACCGCGGCTCGCGGGCTCCGAGCTCGCCAAGCAGCGGGGGGAGCTCGGACCCGGACTGGACGCGCCCGCCATCGCCGACATCGTCGCAGCGATCGCCGCGGTCCGGGACGCGGTACGGACGGGAGGTCTCAGGGCGGCGCACGATGTCAGCGACGGGGGGATCGCCTGCGCGCTCGCCGAGTGCTCGATCGCGGCGGGCGCCGGGCTCGCCGTCGATCTGGGACCGCTGATCGACGAGCGCGGGGGCAGCGCGGAGGACTGGCTGTTCGGTGAGGGGCCGGGCGGATTCGTGATCGCGGGGAGCCCCGACCAGCTGGAGGCGCTCGTCGGCGCGGCGGGGGGCGCCCTGATCGGTAGCGCCGGCGGCGAGAGCCTCAGGATGCTCGCGGGCGAGACCGTGCTCGAGGCATCGGTCGAGTCGCTTCGCGGCGCCTGGCAGTCCCTCGCCGAACGCATGTAGCGGGTGCCGGTGGCCGAGCTGAGCTGAAGGGAGTGGCGGCCCGTCGCGCTGCTAGCCTTGGGCGGCAGGCCACTCGCCTGCGCTCCTCGACCCCGGCCGGCAAGTGGAGGTCCGCTTCCTTGAGTGAGTTCGATCTCGACGCCCGCGAAGGGCCCCGCGACGAGTGTGGCGTCTTCGGCGTGTACGCGCAGGGCCACGACGTGGCGCGCCTCGCCTACTTCGCGCTGTACGCGCTCCAGCATCGCGGCCAGGAGTCGGCGGGGATCGCCACCTGCGAGGGCGGCCACATCACCACGCTCCGCGATCTCGGGCTCGTCTCCCAGGTCTTCGACGAGCAGAAGCTCCAGGCGCTGGAGGGCGAGTCGGCCATCGGTCACGTCCGCTACTCGACGACCGGCGGCGCCGGCTGGGAGAACACCCAGCCGGTCTGGCGCGACGACGGGCGCGAGGTGGCGCTCGCTCACAACGGGAACCTGACCAACGCGGTCGAGCTCTACTCCGAGCTGCGTGAGCGGGGGCTCGAGTTCCGGGGCACTTCGGACTCCGAGATCATCGCCGCGCTGCTCGGCTCGGCTCCGGAGCGCACGATCGAGGACGCGGTCGTCGCCGCGATGCCCCGGCTCCAGGGCGCCTACTCGACCGTGGTGATGACCAAGCACGCGGTGGTCGCGTTCCGCGATCCGTACGGCGTGCGGCCGCTCTCGCTCGGCAAGCTCGCCGACGACCGCTTCGTGGTCGCCTCCGAGAGCTGCGCGTTCGACATCATCGGCGCGGAGCTGCTGCGGGAGGTCAACCCCGGCGAGATGGTCTCCCTGAGCGCCAAGGGCCTCGAGGTGCGGCAGGCCGTCAAGCCCAGACGGACCTCCCACTGCGTCTTCGAGCAGATCTACTTCGCACGTCCGGACTCGCGGCTCGAGGGGCGGGTCGTGCAGCAGTCGCGTGGGAGGATGGGCGAGATCCTCTGGCGTGAGTCGCCGGTGGACGCTGATCTGGTGATCGCGGTCCCCGATTCCGGGAACCCGGCCGCGGCGGGCTTCTCGCGCGCTTCCGGGATCCCCAAGGACGACGGGCTGATCAAAAACCGCTACGTGGCGCGGACCTTCATTCAGCCCGGCCAGGAGCTGCGCAAGCACGGCCTGCGGCTGAAGTTCAACCCGCTGCCGGAGATCGTCTCCGGCAAGCGCATCGTGGTGGTGGACGACTCGATCGTCCGCGGCAACACGACGCGCCAGATCGTCGGCATGCTCCGGGACGCCGGCGCCGACGAGGTCCACCTGCGGATCTCAGCCCCGCCGATCCGCAACCCGTGCCACTACGGCGTTGACATGTCGACGCGCGAGGAGATGATCGCCCACGAGCGGACGATCGACGAGATCGCGGCGCAGATCGGTGCCGACTCGCTCGCGTACCTGTCCCTGGATGGGGTCTACGAGGCGATCGGCACCCGGCCCGAGGACCACTGCGACGCCTGCTTCACCGGGCGCTACCCACTCGGCGACGAGGGCGGGGGGAACAGCAAGTTCGCGCTCGAGGAGCTCCCCACCGTCCACGCCGGAAGCTGACCCCCGACGCCACGGATCTAGGATCCGCTGCATGAGTGAGGGACCACTTCGGATCGGCGTGCTCGCATCGGGCGGCGGGACGAACCTGCAGGCGATCCTCGACCGGCTGCACGGCCGTGGCGCTGTCGAGGTCGTCGCCGTGGGCTCGGACAGGCCGGAGGCGGTCGCCCTCGAGCGCGCCGCCGCCGCCGGAGTCGAGACGGCCATCTTTCCCGCCGCCGACCATGGGGGCCGCGACCAGCGGGACGCGGCGATGGCGAGCTGGCTGCACCATCGCGACGTCCGGCTGGTCGTGCTCGCCGGGTACATGCAGCTGCTCGGCGCGGACTTCATCGACCGCTTTCCGAACCGTGTCATCAACGTCCACCCGGCGCTCCTGCCGAGCTTCCCCGGCCTCGACGCGATCGGCCAGGCATACCGCCATGGAGTGCGGGTCAGCGGCGTCACGGTGCACTTCGTGGACGCCGGGATGGACAGCGGCCCGATCATTCTGCAGGAAGCGATCCCGCTCGAATACACTCGGCCGATCGAGGCGTTCGAGGACCAGATACACGAAGTCGAGCACCGTCTGCTCCCGCGGGCGATCGAGCTGATCGCCGCCGGAGCCGTCTCGATCGACGAGGAAAACCCTCGCCTGGTGAGAGTCCGCGAGCCATGAGCGAGGTGATCGATCTCAGCGCCGCGGGGATCGAGGAGTCGCCGCCCCCGCTGAAGATCAAGCGAGCGCTGATCTCGGTCTCCGACAAGACCGAGGTGGTCGAGTTCGCCCGCGGCCTGGTGTCGCTCGGCGTCGAGTTGATCTCGACCGGCGGCACCGCCCGTGAGCTTGACGCCGCGGGGATCGACGTGACCTCGGTCGAGGACCTGACGGGCCAGCCGGAGATCCTGGACGGAAGGGTCAAGACCCTCCACCCCCGCCTCCACGCGGCGCTGCTCGCTCGCCGGGATGACCCCGCCCACGTCGAGACGCTGGAGCGCGAGGGGATCGAGCCGATCGACCTGGTCTGCACCAACCTCTACCCGTTCGAGCGCACGGTCGCCAAGGTTGATGTGACCGAGGCGGAGGCGCTCGAGAACATCGACATCGGCGGGCCGACCATGATCCGCGCGGCCGCGAAGAACCACTGGCACGTTGCCGTGATCGTCAAGCCGGAGAGCTACGACGCGGTCCTCGCCGAGCTCGACGCGTCCGAGGGCGAGATCTCCGGTGACACGAGACACTGGCTGGCGAACGAGGCGTTCGCCTACACGGGGCGCTACGACGCGGCGATCAGCCGCTGGTTCGCCTCCCGGTACGAGGACTTCCCGGGTCACCTCACCGTCTCGCTCGAAAAGTTCATCGACCTCTCCTACGGTGAGAACCCGCACCAGCGGGCGGCGCTCTACACGGAGGCCGGATCGCGCTCCCACGTGCTCAGCAAGGTCTCCAAGGAGCACGGGCGCGCTCTCTCTTTCAACAACGTGCTCGACCTCGACTCGTCGCGGAAGATCCTGCACGAGCTCGAGGCCCCGGGCTGCGTGATCGTCAAGCACAACAACCCGTGCGGCGTGGCCCTCGGGACGAGCGCCGGGGACGCGTACGAGAAGGCGCTGGCCTGCGACCCGGTCTCGGCCTTCGGCGGCGTGATCGCGTTCAACCGGCCGATCGACCGGGATCTCGCTGAGCGTCTGTCGGAGAACTTCGTCGAGGTGCTGATCGCCCCCGGCTACGAGGACGGCGCGATGGAGATCCTCACTCGCAAGGAAGCGATCCGGATTCTGGAGGACACCGAGCAGCGCTCCTACACGCCCGGGCTCGACGTGAAGCGCGTGCGCGGCGGTGCCCTGGTCCAGGAGGCCGATCGTGGCGGGCGCGACAGCCGCGACTCGATGGAGGTCGTGACCAAGGCCGAGCCGACCGACCAGCAGTGGGAGGACATGGTCTTCGCCTGGAAGGTCTGCCGGCACGTGCGCTCGAATGCGATCGTGCTCGCCAAAAGCGGCGCCACCCTGGGGATCGGCGCCGGACAGATGAGCCGAGTCGACTCCTCGCGCATCGCGGTCGACAAGGCCCGCGATGCGTTCGGCGACGATGTCAGCGAGGTCCTCGACGGCTGCGTCGTCGCCTCGGATGCCTTCTTTCCCTTCGCGGACGGGCCCCAGAAAGCGATCGAGGCCGGAGCCAGGGCGGTGATTCAGCCCGGGGGCAGCAAGCGCGATGCCGAGGTGATCGAGGCCTGCGACGCGGCCGGAGTCGCAATGGCGTTCACGGGGCGCCGGCACTTCCGGCATTGAGCCGACCCATGAACACCGACGTCGAGGTCAACGTGCTCCGGGTCTTCTGCGGGGAGGGCGGTAGCGGCGGCAACGAGCTCGGTGTCGTGATCGACGGCCGCTCGGTCGCCGAGGACGACCGCCAGGGGCTCGCGCGGATGCTCGGGTACTCGGAGACGGTCTTCGTCGACGATCCCGACCAGGGACGGGTGCGGATCTTCACGCCCGCGATCGAGCTGCCGTTCGCCGGTCACCCGGTGGTCGGCTGCGGCTGGCTGCTCGCGCGCGAGGGCTATCCGGCCGATGCGCTGCTCACCCCGGCCGGGAAGGTTGAGCTGTCCCATCGCGAGGACGGGATGACCGCCGCGGTCGGCATGCCCGACTGGTGCCCCGCCTTCGAGCTGCTCGAACACGACTCTCCCGGGGAGGTCGAGGCACTCCAGCCCGGCGGCGAGGGCTGGTACTACGTCTGGGCCTGGATCGACGAGCGTGCCGGCCAGATCCGGGCGCGGTCGTTCGTGCCCGAGGCCGGGATCGCCGAGGACGAGGCGACCGGCTCCGCGGCTCTCCGCCTCTGCGCCGAGCTCGGCCGCGAGATCGAGGTCCACCAGGGCCGCGGGTCGATCATCCGCGCCCGTCCCGTCGGCGACGGCGACGGGATCGAGATCAGCGGCGCGGTGGTGGCGGAGTAGCCCTCTCGCCACCGCCAGGTGCACGGTTCGGTGGAAAGTCGAGCTTCTAAGCTGCAGGCGCCCCTGTAGCTCAGTTGGTCAGAGCAGCGGGTTTTTACCCCGTGTGTCGCCGGTTCGAATCCGGCCGGGGGCACTGAATCCGTCGCGCGCCGCCCGTTGCCCGGCGGGACCCGGCGGCCGGCGTCGACTACCGTTGCCGAGGATGGGCAAGCGCTACGACCTGGTCGCGATCGGAGGTGGCACCGCCGGGCTCGTGGCGACGCTGACGGCGACCGGGCTGGGAGCGAGGACGGCGCTGATCGAGCGGGACCGCACCGGGGGCGACTGCCTGTGGACCGGATGCGTGCCCTCGAAGGCGCTGCTCGCGAGCGCCGCGCGCGCCCACGCGATCCGGACCGCCGACAGGTTCGGGATCAGAGCGAGCGAGCCCGAGGTCGACTTCGGAGCCGTGATGCGTCGGGTCCACGAGGTGATCGAGGCGGCCGGCGAGAGGGACACGCCCGAGTACCTGCGGTCCGAGGGCGTCGACCTGATCGAGGGCGAGGGCCGGTTCACGGGGCCAGGCCGGATCAGCGCAGGGGGGCGGGAGATCTCGTTCAGGACGGCCCTGATCGGCACCGGCTCGCGCCCCGCCATGCCCCCGCTTCCCGGGATCGAGGCGGTTGAGCCGCTCACCAGTGAATCGGTCTTCGAGCTGGCGGAGCTGCCCGAGCGGCTGGCGGTTCTCGGCGGCGGCCCGATCGGCTGCGAGCTCTCACAGGCGTTCGCGCGGCTCGGCAGCCGGGTGACGCTGGTCGAGTCCGAGGGCCGGCTGCTCCCGCGCGAGGAGCCGTTCGCCGGTGAGCTGCTCGCCAAGGTCCTGCGGAACGAGGGCGTCGACGTCCGCACTCGCGTGGCGGCAGCCGGGGTGGAGCCCGACGGGCAAGGCGGATCCCTGCGGGTCGCGGACGGGAACGACGTTCCCTTCGACCGCATCCTCGTCGCAACCGGCCGCACCCCCGTGACCGACGGCCTTGGCCTCGACGCGGTCGGTGTCGAGACCGACCGACGCGGCGCCATCGTCGTCGACGATCGCCTGCGGACGACCGGCGACCGGATCTTCGCCGCCGGGGACGTGGCCGGCGAGCTCCGGTTCACGCACGTCGCCGGCTACCACGCACTCGTCGCGATGGCCAATGGCCTGTTCCGCGCTCGCCGGAAGGTCGAGCGGGACTGGACCCCCTGGGCGACGTTCACCGACCCCGAGGTCGCCCATGTCGGCCTCACGGAGGAGGAGGCCCGCAGCAGGCACGGCGACTCAGTGGAGGTCTACGAGCACGACTACGCCAACCTCGACCGCGCACTGACCTCGGGCGACCCCGGTTCCGTAAAGCTGGTCGCGGGCAGGCGCGGCAGGCTGCTCGGCGCGACGATCGTCGGGCCGGCGGCGGGCGAGAGCATCGCGGAGGCTGCGAGGCTGGTCCGCGACCGGCGCAAGGTCGCCGATCTCTCGCAGATGATCCACGCGTACCCGACCTTCACCGAGGGCGCGGCGCGGGCCGCGGATGACTACTGGCGACGGCGCTACATGACCCCCGGCGCACGACGCTGGTTCCGGCCGCTGCTTGCCGCTCTGCGGAGGATCGACCACCCCCGGTGAGAGCGGGCGGAGTCCCGGCCCGGGCGCGTTTGCGGTCGGGGCGGCCTCAGCCGCGCAGCCGCGCGACCATTACCGCGTAGCCGAGCGCGCCCTCACCCACGGCTCGCTTCGCCTCGGCGGCGAGGTCGATCGCGTGCGCGAGGCCGCCGTCGATCGGGACCAGGCCCTCGAAGCCGAGCACCTTGGCGCCGCGGAGCCGGGTCCTGACCCGCTCGCAGAGTCGTTCGACATCCGCGGTCGCTCGCTCGACCTCCTCGATCTCAAAGCCGGCGGCTTCCAGCAGCTCCCGGTAGCCCGCCTCGGGCAGGGCGGCGCCGACGCAGGCAACCGTGGCCATCGTCCCTCGCAGATCCTCCGGCAGCCGGTCGTGATCGGCGGTGACGTCGCTGAGCGCCAGGCGGCCGCCGGGCCTCAGCACCCGGCGCATCTCGGCGACGGCCGTCGTCTTGTCGGGAAACGTGCAGAGCGCGCACTCGCAGACGACGACGTCGAAGGAGTCGTCCTCGAACGGCAGCGCCTCGGCGTCGCCCTCGACGAATCTGACCCGGTCACCGTGCCCCGAGGCCTCCGCCTCGGCGCGGGCACCGGCCACGGCCCCGGCTCCGTAGTCGAGGCCGACGACCTCGCAGGCCCGCTCCCGCGCCGCGAGCATCGCCGTCGTCCCGGCGCCGCTGGCGACATCGAGCAGCCGGTCGGTCGCCGCCACCCTCGCCAGCTCCAGCGTCCGGCGGGTCAGCTCCTCCCCACCCGGATGGAGCTCGCCGCCGAGCAGCCAGCGCACCGCCGGCTGCTCGTAGACGGTCGCGCAACAGCCCTTGACGTCCCCGGCCTCCAGCCCCGCGGCCACCGCGGCGAGCGCCGTGGTGTCGAGGTCGGAGGCCGTGGGAAGCGGGGAGCGCATGCGCCGGCCTACTCGGGGCTCACGGGAAGGGGAACCGCTCCCCCACGCTGCTCCCGCACCTGCTCCCGGTAGCCGACCGAGTTGTAGGCGCAGAAGGGAATCAGGCGACCGTCCGGCGCGATCTCGGAGACGCAGCACTTCTTCAGCTTCTCGACGTCGAGCGTGTACGGGTCCTGGAAGTCCTGCACAGCGATCATGAACCCCCGCGTCGCGACCTCCTGAAGCTCGATCGGCAGGCCGACCGCGCAGGCGACGCAGTCGAGGCGCTCGGCCGTCGGTGCGGTGCCGCCGGCAGCCTTGGCCGACCACAGGCCCTCGAGCGCCTCCTTCACGTCGAGATCGGGGACGGCGCGATTGGTGACGTAGTCGAGGTAGTCGTCGACGTCCACGAGCCTCGGCAACGGGACCAGGTCCTCGCCGTCGTAGAGCGCGAAGGTTGCCGAGCGGCAGGAGGGCGAGCAACACGGAACCGGGATGAAGTCAGCGGGCTCGAACCAGTCGGGCAGCTGCTCGCTGACCAGGTCGATCACGTCGGAGTTCGTGAGCTTGTCGAGCGGGTCCGAGTCGGGCCGGAAGCGGCCCGAGTGGGTGACCGGCTGGAAGAACACGCCGGTGACCGCGGGATGGTCGACGCCGAAGCGGACGATGTCGCCGCATTCGTGCTCGTTGAGGTCGCGCTCGATCGCGGCGGCGAGCGAGACCCCGACCCCGTGCTCGGCGCAGTTGTCGAGGGCGCGGAGCTTCTCCTCCTGCAGCCTCCTGCCACGGATCGCCAGGTGCGTGGAGTCCTCGAAGCCGTCGAACTGCATGTAGACGTGGACGCCGATCTCGGCGAGCGCGGGAGCGAAGCGCGGGTCGCGGGCGAGGCGGATGCCGTTGGTGTTGAGCATCACCAGCGGAATCCCCCGATCCTTGGCGGCCTGCAGCATCGGCAGGATCTCGGTGTGGATCGAGGGCTCGCCGCCCGAGAACTGAATCGACTCGGGCTCCCCTTCCGCCGCCACGAAGGAGTCGAGCATCGACTCGACCTCCGCCAGGGTCAGCGAGAAGCCGGTCGGGTCGTGGCCGGTCCCGGAGTCGGCAAAGCAGATCGGGCAGTCGAGGTTGCAGCCGGTGTTGACCTCGATGATCCCGAGGCAGGTGTGCTGCTTGTGCTCGGGGCAGATGCCGCAGTCGTGCGGGCAGCCGCGGTCCGTCTCGGTCTGTCGCTCCAGCGGCTCCTCCCCGGGCTTGTTGTAGGGCTGGATCGCCTCATAACGCGCCGCGTCGCCGTAGACGACCGCCTCGAAGCGGCCGTGCTCGGGGCAGTCGCGGCCGATCAGGACCCTGCCGCCCCGCTCGAACACCTCGGCGGGCAGCACGATCTTGCACTCGGGACAGATCGAGCTCGTCGGCCCGAAGCCCGGGCGGGTTGTCTCCGAGCCGTTGCGGTTGCCGTTCGCTCGCACGTGGGCTACGAGACTAGCCCGGGCCCTAACGGTTCACTTAACGGATGCCTGGAGAGTCTTGCGAAGGCTCAGACCGGGACGTTCCAGGCCCTGATCACCGGATAGTCGTGCTCGATCCCGAGCCGGCTCAGGGTTCCGGTGGCGAGCGCGATCCGCTGGCCCAGCTCAGGGGCCTGCTCGATCCAGCGTGCCGCGAAGACGCGCAGGACGTGGCCGTGCGCGAAGACGATCGAGTCGCCGTCGAGGTCGCGCAGCTCCGCGATCACCCGGTCGACTCGCGCGGCGACGTCGGCCGCCTGCTCCCCGCCGGGGCATCCGTCGGTCCAGAGCAGCCAGCCGGGCTGGAGATTCGCCTGGATACCCGCCGTGGTCTTCCCCTCGTACTCGCCGTAGTCCCACTCGACGAGCTCGTCGCGCAGCTCGGCGCGGTCGCGGAGGCCGGCTCCCTCCGCGGTCTGGAGGGCGCGCTTCAGCGGGCTGGAAAGCACCCGCTTGAACTGGTGCCCGGCGAGGGCCGGAGCCAGCTTTGCGGCGTTGCGGACGCCGTTCTCGGTCAGCGGGATGTCCGTGCTCCCCGTGTGCCGCTTGGAGAGGCTCCACTCGGTCTCCCCGTGGCGTGCCAGCCATACCTCGAATCCGGCCATCGCAGCAGCCTATCCAGACCAGCCCGATGGGGCGGCAGGAAGCCGGCGACGCGAATAGGCTCCGCCGCATGCGCAAGCGACACCGAGTAGCCACAGCCCTGCTCGCCGTGGCCGGCGCCGTCACCCTGGCGGCGTGCGGAGACGACGAGTCCACCACCACCACGATCGAGGAGAACATCGAGAACCCGGCTCCGGCGCCGGAGACGACGGCGGCGGACACGCTCGATACGTCGACGACCGACACCTCGGCCACGACGACCGACACGGACACGACAACCACCGACACGACGGACACCACCGGCGGCGGCTGAACGCCGCCCGCGCCGCGACGGACCCGATCAGCTGAGCTCGGGCAGCCCCTCCTCGGGGCTCGAGGCCTCGGCATGCAGCAGGGTTGGGATCCGTCCGGCCCGCCGGGCCG
>DATFLZ010000178.1:0-6096 GCA_035267205.1 Solirubrobacterales bacterium | reverse complement strand
GACCGCCGAGACCTTCAGCGTGATCGGCTCGCCGGCGTATCCACCGGACCCGGAGCGCCTCCGCGCGCGTGCCGCGGCCTCCTACGACCGCTGCTTCCACCCGGCGGGGGTCGCGAGGCAGCTGATGGCGGTCCTCGCCTCCGGCAATCGCAGCTCGGAGCTGCAAGGCATCCGGACCCCCACCCTGGTCATTCACGGCTCCGCGGACCGGCTCGTTCCACCCCAGGCCGGGAAGGACACCGCCGCGGCGATCCCGGGCGCGCGCCTGGAGCTGATCGAGGGCATGGGACACGATCTGCCGCCGGAGCTCTGGCCCCGGTTCATCGAGCTGATCGAGGCGACCGCTCGGCGGGCGCCGACCCGGCGGCGATCGCTCTCGGACGCCTAGGGCTCGCTCGCGCGCAGCGCTCTCGCGATCCCCGAGAGGAGCGTCTCGGGCGTGAACGGCTTCTCGACGAATGCGGCGTTCACGTCGGTGACCACCTCGCGGGGCACCGTCTCCCCCGTGTAGCCGGACATGAAGACGATGCGCAACCCGGGCCGCTCGGACCGCAGCTCGCTCGCAAGCTCGGCGCCGGACATCCCCGGCATCGAGACGTCGCTGAGCACCAGGTCCAGCCGGCCGGCCGCCCGGGCGATCTCGAGCGCCTCCCGCGGGTCCGCCGCGGCCGACACCTCGTAGCCACCCCCCTCCAGAACCCGGACCGCGAGGCGCCTCACCAGCGGGTCGTCCTCGACGAGCAGGAGGCGACCCGCGCCCTCCGGCGTGCCGGGCTCCGCGGTGCTGGGCGGCGCGGCGGCGGGCGCGGAGGCCTCGCGGGGCTCCTCGACCCGCTCCACCGATAGCTCCGAAGCCGGGAGCAGCACGTCCACCGTCGTGCCCTCCGCCGGGCGTGAGCGCAGCTCGATCGAGCCGCCGAGCGAGGAGACCAACCCGTAGGCCGTGGCGAGCCCGAGCCCCGTCCCCCGGCCCGGAGCCTTGGTCGTGAAGAACGGATCGAAGGCCTTCTCGATCACCTCGCGGCTCATGCCCTCGCCGTCGTCGATGACCTCGAGCCTGACCCAGGCGGCCTCGCCCTCGCCCGCCCCGGCGACCGACGCGCGGATGACCAGCCGCCCGCCGGAGGCCATCGCATCGCGCGCGTTGTGCGCGAGGTTGATCAGGATCTGCTCCAGCTGCCCCGGCCCCGCCTCGACCGCCGGCAGGCCGTCCTCGATCGTGAGGGTGAGCTCCACGCGGTCGCCCAGCGTGCGGGTCAGCTCGTCGCGCAGCGACTCGATCTCAGCCGCGACCGAGATCGCGCGCTTCTCCACCAGCTCCTGTCTCGAGAACACGAGCATCTGGTGGGTGAGCTCCGCCGCTCGCCGGGCGGCCGACTCGATCTCCCGCAGCGAATCCGTGGCGTCGATGCCGGCGCCGCCGTCCGCCTCCTCGCGGGCGAAGGACGCGTAGTTGAGGATCACGGAGAGCAGGTTGTTGAAGTCATGCGCGATCCCCCCGGTCAGCTGCCCGATCGCCTCCATCCGGCTGAGGCGATCGAAGCGGCGCTCGAGCTCACGAGCGCGAGCGCGGTCCTCGGCGGCGGTAAGCACGCCCGCGACCGCCTGCAGGAAGTCGATGTCCCTGGGGCCGAACCGTCGGCGGCGGCGGCTGAACACCGCGAGCGCCGCGGGACTCTCCGGGCTGCCGAAGCTGACGCTGACCCCCGAGGAGACGCCGTGACGGGCGAGCAGACCGTCCCCGGGCCCCTCGGCGTCGACGAGCTCGACCTCGACCAGCGGCATCCGCCCCGCCGTGAGCGCTGCGAGGTGCGGCTCGGAGGGTTCGAAGCGCTCCCCCCGCTCCCCGGGCTCCCAGCCGGTGCCCGCCTCGATCCAGGACTGACCGGTCTCGGCATCGGCCCGCAGCATCGCAACCAGCTCGACGCCGAGGCAGTCGCGGATCGTGGCCGCGGTACGGGCCAGCAGCTCGTCCCGCTCGATCCCGGTGATCGCCAGCCTGCCGAGCGCGGCGAGCGGCGCGTGGCTCGACGGGGACGCGAGCTCGACCCGCGACGCCCGGGGCGAGGAGGTGTCGGTCACCATCCCGATCGAGCCGCCGGTCCGGCCGTCGGGCCCGTGGATCAGCGCCAGCCGGACTCGGGCCGGAAAGCTGCTCCCGTCCTTGCGCAGCAGCGGCAGATCGTGCTCCAGCCAGGAGCGGGGCGCGGAGCTCAGCGCCTGCCGGGTCCGGGCCGCGAGCTCCGCGGTGACGATCGGTAGCTCCTCGGCGCGGACGCCGAGCGCCTCGTCGGCGGAGAAGCCGAAGATGCGCTCGGCGGCCTCCGGCCAGGAGGTGATTCGGTTCCCGGCGTCGGTCGTGATCAGGGCGGCGCCGAGGGCGTCGAGCGCTCGCTCCGGCAGCACCTCCTCGATCGCTGGCTCGAGATCACGCATCGTCGGTGCCAAACCTAGACGACGCGCCCCCCGTCAGCGCTCGGCGACGAGCAGGGTCTGGCAGGCGCGGCCGATCGGCCCGCGCTGATCGTGGAGGATCGTGTCCGAGAGCCCGATCCCGGTCGGCTCCGGCGTGGTCAGGGCGTCGAGCCCGATCCACTCGCCCGCCGGCATCCGGTGCAGGTGGACGGTGAGGTCGACGTTGATGAACACGAATCGCTCGAAGTCGAGCGTGGAGCTGACACCGTTCCCCGAGTCGGCGGCCGCGAACACACGCTGCAGGGGCGAGGGCTCCTCGCCGGCGACGAGCGGGTGCCGCATCCGCATCCAGCAGAACGCGGGGCCCAGGTCCCCGAAGCCGCCCGAGTCGAAGCGGTAGTCCATCGCCGTGTGGTAGCCGATGTCGAAGCCGGTGGGAAAGAAGGCGTCCGCCGCCTCGTCGAGCTGCTCGGGCCGGCGCGGCTCGCGGGAGCGGGTCGCCGGGCCGCGGAGCTGCCGGGCCGGCGCGTCCGGCTCCTCGCTCGCGAGACCCGCGGGAAGCTCGACCGCCCCATGACGCACCCGCCAGGCGCGCGCCCTGATCAGCTCGGTGCCCGCCTCGTCGCTCAGCGCGGCCTCGACCATCTGCACCCGCCTTCCCGGACGGGCCACCGCCGCGCTCACCCTGAGCGTCGCGATCGGCACGGGACGCAGGATCTCGAACGTGATCCGCCCGACGGTCCACCCGCCCGCCGGCGCATCGTCGTGGCCGCAGCGCTCGATCGCGCGAGCGAGCAGCGCCGCGGGCGGGCCCGCGTGCTGGCTGTCGGGATCCCAGGGACCACGGGTCAGCGCGGTCGGCTCGGCGACCTCTCCCGCGCGCTCGAAGAAGGCGTCGGGACCGCTCACGTGGCCGGGTGGAGGGCGATTGACATCATGTCGGCGTGGAGTATGCTTGAGCCCTGGGTTGGTAGAGCGCGCCGTTCCGCGGCAACCCGGGTCGTGTCACCGTTCTTCGTTCCAACTGCTCGAAGGCAGAGCCCCGTTCATCGGATGGGAAGAGTCCCGGCCTACGCTCTGGGACCCCAAACCCCGGGAGCAAAACCATGGCAAAGGTAATGAAGACCGAGCAAGAGTGGCGCGAGCAGCTCGACGACGAGCAGTTCGAGGTCGCCAGAAAGGGTGGCACCGAGCGCGCCTTCACGGGCCGCTACTGGGACACCAAGGAGGACGGGACCTACGTCTGCGTCTGCTGCGGACAGGAGCTGTTCAGCTCCGACACGAAGTTCGACTCGGGCACCGGCTGGCCGAGCTTCTTCGAGCCCGCCGAGCACGACGCGGTCACGACCCGTGCCGACAACAGCCTGCTCATGCGCCGGACCGAGGTTCTCTGCAGCCGCTGTGACGCCCATCTCGGACACGTCTTCGAGGACGGTCCGAACCCGACGGGTCAGCGATTTTGCATCAACTCCGCCGCTCTCACGCTGGACGCAGCGAACGACGAGAGCGCACAGGGCTCCTAAGACCAGGAGAGGGTTCGAAGAGCGCGGTGTGGGAACGGCACACCGTCCTTCGGCCCTGCCCTCTTTCGTCTACTTCGCAGCGGCCGCGCGCTTGGATCACCGCAGCGCCGGAGCAGCCGCCGCGCCGGTCCCCGCCCTCGGCCGGTTAGATTCCAGCTATGGAGATCTTCGGACTCGATGACTGGCTCGCCTGGTTCCTGCTCGGAATCGGCCTGCTCGTCATCGAGCTCGTGATCGGATTTACCTTCTACGCCGCGCCGATCGCGCTCGGCGCGTTCGCGGCCACGATCGTCGCCGCCTTCGGCGATGCGCTCGAGCCGCAGCTCGTCGCCTTCATCCTCGGCTCGCTGGCCTCGCTGATCGCGCTCCGCCCTCTCGTGCGCCAGCACCTGCTGCCGCCCGAGCCCGAGAAGAGCTCGAACGTGCAGCGCATGCTGGGCTCCCGCGCCGTCGCGCTCGAGCGCATCGACGTCGATTCCGGCACGGCCCGGATCGGCCAGGAGGTGTGGTCGGCTCGCACGGAGTCGGAGGACCTCGTGATCGAGGAGGGCGAGCGGGTCGAGGTGATCTCGGTTCGTGGCGTCTTCGCCTACGTGCAGCGCCACGTCGAGGCGCCCGACGACGATCCTGAAACCCCAACCCAGCCGGCGGACGACGCCGGAGAGGAGAGCGACTGATGGAGATATCCCTGCCACTGGCCGTCAACGGCGGCGCGATCGCGCTCGGCGCGATCGCGATCTTCGTGCTGGTCAGCCTCGCCGCGTCGGTGAAGATCATGCCCCAGGCGCGCGCCGGCGTGGTCGAGCGCCTCGGCCGCTACCAGCGCACGCTGCAGCCGGGCCTCGCGATCCTGATCCCGTTCATCGATCGCCTGCTCCCCAAGATCGACCTGCGCGAGCAGGTCGTCACCTTCGCCCCCCAAGCCGTGATCACCGAGGACAACGTCAACGTCGGCATCGATACGGTCGTCTACTACACGATCGTCGACCCCAAGGCGGTGACCTACGAGGTCGCACAGCCGATCCGCGCGATCGAGCAGCTGACGATCACGACGCTCCGAAACGTGATCGGCAGCCTCGACCTCGAGAAGGCGCTGACCAGCCGGGACGACATCAACACCAGGCTGCGCACCGTCCTCGACGAGGCGACCGGCAAGTGGGGAATCCGCGTCGACAGGGTCGAGATCAAGGCGATCGACCCGCCGCCCTCGATCCAGGAGGCGATGGAGAAGCAGATGCGTGCCGAGCGCGACAAGCGCGCCCAGATCCTCAACGCCCAGGGCGCGAAGGAGGCCGCGATCCTCGTGGCCGACGGCGACAAGCAGTCGAACGTGCTCCGCGCCCAGGGCGCCAAGGAGTCCGCCATCCTCGAGGCCGAGGGCGAGCGCGAGGCCCAGGCACTCCGGGCGGAGGGCGAGGCCCAGGCGGTCGAGACCGTGTTCAGCTCCCTCCACAAGGGCGAGATCGACGAGGGCGTCCTCAGCTACCTCTACCTGGAGATGCTCCCCCAGCTCGCCGCCGGCGAGTCGAACAAGCTCTTCGTCATCCCCCAGGAGTTCACCGAGGCCCTGGGCCGCCTCGGGGAGATCGTGCCGAGGCGGGACGGTGCAGGCTCGGGCGGGGCGTAGGGTCGCGGAGCCCTCAGCCGCGCCGCCTAACCCTCCGGCGGTCCCAGTTGCTCCGGCGCTCCGCGCTCCACCAGCGCCGGCGGCAGCGTGACCGATCCGTCGGCCCGCTGGCGGTTCTCGATGATCGCGATCAGGGTGCGGCCGACCGCGACGGCGGTGCCGTTCAGGGTGTTGAGCGGCTCCGGGCTCGCGCCCTCGTCGGCCCGGTATCGGCAGTTCAGGCGCCGGGCCTGGTAGTCGGTGGTGTTCGAGGTGGACGTGAGCTCGCGGTAGCGCTCCTGGCTCGGGATCCACGCCTCGCAGTCGAACTTGCGCGCGGCGGGGGCGCCGAGGTCGCCGACCGGGATGTCGACAACCCGATAGGGGATCTCGAGGCCGGCGAGGATCTCCTCCTCGGTCGCGAGCAGCCGCTCGTGCTCGGCGGCGGTCTCGTCCGGATGCACGAAGCTGAACATCTCGACCTTGTCGAACTGATGCACGCGGAAGATCCCGCGGGTGTCCTTCCCCGCCGCGCCGGCCTCGCGGCGGAAG
>DATFLZ010000177.1:0-4927 GCA_035267205.1 Solirubrobacterales bacterium | reverse complement strand
CGCGGCATCGATCATGTTTGCCGTGTTCGCCAGCTTCATCCTCAACGGCGACCCGACCGTCAAGCAGTTCGGGGTCGGGCTCGCGGTCGCGGTCGCGCTCGACGCGCTGGTCGTGATCGCCGTGATGCCCGCGATCATGCTGCTCTTCGGCAGGCACACGTGGTGGATGCCGGGCTGGCTCGACCGGCTGTTGCCGAACATCGGGATCGAGGGCGAGGAGTACTTCCGGGAGCTCGACGCGAAGGCTGATCCGGCCGCCTCGGAGGCCGCGGGCGACGACTAATCGGCGCGTTCGAATCGGAGTAGTGTGATGGGCTGATGCCCGCGCCGAAGCTCAACGTAGCCGTCACCGGCCCGACCGGCGACATCGGCATCGCCACGCTTCGCGCCCTCGAGGCCTCCGATGCCGTCGGCGAGGTCGTCGGCATGGCCAGGCGGCCCTTCGACCCCGCCGAGCACGGGCTCAGCAAGGTCACCTACCAGCAGGGCGACGTCCTGGATCGCAGCGCCGTTGACGCGGCGGTCGCGGGGGCGGACGTAGTGATCCACCTGGCGTTCATCATCTTCGGAGATCCGGACGAGGCCCAGCCGATCAACGTGGAGGGCTCGCGCAACGTGTTCGAGGCCGCGGTAGACGCCGGCGCCAAGCGGCTCGTCTACACCTCTTCGGTGGCGGCCTATGGCTTCCACGAGGACAACCCGCAGCCGCTGACCGAGGACGTCCCCCCGCGCGGCACCGACGGCTTCTACTACTCGGCGCACAAGGCAGAGCTCGAGCAGCTCCTCGGGCAGGTGCTCGACGGCGCTGAGATCGACTCCTACGTCTTCCGCCCCTCGATCGTCGCCGGCCCCGACGCGTACACGTTCCTGGAGACGACCGTGGAGCTGCTGCCGGTGTACGGCCAGATCCCGATGATCCGCAAGCTGTTCAGCGAGATCCCCTTTGCCGCGCCGGTGCTCCCGGACCCAGGGGTGCCCTTTCAGCTCGTCCACCACGATGACGTTGCCTCCGCGCTGGTCGCTGCGACCGAGGGCGCCGGCTCGCCGGGGACCTACAACCTCGCCGGCCCCGGGACGTTGACGGTCTCCAATCTGGCCAGGACGCTTGGCTGGTGGTCGGTCCCGCTGCCGAAGGGGCTGATCGGCTCCCTCGACGAGGTGCTGGCCAGGATCCCCGGTGCGCCCGCGGAGTTCGCCTGGCTGACCGCGTTCCGCGTCCCCGTCGTCATGGATTCGGGCAAGGCCCGCGAGGAGCTTGGCTGGGAGCCGCAGTACGACGCCACCGACACGCTCGCCGGGATGATCCGCGGCGCCCGCCAGGAGGATGTCCTCTGACGCTCGCGGTGCGGTTGGGTCTCGCGTGCGGAGGCTGAGCTTCAACTCCGGCGGGGAGCGCTGCGCCGCGTGGCTGTGGGAGCCCGAGGGCGACGGCCCGCACCCGCTGGTGATCCTTGCCCACGGCTTCGGCGGCAGCTACGCCGCGCGGCTCGAGGCCTACTGCGAGCGGTTCGCGGCTGCGGGAATCGCCGCCTTCGCGTTCGACTACCGGCACTTCGCCGAGTCGACGGGTGAGCCGCGGCAGCTGCTCTCGATCGGCCGCCAGCACGACGACTGGCGCGCGGCGATCGCATTTGCGCGCACGCTCGACGGGGTCGATCCCTCGCGGGTGGCCCTCTGGGGTACCTCCCTTTCAGGGGGGCACGTGGTCGTCGTCGGCGCGGGCGACCCGCGGATCGCGGCGATCGTCTCCCAGACTCCGTTTGCGGACGGGCGTTCGGTGCTACGCGCCGCGGGCCCGCTGCCGACCGCGCGGCTGACCGCCGCCGCCGTCCGCGATCTCACGCGCGCCGCGCTCGGCCGCGAGCCACACAGGATTCCCGTCGTGGCTCCTCCCGGCGAGACCGGGGCGATGACCCAGGTCGGCAGCTACGAGGGCTACATGGCGCTGTTCGGGGATCACGCCGAGTTCCGCAACGAGTACTGCGCGCGGGTTGGGCTCAGCGTCGGCAACTATCGCCCGATCCGCTCCGCGGCGGCCGTCTCCTGTCCGCTGTTGGTGCTCACCTGCGAGGGCGATCTGGTCACACCGGCCGCGCCGGCGGGCGAGATGGCCGCGCGCGCTCCCGCCGGCCGCCTGATCGAGTACGAGGGCGACTGGGGTCACTTCGACATCTACGTCGGGGAGCTGTTCGAGCGCACGATCGTCGATCAGATCGAGTTCCTCAGCGCGCAGCTCGGGGTGGGCGCCGGGCCTGCGGGCTCGATGAGATCCGGATAGCCCCCCTCAGGCGAGGCCTATACGGATCTCGAGGCTCAGGCGGCGTCGGCCACGATGATGTCCTGCCCGAGGCGCCCGTCCTCCCGCGGGCGTCCGCACCAGTGGCCCCGGCGGATCTCGCTGACCCCGAGGCCCGCGCGCTCGTGGAATCCCGCGACGTCCCCCTCGGCTACGGCGATCAGCTGCTCGGGGATCCGCGGGTGGGTGGTCCACATGCGCCAGCCGTCGGCGTCGGTGAGCTCGTGGTCCAGCCGCATCGGCTCGGAGCTGCCGAGCGGGACCTGACCGGCGCCGCGCTCGAGCAGGCCGGTCGCCTCGTCGTTGATCAGATACCAGGTGGCGACGATCCGGCCTCCGGGGCGCAGCACGCGCGCTACCTCCGCCAGATAGTGGGCGGACTCGCGCGGCTCGAGGTGGGTGAACAGGGAGCCGGCGAACGCCAGGTCGAAGCAGTCGTCGGGGTAGGGGAACGTGAGGTCGGTCGCGTCCCCGGTGCCCGCCGGGTTGTAGAGGCCGTTGCCGACGTCGACGAGCGTGAAGCCGAGGCGTGAATCAGTGGGGGCGACTCGGGTGCGGCACCACTCGATCGACCGCGGCGAGACGTCGAGCCCCTCGTAGAGGCCGGTGCCGAGGTGCGGCGCGACGCGAATCGCGATCTGGCCCGGCCCGCAGCCGACGTCGAGCATCCGCGTTCCCGGCCCCAGTCCGCCGGCCTCGAGAATCGCGGCCTCGACGGTGCGGTCCAGCACCGCGGGCAGGAAGGACGGTAGGCCGAGCCGCCGGGGCGGCACACGCGGATCGCGCTCCCCGGAGCGCCACGCCGCCAGGTCGCCGAGCGCACGCCGGGACCACCGCTCCGCGGGCTGGAGCCTGCGGCGGCCCGCGCGGAGCTCACGGTGAAGTCGGGCGGCCGGATTCACCGCGGGGCTAGTCGGCCGCGGCCACGCGAGCGCTGAGATCGGTCAGGTCGGGCCAATCGCTGGGCGGGCCGGCGGGTCGGCGGACCATGTCGGGATCGCCGGCGGGCAGCGCGGTGAGCAGCGACGCCAGCGGCTCGGCCTCGAGTTGCGCGGCGGTCGTCTCGCGCGCCACCTCGATGACCTGATTGCGGTTTTCGCCGCTCATCAGGTTCAGGCCCATCGCCTCGAGATCCCGGTGGACCGGCTGCAGGAGCGCGACCTCGGTGCCCTCCTCGCGGAGGCGGCGCGCCTCGCGGCCGAGGCGGCGTCCGGCCTCGGAGCTGGTCAGCAGGCGGAACCAGGAGAGGGGGTTGACGGCCGCACCGATGGGGTGCAGCGTCGAGGTCGGGTTCAGGCAGATCACGAGGTCGAGCCCGAGTCCACGAGCGATGTCGAGATTCGAGGTCGACCAGATCCCGCCGTCCACGTAGAGGCGACCCCCGATCGGCACCGGCCGGTAGAAGCCTGGGATCGCACAGGAGGCCGCGACCGCGTCGGCCAGCTTGGCCCGCGGCGCGCCCTTGCGGCCAAAGCTCACCCGCTGCCCGTTGGAGTAGTCGCACGCCACCACCCAGTGTCCGGGGTGTTGCGTCCAGGTGCCCTCGACCGCCCGCTGGACGATCTCGCGCAGCGGCTCGTTCGAGACGACGCCGCGGGGCAGCCAGCCACTGAGCACGCCGGCCGGGGTGTGGCGGTGCGGGCGCAGCAGGCTGCGTGCGGCCAGCGGCAGCGAGCCAGGAAACAGGGGGAGGGCTCCTCTGGCGAGGCGGAAGCGGGCGCCGCCGGAGCGGTCCGCGGTCTCGGCCGGTCCACCGCGGGCGTCGGTCATCCCCTCGAACGACTCGCCCCGCGAGTGGGCGACCATGAACCACGGGGGGAGCCCGGCCGCGATCAGCGAGCCGATCATCGAGCCCGCGGAGGTGCCGACGATCACGTCCGCGGAGGCCGGGTCCCAGCCGGTGCTCTCGGCGAGGCCGTCGAGGGCGCCGGTGAGCCAGGCGCCGCCTTGCACGCCTCCCGCGCCGAGTACGAGTCCTACCCTCATCGACGGGGGATCATCCCAGGATCGGGCACGGCGCCCGCGGCAGGGTGGGGGAGGGTCGAACCTCAGACGCCGACGGAGCCGGACTCCCGGCCGCAGACCGGGCAGTCCTCGCCGCGCGCCAGTTCCCGCTCGCTGCAGTAGGGGCAGCTCTCGATCCGCTCGAGCACCCCGAGCAGCTCTCCGACCCGGCAGACCAGCAGCCGCTCCTCGTCCACCTCGACCCAGGCCCCAGCCGAGGCGGGGAAGACGACGTGGTCCCCGGCGCTCACTGGCATCTTGACGCCGGCCTGGTCCCACCAGTCGAGCCCCGGCCCGACCGCCAGGACGATCCCGTGCTGCGGTGGGTCCTCCCGCGAGCCCTCGGGCACGACCAGCCCCGACTTCCGGATCCGATCCGGCTCCAGCTCCTTGATGATCACCCGATCGAACAGCGGCTTGAGCAAGTTGCGCATGTGAGGGATGGTAGGGGGCGCTACGCCTTGGGTCCGATGAACTCATCGAGCACCGCCGCGTCCGCCTTGCGTGAGACGTAGACGGTATTCGGGGCTCGGGTCGTGTGCAGGCCAAGCCGGTGGCAGGCGGCCTCGAAGATCAGCCGGATGTCTTCGGACCGATTGGAGAAGCTGTAGCGAGGATGCACCCAGT
>DATFLZ010000176.1:0-59830 GCA_035267205.1 Solirubrobacterales bacterium | reverse complement strand
GGTGGTCGAACACGGACCAGAGCGGCAGCCCGATCACCGCGACGACGCCGCCCACGATCACGGCCGTACGAGTGCCGGCGCGGCGCTCCTCCTCGTACCGTGCCCGACTCGTGTCCACGGGCGTAGCGTCCATTAGCGCCGTCTATCCGTTCCCCGCAAACCGTGCTCCACGAAAACCCCATCGGCGCCCGGCTGGGAATCCTTGAACCCCGAGGCCGCAAACTGCGGCCTTGGCTCGGCCCGCGGAGGGAACCCGGTCCGGGAGATAAATAGGTAAAAGCCGGTCAGGTTTACCTACTTTGCTACGGTCCGTAGCAGCCAAGCTCCGGAATCCCGCCGGAACAGCCCACGAACCACGAACGCATGAGGGAGCGCCCCACGATGGAGCCCAGCGCCGCACCACCGAAGCCGAAGGACAAGGCCACCGAGGACCAGCTCGACCAGGATCAGAACAAGGTCCAGGAGGGCAAGGGACCGATCGGGTCGCGCGAGAATCCCGAGACCTACCCGGACGTGCCGGGCCACGTGATTCCGATCCTCTCCGACGAGTTCGAGGACTTCGACCACGAGTCCGAGAAGTTCCTCGAAGGCGAGACGCCCGAGGACAAGTTCATCGGATTCCGGCTCAAGCAGGGCGTCTACGGCCAGCGCCAGCCCGACGTGCAGATGGTCCGCGTGAAGCTGCCGCTCGGCGGCGTCACGCCAGACCAGATGGACTCGTTCGCCGAGGTCGTCGAGCGCTGGGCCCCGCTCAACAAGGGCCACATCACGACCCGCCAGAACATTCAGATCCACCACGTCCCGCTGCGGGACATGAAGGAGCTGATCAAGGTGATCAGCGCCTCCGGCCTCTCCTCCCGCGAGGGCTGCGGGAACACGGTCCGCAACGTCACCGGCGACCCCTACGCCGGCGTCGCGGCCGACGAGACCTTCGATCCGACCCCCTACGGGATCGCCTACACGCGCTACTTCGTCCGGCACCCGACGACGCAGCTGATGCCGCGCAAGATCAAGACCGCGTTCACCGCCTCCGACGAGGACCGCGCGATCACCGGCATCCACGACGTCGGCTTCATCCCGAAGATCCGGGACGGCGTCCGCGGCTTCACCGTCGTCATCGGCGGCGGCACCTCGATCATGCCCCGGATCGCCCCGGTGCTCTACGAGTTCGTCGAGGCCGACAACGGCGACTTCCTGAAGGTCACGGAGGCCGCTCTGCGGATCTTCGACCGGCAGGAGTGGCTCCGCGTCAACCGCGCCCGGGCCCGAATCAAGGTTCTCGTCGACAAGATCGGGATGGACGGGTTCCGCGAGATGGTCGATCGCGAGCTCGAGGGCGACTGGGTCGGCGAGCGGGACTTCAGCATCGAGCGCCTGATGCTCGACATCGACGAGGAGCAGCGCGCTCCCGAGGCCCCGCAAAGCCACTCCCAGCCGAACGGCGACCGCTCCGAGTTCGAGGCGTTCTGCGCCGACAACGTACGGCCCCAGCGCCAGGAGGGCTTCTCGACGGTCGAGGTGAAGATCACCCGCGGCGACCTGAGCCCGGAGCAGTTCCGCGGCCTCGGACAGCTGATGCGCGACTACACGGGCGGCAACGCCCGGACGACCATCGAGCAGAACCTGGTGCTCCGCTGGGTCCGAGAGGAGGCGCTCTACGACGTCTTCGCCGGACTCCGTGAGCTCGGTCTGGCCGAGGCCGGGGCGGGCACGATCACCGACACGCTGTCCTGCCCGGGGACCGACTCCTGCAAGCTCGGCATCACCGCCTCGATGGGACTCAACCAGGCCCTCCAGGAGCGGGTCGAGTCGATGGAGATCACCGATCCCCTGACCCGCAAGATCCACCTGAAGATGAGCGGCTGCCCGAATGGCTGCGGCCAACACCACGTCGGCACGATCGGCTTCTACGGCGCGTCGCTGAAGGTCGGCGGCCACCAGATGCCCGCCTACATTCCGCACATCGGGGGAACCACGAAGGGCGGCAAGGTCGTCTTCGGCACGCGGCTCAAGGCGCGGCTCCCCGCCAAGCGCGTCCCGGACGCGGTCGAGAGCTGGATTCGCATGTACGAGGCCGAGCGCAACGACGGCGAGGAGTTCATCGACTACGCCGAGCGCGTCGGGACCAAGCGATTCGAGGAGGAGATCAAGGAACTGGCGCTGCCGGCGGATTTCAACCTCGACAACCTGCTCGAGTTCATCGACTGGAACCGCAAGGACCCATACAAGGTCGAGCGCGGCGAAGGCGAGTGCGCGGTCTAACCGGCGCCTCAGAGGACTGACTCAGAACCATGAGCGCCACCCGCACCGACAAGCAGCGGGCGGCCACCCGCGAAGGCGGATCGGACGAAGCCGATCCAATCGCCGGCATCGCTCCCGAGCGCGTCGCCGAGGCCGCGGAGCCGACGAAGCAGGCGGCCGGCCTGACCGCGGCGTCCGGCGAGCTGATCGATCCCCGCGACGTGGCCGAGGAGCTCGAGGGCCGCAGCGCCGAGGAGACGATCGCCTGGGCGCTCGAGACGTTCCACCCCAGGCTGCGCTTCGCGACCTCGTTTCAGAAGACGAGCTCGGTCGCGATCGACATCGCCCATCAGCTGGAGCCGACGGCGAACTTCTTCTACCTCGACACCGACGTGCTCTTCGAGGAGACCTACACGACCCGCGACGCCCTGGCCGCCCGCTACGGGATCGAGTTCCAGCGCTACGCAGGGGTGTCCCTCACCGAGCAGGAGGACCTGTACGGCGCCAGGCTCTGGGAGCGGCAGCCGGACGCCTGCTGCGGGATCCGGAAGGTGGAGCCGATGCGTGAGGCTCTATCGGGAATCGACTGCTGGGTCTCGGGGATCCGTCGCGAGGACTCCTCGACGCGGGCCGGAGCCGCGAAGTTCGGCTGGGACCGGCGCTTTGGCCTCTGGAAGCTGAACCCGCTCGCCGACTGGACCGAGCGCCAGGTCTGGGACTACATCAACGACCGCGAGCTCCCCTACAACCCGCTCCATGACGCGGGCTACCCCTCGATCGGATGCACCCACTGCACGCGCCCTCCGGGAGCCAGCGGCGATCCCCGCTCCGGGCGCTGGGCCGACGCACACAAGACCGAGTGCGGCCTGCACGGCTGACGTGCGCGGTCCGTCGCCCGTTCCGGCAGCAGCCCCGGCCCCACACCGCTAACCTCGTGGCCCCGGGAAGCGCTCTCCCCTCCTCAAGCGCGAGGTCGGCCAGCCGCTTCCCTCCGGCCGCGCCCGCGCGCGGCCCTGCACAAGCACCCACCCCATCGATGCCCAGATAGAGCTAGGAGCCCGAAAGAACCTATGAGTGACAAGTCCCTGACCCTCTCCGCCCGCCAGACCGCCGACTTCGAGCTACTCGCCAACGGCGGCTTCGCCCCGCTCGAGGGCTTCATGGGCTCCGAGGACTGGCAGTCCGTCGTCAATGACATGACCCTCGCCGGCGGCGAGGAGGTCTGGCCGATCCCCGTCGTGCTGGCTACCGACCTCGATGCCTCCGAGGGCGACGTCGTCGAGCTCAGCGCGAACAACGGCAAGGCGCTCGGCCGGATCCGCGTCAGCGAGGTCTTCGAGCGCGACGTCAAGGAGGAGGCCGAGAAGGTATTCCGGACCACCGACGAGGCGCATCCCGGTGTCGCTGCCACGTACGAGGAGGGCAACCGCTGCCTCGCCGGCCGGATCGAGGGCGACGACGTGCCGGACCACGAGGACGCCTTCATGCGGCGCTACTTCACCCCGGAGCAGTCGCGCAGGGAGTTCGCCGATCGCGGCTGGAAGCGGATCGTCGCCTTTCAGACCCGCAACCCGATCCATCGCGCGCACGAGTACCTGACCAAGGCGGCGCTCGAGGTCTGCGACGGCCTCTTCCTCCACCCGCTGATCGG
Source organism: Solirubrobacterales bacterium (assembly GCA_035267205.1). Lineage (GTDB taxonomy): Bacteria > Actinomycetota > Thermoleophilia > Solirubrobacterales > 70-9 > CAXMST01. The sequence goes on along the minus strand of DATFLZ010000176.1, from coordinate 55,938 downwards.
CGAGACCAAGAAGGGCGACATCCCCGCCGACGTGCGGATGAAGTGCTACGAGGTCCTGATGGAGAACTACTACCCGAACGACCGGGTCGTGCTCGGCGTCAACCCGGCTGCGATGCGCTACGCCGGCCCGCGCGAGGCGATCTTCCACGCGGTCGTACGGCGGAACTACGGAGCGACGCACTTCATCGTCGGCCGCGACCACGCGGGCGTCGGCGACTACTACGGCACCTACGACGCGCAGCAGATCTTCGACGAGGTCGACATCGGCAAGCTGGGCATTCGCCCGCTGATGTTCGAGCACACGTTCTGGTGCTACAAGTGCGAGGGTCTCGGGTCCCACAAGACCTGCCCCCACACCCCCGACGACCGGCTGTTCCTATCCGGCACGAAGGTCCGCGAGATGCTCGAGGCGGGCGAGGCTCCCCCCGAGGAGTTCAGCCGCCACGAGGTCGCCGAGATCCTGATCGACGCCTACAAGGAGATGTAGGCGGCGCCGACCCGACATCGCTTGCCGCCGCGGGCCTCGCCCGCGGCGCAGACCAACGACAACCACGCAAGGAGACACGAATCAATGGCTGACAACGGACCCAATGGCCATCAAGGCTTCACGCTCTGGATGACCGGCCTCTCCGGCTCCGGCAAGTCCACGATCACCGACGTGCTGATCGACAAGTTCGAGGAGCGCGGCATCCCGCTCGAGGTCCTCGACGGCGACATCGTCCGCGAGAACCTCTCCAAGGGCCTCGGCTTCTCGAAGGAGGACCGCGACACCAACATCACGCGGATCGGCTTCGTCGCCGACCTGCTCGCCCGCAACGGCGTGCCGGTGATCACCGCCGCGATCAGCCCATACCGCGAGACGCGCCAGCAGGTTCGCGACATGCACGACGCGACCGGCGCCCGGTTCATCGAGACGTTCATCGCGACCTCGCTCGAGGCCTGCGAGGAGCGCGACGTCAAGGGCCTGTACGCGAAGGCCCGCTCCGGCGAGATCCCCGAGTTCACCGGCGTCTCCGACCCGTACGAGGAGCCGGAGAGCCCCGAGCTTCGGGTCGAGACCGAGGGGAAGTCCCCCGAGGAGTCGGCCCAGGAGGTCATCGCCTTTCTCGAGGGCGAGGGACTGATTCCGAGCGCTTAGGGGCCCATCGCTGCCGCGGCAGCAACAGATGCTGAGCACCGGGCGGGCCGCAGGGCCCGCCCGGCCTCGTTCAGGGGAATAAGATCGCGGCGTGGACGAGGGCAAACAGCCTGCTCCGAGCGCCGAGACGCTGTACCGCGTCGCCGGGACGATCGGACTGCTGGTCGGAGTCGGCGCCCTGATCTCACCCGGACTGCTGACCCGGCTCTACGGCGTCAAGGAAGAGCAGAACGACATCGGCGCCTTCGGCTGGCGCCTGTTCGCGATCCGCAACATCTACACGTCGTCCCGGGCGCTGCTCGGCGACCAGGGGGCCCGCGACGCCGTGATGCTGATGCAGCCGCCCGACATGGCGGTCTTCATCCTCAGCTACCGGGCCGGTCGGCTACCTGGCCTGACCACAGTCCTGGCGCTGATCAGTGCCGCTGCGGTGCTGGCCGCCAGCGCTTTCGCGAGACGCTCGAGCTGAGCGCGATCACCCCGGCTCCGCGCCCGGAGCGCCGGGTGCGATCCGCTACTGTCGCCGCTCCGTGGCTGCCGAGGGCAACGAGAGCGAGGCCGAGCGGCTCCCGGCCGAGCCCGAGCCTGCGCCGGATCCCACGAAGGAGTCGGGGACCGAGCACGAGGTGGACGGCCTCGAGCGGCTCGAGGAGGAGCACCCGTCGCTGATCCCGGTCGCGATCACGCTCGTCGGAATTCTGCTGATGGCCGGATTCGTGGCGCTGATTCCGCCGCTGCGCGACGCGGCCGAGTTCGCGATCAAGGGCGACACCGCGGCGCTCCGGGCCGAGCTCGACAGCGCCGCCGGGGTGATCACGCTGTTCGTGCTCGCGATCCTGCACTCGTTCGTCTTCTACCCGGCCGAGATCCTCGATGCGGCGGCTGGATTCGTCTGGGGATTCTGGCTCGGACTGCTGCTCGTGATGCTCGGCTGGATGATGAACGCCTACGTCGCCTACGAGATCGGGCGACACGGCGCGCGGCCCGTGCTCTACCGGATCTTCGGGCGCGACCGGTTCCTCAAGCTCGAGCGGGCGATCGAGCGCGGCGGGATCATCCTGCTCTTCGCCGTGCGCCTGATCCCGATCGTCCCGTTCAGCCTGTTCACAATCGTCGCCGGCGCGGCCCACGTCCCGCTCTGGCGCCTGATGTGGACGACCGCGATCGCCTACATCCCGCTGACGGCGCTGTTCGTCTACTTCGGCACCCAGCTCGAGGAGTTCGACCCGAATAACCCGATCCTGATCGGCGGCGCCGTGGCGATCGTGATCGTGATCTGGGTCGGCCACCGCATGCGCCACCGCCTCCTCGACGACCCGGAGGAGAAGCAGGAAGCCACCGGAGCCTGAAAGGAAACCTAGCCGGTGGTGCTCGCGCTGCCGGCCTGGATTCGGCACACACACGGCCCGCAGCGCGCGGGTCGTTGCGGTTCACAGGACGGAGGAGTCCGCGGAACCGCTGACGGGTGCGGCGCCGAGCGGTCACTTTCGGCCGGCAGGCGGGGCAGATTGACCGCTCGGCCACGGGAGGAGGCAGCCTCGCCTCGATCGGCGGGATGGTCACGCTCCCTCTATGCAGCCGCTGCTGCCCCGCGGCCCGAGCCCTCGGCCGAACCCGCGCTTTCGCATAGACGCAACACTCCTCGAGGGGTCGGCTGCGGACACCGCATCTGGGGCGGTTCCGCCGGAACGCGACCTTGGGGTGGGGGCGCGAGGCTGAGCCGCGGGCCCTATGGCCTCTCAGGGACCACGGGCTCGCCGAGGTCGTAGGTGTTGTAGGCGAGCCAGCGGCTGAAGGTCTTGTGCGTGGGGCCGTGGAAGTCGGACGAAGCGGTGGGGACCAGGTCGAACTCCTCGCAGAGCTCCAGGCAGTGCCTGGTCTGCTCGGCGGTGTGCGGCGGGTAGAACGTCTCGATGCCGTCGAGGCCCACGCTCTCGACCAGGCTCTGGACGAGGTCGCGCACGTTCTCCGGCTCGCTCACGTCCCAGTAGGGATGCGCGACGACCGCGACGCCGCCCGCATCGTGGATCAGCCGGACGGCCTCCTCCGCCATCGGCCACTCGCGGGAGACGAAGGCCTTGGCACCGGGGACGAGGTACTCCTCGAAGAAGGGCCCGAGGTCGGGGCCCGCGCCCGCGGCCTTGGCGATGTGGGGACGACCGATCGCGTCGGCGGCGCCCGCCTGGGCGACGGCGGCGTCGAAGCTGACGTCGACCCCGTGCTCGTTGAGCTTGGCGATGATCTTCTTGGCGCGGTCGACGCGCTCCTGCTGGGCGCGGTCGCAGGCGGGCTGGATCTTCTCCAGGTCCACCCAGTAGCCGCAGATGTGGAGGTCCTCGGAGTACTTGTGTACGCAGGACATCTCGATCGCGGGGACGTTCTCGATTCCGAGCTCTGCCGCCGTCTCGAGCGCCTCCGGGACGCCGGCGACTCCGTCGTGGTCGGTGAGGGACATCACCGTCACCCCTGCCTCATGGGCGGAGCGGACGACGTCGGCCGGCTCGAGCTGGCCGTCGGACACGGTGGAGTGTGACTGGAGATCGATCATCGGCCGCATTCTTGCGGAGATCCGACGCCCGGGGCGCAGCGGTCGCGGCGGATCCTCAGCCGCCGCGGGCTACAATCCCGAGCCGCTCAGACGAGCGAGCCAATCTCGAGTAGCCAGGCGGAACCACCCCCCGTCCGGGCGCTCGATCGACGCCAACGCTCATTCCCATGGACCCCGCGATCATCATCTTCGGCTTCGGCATCGGCGTGCTCGTCGGCATGACGGGTATGGGCGGCGCATCCCTGATGACGCCGCTCCTGATCCTCGTCTTCGGGATCAACCCGGTCACCGCGATCGGCACCGACATCTTCTACGCCGCGGTGACCAAGACGGTCGGCGGCTTCCAGCATCTCAAGAACCGGACGGTCCATCGCGGGCTGGCCTTCTGGATGGCGGTCGGCTCGGTCCCGGCGGCCGTCGCCGGCGTCGCGGTCATCGAGGCATTGCAGTCGTCGGTCGGCGAGGACCAGCTCGAGGGGATCATCTTCGGAATCCTCGGCGCCACCCTGCTTGTCGTCGGCCTCTCGACCATGCTCCGGACCGTCTTCCTCCCGGACGTGATCAAGGAACGGCACGCGATGCACCTGTATCGCCGCCACATCATCGCCGCGATCGCGACCGGGGTCCTGACCGGCTTCATCATCGGCCTCACCTCCGCGGGCTCCGGCACCCTGATCGCGATCATCCTGATCGCCGTCTTCCGGCTCACGCCGCAGCGTGTCGTCGGCACCGACATCTTCCACGCAGCGGTCCTGCTCTGGGCCGCCGGCGCCGCCCACATCGTCGGGGGCAACGTCGATTTCGAGCTCGCCGGCACCATCCTGATCGGCTCGGTCCCCGGCGTGCTGATCGGCGGGCGCCTGGCGCTGAAGAGCGGCAAGAACCTGCTGCGGGGCGCGCTGGCGGTGGTGCTCATCGCATCCGGCATCGCGCTCATCACCGAGGGGGACGCCAAGGTCGTCGCCGTGACGGCCGCGCTCGTCTCGCTCGCGTTCGGAGCACTCTTCACCTACATCCTCCGCCGAGAGGTCAAGCTGCCCCACGGCGAGGGCGTACGGATGTTCAGCCTGGTGAAGATGCCCTGGCACAAACACCCTCCCCCGTACCGGATGCAGAACGGGAAGCTCGTCGCCGCCGAGCCCGAACCCGGCGAGGCTGAGGGCGAGCCGGGCGAGGGCGAGGGCGACGCCGCCGAGCGGGTCGAGTAGGCGAACCGCCCCGCGCGCCGGACGCGGTGGAGTTCAGCGGGATCCGGATCGCTCCCGATAGGCTGGGGTTCATGGACTTCGAACCCGGCCCGCGCGTCAGCGAGCTTCGCGATCAGATCCGCTCCTTCATGGAGGAGAACCTCTACCCGGTCGAAGCGGAGGCGATGGCCGCGCTCGACGAGGAGGTGAGGCCGGGCGTCGCCTATCCGGAGATCATCGTCGAGCTGCGGGAGAAGGCCCGCGAACAGGGCCTGTGGAACCTGTTCATGCCCAACGAGGAATACGGCGCCGGGCTGACCAACTGGGAGTACGGGATGCTCTGCGAGGAGATGGGCCGCAGCCCCGCGGTGGCGCCGATGATGTTCAACTGCGCCGCGCCGGACACGGGGAACATGGAGATCCTCTACGACCACGGCACAGACCAGCAGAAGCAGGACTGGCTCGAGCCGCTGCTCCACGGTCATCGCCGCTCCTGCTTCTCGATGACCGAGCCCGACGTCGCGGGCTCGGACCCGACGACCCTGCAGACCCACGCCGAGCTCGATGAGTCCGCAGGCGAGTGGGTGATCAACGGGCACAAGTGGTTCACGTCCGGAGCGGTCGGCGCCGACATCGCGATCGCGATGGTCGTCACCGAGCCCGAGGCGCACCCCTATGCCAGGGCGAGCATGATCGTGGTGCCCGTCGACACGCCCGGCTTCAACCTGATCCGCCCCGTCTCAGTGATGGGCCACGACAAGGGCCCAGGCCACTGCGAGATCCGCTACGAGGACTGCCGGGTCCCCGAGGCCAACCTGCTGGGGCCCCGCGGCGCCGGCTTCGTGATCGCCCAGGACCGGCTCGGCCCCGGGCGCATCCATCACTGCATGCGCGCGATCGGAACCTGCGAGCGGGCGATCGAGATGATGTGCCGCCGCGCCAACACGCGCGAGGCCTTCGGCGGCCCCCTCGCCGACAAGCAGTTCGTCCAGGACTTCATCGCCAAGAGCCGGATGGAGACCGAGCAGGCGCGACTGCTCACCCTGAAGGCGGCATGGCTGATGGACACGGCCGGCAAGCGCGAGGCTCGCCGCGAGATCTCGATGATCAAGGTTGTCGCCGCGAACGTGGTCATGGACGTCCTCGATCGCGCGATCCAGGTCCACGGCTCGCTGGGCATGTCGGACGACACCCCCCTGGCGGCGATGTGGCGCTACAGCCGCATGCTCAAGGTGGCCGACGGCCCCGACGAGGTCCACAAGATGGTCATCGCCCGCCGCGAGCTCAACCACTGGGCGAGGGCCGAGGGGGCCGAAGCCGACGGTAGCCGTGAGCAGCCGCGAGAGAAGGCGCCCGCGAGCTGAGGCTCGCCGCATGTCGCCCCTCACCGGCTACAACGTGTCCGGCGCCGTCGCCGAGATCAAGATGGACGACGGCAAGGTCAACGCCCTCTCCGCGGAGATGCTCGGCTCGATCAGCGCGTGCCTCGACCGGGCCGAGGAGGAGGAAGCCGAAGCCGTCGTCCTGACCGGCACCGGCGGCACCTTCTCAGCGGGCTTCGACCTGAGGACCGAGCTCGACGGCTGGCCGGAGATGCTCGTCGCCGGCGCCCGGCTGGCCGAGAGGATGCTGAGCTTCCCGCGGCCGATCGTCGCCGCCTGCAACGGCAACGCGCTCGCGATGGGCGGCTTCGTACTGCTCAGCGCCGACCACCGCGTCGGCGCCCGCGGCGACTACAAGATCGGGCTCAACGAGGTGCGGATCGGGCTCACGGTCCCCTGGTTCGGGATCGAGATCGCGCGCCACCGGCTCACCGCCCCCTACTTCGACCGCTGCACCGCCAGCGGCGTCGTCCTCGGCCCCGAGGAGGCGACGGCCGCGGGCTTCCTCGACGAGCTCGCCGACCCGGGCGACGTCCGTGCGGTCGCCCACGGGGTGGCCGAGGAGCTGACGAGCGTCAAGCCGGACGCCCACGCCGCGACCAAGCTCCGCATCCGGGCGGCACCGCTGGCGGGCATCCGCGACGGCATCGACCGGATCGAGAACCGGGAGCAGCCGGACTGGTAGGCAGCTGGCAGCGGGCTCAGCCGAGCCGTCGCTCCGCCTCGTCCGCAGCCTCCGCGAGCCGCTCAACGGTGCGCGCGAGGGTCTTGGCACCCTCGTCGTCGGCCGCTGCCTTCCCGTACCCGCCGGCCATGTAGCGGGCGAAGACGCCCTCGAGGATGATCGCCAGCTTCCAGTAGCCGAGCGCGACGTAGAAGTCGATCCCGCTCAGGTCCCGCCCCGAGCGCTCCGAGTAGCGCGCGTGGACCTCGTCCCGGGAGATGAACCCCGGCGCCATCGTCGCCGGTTCGAACAGGGGCAGCAGGTCGTCCCCGTCCTCGGCCCAGTAGACCAACAGCAAGCCGACGTCGGTGAGCGGGTCACCGAGCGTGCAGAGCTCCCAGTCGACGACGGCCGCCACCTCCCCTGACTCATCGAGGATCATGTTGTCGAGCCGGTAGTCGCCGTGGACGATCGTCGCCGGCCCCTGCTCGGGGATGCGTGCAGCGAGCCGGTCGTGGACTTCGCCGACGAGGGATAGCTCCCGAGTCTTCGACTTCTCCCACTGACCGAGCCAGCGATGCAGCGTCCGGGCGACATGGTCGGTCTTCTTCCCGAGCTCGCCCAGTCCGGCTGCATCCGGATCGACCTCGTGCAACGTCACCAGGGTGTCGACGACCCGCTCCCCCACCGCTCGGCGCTCCTCCTCGGTGAGCGGCTCCGCATCCTGACGGGCTCTGAGCACCGGGCCGTCGACGAAGTCCATGACGTAGAAGGGAGCGTCGTTGACGCTCTCGTCCTCGCAGAAGCCCGCGATCGGCGCAACGGGCACCGGGGTCGAGGCAAGCGCCGATACCACCCGATGCTCGCGGCCCATGTCGTGAGCCGAACCGAGCCGCTTGCCGAGCGGCGGACGGCGGAGCGCCCAGCGGTGGCCCGCCTGATCGGTCACCGAGTAGGTCAGGTTGGATCGCCCCCCGGCGATCATCTCGAAGCTGAGCGGCGGCCGGGCGTCGTCGAGGTTGGCCTCGAACCAGGCCTCGACTGCCGCGCGGTCGATGCCGTCCGGGACCTGTCCTGTGGAGCTCTCGTTCATGGACCGAACCCTATTGGCCCATTGGCTGGTATGAGTCCGGTGGTGAGCGCACCACGGCCCACAGCACTCCTGGTCGACTTCGGCGGCGTGTTGACGACCAACATCTGGGAGTCGTTCAGGGCGTTCTCCGCCCGGGAGGGGCTCGATCCGGACACGATCAAGGACCACTTCCGCGGTGACGCCGACGGGATCCGGCTACTCCGGCAGCTCGAGACCGGGGCGCTGGCCGACGCGGAGTTCGAGCAGCGCTTCGGCGCGCTGCTGGGCGTTCCCCCCGAGAACCTGATCGATCGGCTCTTCGCGGGGCTCGGCCCGGACGAACGGATGATCTCCGCGGTGGCGGCGGTGAAGGAATCGGGCGCCCCGACCGGGCTCATCTCGAACTCCTGGGGGACCGGCATCTACGAGCGAGCGCCGCTGCACGTGTTCGATGCGACCGTGATCTCGGGCGACGTCGGCCTCCACAAGCCCCAGCCCGAGATCTACGAGCTGGGGGCGGAGCGGCTCGGCGTGGCGGTCGGCGCCTGCGCGTTCGTCGACGACCTTCGCGAGAACATCGCCGGGGCCGAGGCGGTCGGCATGCACGGCATCCTCCACCGCGACACCGAGGCGACCCTGGCCCAGCTCGGCGAACTCTTCGGGCTCGAGCTCGGCGTGTCCTAGTACCGGCCTGGGCTCACTGCGAGCAGCTCTCCGAGCGGCGGAACAGGCCCGCGAACGAGAACCCGGCCTCAACCTCGATCAGCCTCGGTGCGGGCCCCGCGACTACCAGCTCCGTGGTCGTCCCCTCCATCCCCGGCGCTGCCGAGATGCAGGCGCGGCCGTCGGCGCTGACACCGAGGTACGGGCTGTAGCGGTAGCGGAGCAGATAGGTGCCCGGCCCCGGTACCGACACCGTGTAACCGTCGGGACCGGCGCTCTCGATCCGGGCGCCGCCGGTGACGAGCGGACTTCCGCCGGTCCCCCGCACCCTCCAGAGGCGCCAGTGCGGGCTCGAGTAGATCTCTGCGAGGAACGGCAGCGGGCCGTCCGCGCCCTGAAGCAGCGCCGCCTCATCCCCGCCCATGTAGTCGAGCTCGACGCCGAGGGGCAGCGCCACGTATGAGACGCCGTGCTCGCGCAGCCAGCGCTCGTAGGACTCGGGGTCGAGCTCGCCGTCGCGGAACAGCTCGAAGTCGTCGGATTCGAGCTGCCGCAGCCAGCCGCGCGCGAGTGGGAAGCGCTCGGGGACGAAGCGGGCCTCCCAGCGGGTGCGGGTCGGCGGCACGTGGACGCGGCCGGGCCCGGCGCCGTCAGTCTCGGCGTCCGTCTCGGCCGCGTCGAGCACCGGCGCGAAGTAGGCCCGCTCGGCCGTCTCGTTCCCGAGCCCGTCCCTGATGTCGTGGTAGGTGGCGTTCCACTGCCAGTACAGGAGCGGCACCGCCAGCACCGCGAGCAGCACCGGGCGCCAGGGGGTGAGCGCGAGCGCGAGGACCGGCCCGGCGAAGGTGTAGCCGAGTCGCACCGCGTTGTCCCCGAGCGGGGTTTCGACGACCAGCAGCGGCAGCGCCAGCAGCAGGTACAGCAGCGCCCCCCAGCGGATCACCGCCTGCTCGGCCGGGACCACGACGAGCACGACCAGGCAGGTGATCGGGATCCAGATCCACATCGCGAATCGAAACGGCTCGTAGCCGTCCACCGGGAACGCAAAGCCCATGGCCAGGGTGCCCACCGCCGCCGCGACGGTGACTGCCACAGCGACGCCGGCGGGCAGCCGGGCCGCGCCCCTCGACACGCTGTCCCTGCTCAGGGGCACGCGCGCGGCGAGCACGACAGCCGCGCCGGCGAGCGCGCAGAACAGGCCCGAGACCGGACTGGCCAGCCCTGACACCAGAGCCAGCGGCACCGCAAGCCAGGGGCGGCTGCGCTGAAGAGCCAGCAGGGCCGCGAGCGCCAGCGTGAGGCCGAGGGCGAAGGTCGTCCGCGAGCCCCACAGCGCCACCGTCGACGCTAGCCCGAACCAGATCACCCCAATCCAGGCTCGATCGCCGAACGCGCGGATCGCGAGCGCACCGAAGATCGCCGTAGAGGCGAGCGCGCAGATGATCCCGAGCGCCACCGGGCCGATCAGGGCGCCCAGCGGCGGATAGATCAGGCTGTAGCCGGGAGTCGTGAACCCGCTGTACCAGGCCTCGCTCCAGAGCACGAAGCCGTGATCGCCCCACAGGTCGGCGCGGAAGAGCTGAGCGGCGAGGTCCGGCGTCTCCGGAACCGTGAGGGCGTACGCCAGCGACACCGCTCCGCAGAGCACCAGCGCGACCAGCAGCGGCCGTTCCTCGGGGATGCTGATCAGCGGGCGCCCCCGCAAGGACCTAGTCCTTCGCGTACTCGACGCGGATCTGCTTGCCCTTGAGCTTGGTCTCGTTGAGCCGGTCGAGGACCTTCTCGGCGTTCTCGGCGTCGAGGTCGACGAAGCTGAAGCGCTCCAGCACCCGGATGTCGTGAATCGACTCGGGCGGGATCACCGCTCCCTCGACCAGCGCGAACTCGATGTCGGACTCCTCGATGCCGCTGCGGGCGCCGCGGTTGATGAACAGCTTCGCGTGCTCCGCCTTGCCGTTCTCGGAGGGCTTCTCCTGCGAGTGGTCGCGCCGCTTGGGACGCGGGGCGTGCTCGATCCGGTCCTCGGGTGCTTCCCACTCGCCGATCGAGGTCTTCGCCTCGCGCTCGATCCGCTCGATCTCGGGGCGCTCCTTCGGCGTCACGAAGGTGATCGCCCGGCCGGTGCGGCCGACGCGGCCGGTTCGGCCGATCCGGTGCACGTAGATCTCGGTGTTGTTCGGCAGATCGAAGTTGATCACGTGGGTGACGTGCTCGATGTCGAGCCCGCGGGCGGCAACGTCGGTCGCGACGAGCAGCGGCGACTGGTGCTCCTTGAAGGAGATCATCACGCCGTCGCGCTGACCCTGGCTCATGTCGCCATGCAACGCCTTCGAGGGAAGCCCCTTGTCCCGGAGCCGCTTGTCGAGCCGTGCCGTGCCGATCTTGGTCCGGCAGAAGACGATCGCCTGCTCGGGCTCCTCCTTGCGGAGGACCTCGATCAGCTTGTCTTGCTTGCTCTTCTGGTCGACCTCGACGTACGCCTGCTCGATCGCGTCCACTGTGAGCTTCTTCGGCGTGATCGAGATCGTGATCGGGTCGTACATGTAGGTCTCGGCGAGCCGCGCGATCGGAGGCGGCATCGTCGCGCTGAACAGCATCGTCTGGCGTCCGTTCGGGCACATCCGCAGGATCTTCTCGACGTCCTCGATAAAGCCGAGATCGAGCATCTCGTCGGCCTCGTCGAGGACGACGTAGCGGCTGGCGTTGAGGTTCAGGGAGCCGCGGGAGGTCAGGTCCATCATCCGGCCGACGGTGGCGACGACCACGTGGGCGCCGTAGCGGACCCGCGCAGCCTGGTCACGGACCGAGGTGCCGCCGAAGACCGCGACGACGTTGATGTCCATGTGCTCCGCGTAGGAACGAAGCGCCTGCGTGACCTGGATGCAGAGCTCCCGGGTCGGGGTGAGGACGACCGCCTGGGTGGAGTCGTCGCTGGGGTCCAGGTACTGGAGCAGGGGCAGGCCGAATGCGGCGGTCTTGCCGGTGCCGGTCTGAGCCTGGCCGATCACGTCGTGGCCGGCGAGCAGCTCGGGGATCGCCTGCTCCTGGATCGGGGTCGGCTCCTCGATGCCGAGCTCATCAAGAGCCTTGACGATGTCGTCGTCCAGGCCCATCTCGCGAAAAGCGCTCAAGTTGTTCTCCTGTGGGTGTGGGGCCGCGCGGCCCGTGGGAAGTCGGCGTTCTAGGCGCCTGGGTCGAGCAGGAGCTTGCCCTGCGTGCGCCGCTCCGCGAGCTCGATCTGAGCCCGGGCGACATCGCTCATCGGATACACGCTGCCGATGACGACCTCAAGCTCCCCGGAGGCTACAGCGCCGAGCAACTCCGCGATGCCGTCCCTCAGCAGGTCAGGCCGCTGAAGCAGGTGAACGAACCAGAAGCCGATCACCGCCCGCGAGGTCCGCATCAGGCTCGAGGTCTTGATCTGATTCGCCTCCCGCGTTGCGATCCCGAAGGTGACCATCCGCCCGAACGGCGCGAGTGCCTCCATCTGTCGCTCGAACGACTCGCCGCCCGAGATCTGCATGATCACGTCAACCGGGCGGCCTTCGTTTGCGGCGAGCAGGTCCTCGGTCATGGTCGGCGACCGGGAGTCGATCGTCGCGTCGGCGCCGAGCCGCTCGACCAGCTCGCGCTTGCCGGGCGCCGAGGCGAGGCCGATCACCCGCGCCCCCATCCGCTTGGCGAGCTGCACGAGCATCGTCCCCGTCCCACCCGCCGCGCCCTCGACCGCGACGCTCTCACCCGGCTGGACGCGCGCGCTGATCTCGAGGAGGGCCCATGCCGTCAGGCCCTGGATCAGGATCGCCGCGGCCTGATCGTCGGTGACGTCGTCGGGAATCTGCACGAGGTCGGCCTCGCGCACGGCCACCCGCTCCGCGTAGCCGCCGTTCGGGATCATCGCCGCCACCCGGCGTCCTCCGGCGGCACCCGCCACCTCCTGCCCCGGGATCAGCGGAAGCTCGGCCTTGGCCAGGTACTGGTTGTGACGCTGGTGGGTGTCGGCGAAGTTCATGCCCGCGCGGGCCACCTCGATCACGACCTCTCCGTCCCCGGGCTCCGGATCGGGCAGCTCGACCAGCTCGAGCACCTCGGGCCCGCCGAACTCTTGAATCTGGATCGCTCGCATCAGCGCCCGCTCTCCGGGCTCAGCCTTCCGCTCGATGGACTCGGCGGCCTCGTTCCACTCGGGCCGGGCATTGACCCCAGGCTATTGGTCCCGTCCGGCATCGGCCGGCAAACCCAACGGCGCTCCGAGAGCAGGGCCGTTGCGGGCGGCTTTGTGCCAGCATGCCCGCTCCATGTCACTCACAGTCGTAGGCTCAATCGCGTTCGATGCGGTCAAGACCCCGTTCGGGGACCGAGAGAAGATGCTGGGCGGATCCGCCGTCCACTTCGCCCTCGCCGCTAGCTTCTTCACCAACGTCCGGGTCGTCGGCCCGGTCGGGGAGGATTTCGGCGCCGACGAGTTCGCGATCCTCGAAGGGCGCGGGATCGAGACCGGCGACATCGAGCTGGTCGAGGGCGGTGAGACGTTTTTCTGGCAGGGCCACTACGAGCACGACCTCAACGTCGCTCACACCGACGACACCCAGCTCAACGTCTTCGCGGACTTCGAGCCAAAGCTCTCGGATGCGTCGCGCTCATCGGACGTGCTGTTCCTCGGCAACATCCAGCCTGACCTGCAGCGCCGGGTGCGAGCGGACGCGAGTGGAGCGGAGCTCGTCGCACTGGACTCCATGAACCTCTGGATCGACACGGCGCGCGACTCGCTCGTCGCCGCGCTCGGCGAGATCCACTGCCTACTGCTCAACGACGCCGAGCTCCGACAGCTCACGGGTGAGCCGAATCTCGCCAAGGCCGCCAAGGCCGTGATGGACATGGGCCCCCGGATCGTCGTCGCCAAACGCGGCGAGTACGGCGCGGCCCTCTTCAGTGCCGAGGACACCTTCGCGATCCCGGGGCTGCTCATCGACGAGGTGGCCGATCCGACCGGCGCGGGAGACAGCTTCGCCGGCGGCTTCCTCGGCTACCTGGATGCCTCGGGGGCGGCCGATCCGAGCCCCGAGGACCTGCGCAGGGCGATGGCGTTCGGCTCGGTCATGGCCTCCTTCAACGTCGAGGCATTCGGCACCGAGCGCGTTCGCGGACTCGAGCCCTCCGAGGTCGAGTCGCGCTTGGGCGAGTTCAAGCGCCTGACCCACTTCACCGAGGCGCCGGTCAGCGCCTAGGGCCGTGCACCGCGGTCAGGCTGCGTGCGCTCCTCTCCGCGCTCGAGGGCTCCAAGCGCCCGCTTGAGCAGCAGCCGGGCCATGGTTGTCGGCCGAACGCCGTGTCTGTCGGCAGCATCGGCGAGCTTGCGGAAGTCCCGCGGGCTGAGCTTGATGCCCACCTGACGGACGCGCCCGAGATCCGCGTCGACCTCCCGCTCGACCTCCTCCTCCGGAATGGAGTCGAAACCCAGAATCTCGCGCTCGACTGGGCTGAGGTCGGCGGGCAACCTCCCGCCATTCCACTTCCGGAGCTGGTCCTCGCACAGGAACTCCGCCCATGATCTGCCGTCTGGGGCCCGGCTCGGAGACCGGGAGGAGGGGTCCGGCTCCGGCTCCGGGTAGCCGTCGGTACCCGATCCGGTACCCGGTGCTACCCGCTCCGTAGAAGCCCCCGTGCCTCCGCGCCGTGGGTCGCCTCCGTGCCCGGCGGCGTCGGCGGGCGGCTCGGGGGATCCGGACGGGCCCCGCTCAACCGGGCGCGCCGCGGACTCCGAGTTCGCCTGGGAAGACATGCCCAGGAGCCTTCCAGGGGTCGGCGCGCGCGTGGGTCACGCCCTGTGCCATCCCCGAGACCGGAGGGTGCCGAGCGCCCCACATTGGAATACTGCGCTCTCCGCGATTTCCCGCAGAGCCTCAGAGGAGACCCGAATGGCCGACAGAACCGACACGCTCTCGATCACCGACAACCGCACCGGCGAGAGCTATGAGCTCGAGATCACCGACGACACGATCCGGGCGATGGACCTGCGTCAGATCAAGGTCAACGATGGCGACTTCGGGATGATGGCCTACGACCCGGCCTTCAAGAACACGGCCTCCTGTCGTTCGGAGATCACCTACATCGACGGTGAGGCCGGGGTGCTCGAGCATCGCGGCTACTCGATCGAGTCGCTGTGCGAGCACTCCTCCTATCTGGAGGTCGCCTACCTGCTGATCTTCGGCGAGCTGCCCACCGAGTTGCAGCTCGAGCGCTGGGTCTACGACGTCACCCACCACACATTCGTCCACGAGGACATCAAGACGATGATCGAGGGCTTCCGCTACGACGCGCACCCGATGGGGATGCTGCTCTCGACCGTCGGCGCGATGTCGACCTTCTATCCGAGCGCCAAGGACATCGACAGCCCGGAGGAGCGCTACATGGCGGCGATCCGGATGATCGCGAAGATGCCGACGCTGGCGGCGTTCAACTACCGCCACGCGCTCGGGCTGCCCTATGTCTACCCGGACAACGACCTCTCCTACGCGGGCAACTTCCTCGGGATGATGCGGAAGATGACTGAGGTCAAGTACGACCCCGATCCGCGCCTCGAGAAGGCCCTCGACGTGCTCTTCATCCTGCACGCCGACCACGAGCAGAACTGCTCCACGAGCGCGGTCCGTGCGGTCGGCTCCTCCCAGGTCGATCCGTACTCGGCGGTTACCGCAGGAGTCGCGGCGCTGTACGGGCCCCTGCACGGCGGCGCCAACGAGGCCGTGCTCCGGATGCTCAACCGGATCGAGTCACAGGAGAACATCCCCGACTTCCTCGAAGGCGTCAAGAACCGCGAGGAGCGACTCATGGGCTTCGGTCACCGGGTCTACAAGAACTACGATCCGCGCGCGCGGATCATCACGAAGCATGTCGAGGAGGTGCTGGACGCCGTCGGCCGCGACAACCCGCTGCTCGCGCTCGCCACCGAGCTCGAGAAGCGGGCGCTCGACGATGAGTTCTTCACCGACCGCAAGCTCTACCCGAACGTGGACTTCTACTCCGGCCTCATCTACGAGGCGCTCGGGATTCCAAACGAGATGTTCACGGTGATCTTCGCGATCCCTCGAACCGCGGGGTGGATCGCACAGTGGATGGAGATGGCGGACGACGACGAGCAGGCGATCGCGCGTCCGCGGCAGATCTACGCCGGCGAGCGGCAGCGCGACTACGTCCGGGTCGGCAACCGCACCGGCGACGAGAAGATCACGGGCCCGCCCGCCCGCCGGCCGGTCAAGGCGCGGCGCGGCGCCTGACGGCTCGCTCGGTGGCTGAGTACCGACTGACGATCCGCAACGGGCCTCGGGTAACCCGCACCGACCACGACAGCCTCGAGGAGGCGCTCGCCGCGCTGCGCGCGGGGGTCGAGGCGATCCGCGCCGAGGGCAACCTGCCGACGGTGAAGATGCTGCGCGAGTTCCAGCCGGGACAGCGGGTCAAGGCCCGCCTCGAGATTTCGACGGGAAAGGTGTTCCGGCGACGCGAGGCGGGGGTCGACCTGATGGGCGACGGCGCGGTCGTTCCCTACCGCGGCGGCGCCTTCAAGAGCCACCTCGACCCACCCGACGGGATCGCCTACGACGATGCCGTCGCCGATGCGCTGCGAGAATAGGCGCGATGTCGAAGGATGCTGCTGAGACGAGCAGGCGCGGCCACGCCGCCACCGACGGCGAGGGCGTCGAGGTCGGCCGTCGAGTCCAACTGCCGCGAGGCGCGACGGCTCCGATCCGCGTCTATATCAACGGCGTCGAGCAGGCGGAGGGCGAGGACTACGTGCTCGACGAGGAGGGCGTGCTCTTCCACGAGCCGATCGTCAAGGAGGGCAAGGTCGGCGGGCTGCGCTGGCTTTCGATGGCGATCGGGCTCTTCGGCACGTATCGAAAGAACGAGACCGTCGACGTCGAGTACCGGCTCGGTGGAAAGGCGCACCTCGCGTCCGATCTCGAGGTCACGGGGGACTAGCGATGAGCGCGGGAATCAGTTCCCGCTGCCCATCCCGGCGAGCCCCGCGACCCGGTCCCGGTGCTGAGCAGCCGTCCCGAACAGCTGCGCGCCCGCTCTGGCCCGCTTGAGCAGGAAGTGCAGGTCGTGCTCCCAGGTGAACCCGATGCCCGCATGGACCTGAAGCGACGCCTTGGTGATCTCCCACGCTGCATCGGAAGCACGCGCCTTGGCCATCGCCGCCGCCATCGGGAGCGACTCGGGCTGGGCGTCGGCAGCCCAGGCGGCGTAATAGGTGAGCGAACGGGCCTCCTCGACGTCATAGAGCATGCCGGCGCAGTTGTGCGAGACGGCCTGGTAGGCGCCGATCGGGCGCTCGAACTGGTGCCGGTCCTTCGCGTACTCGACGGCCATGTCGAGCGCGCGCTGGCCGATCCCGACGAGCTCGGCGGCGGCGGCCACGCAGATTCGCTGAGAGGCGGCATCGACGTCACCCGGCAGCGGCTCGCCGTCGACCGACGAAGGCTTCGAGTATCCCCGCGTCTGATCGATCGCGTCGATGCGCTCGAACGACATCGAGTCGGGGTCGAGGATCCGAGCGCCATCCTCGTCGAAGACGATCGGCACCGCGGCGCCCTCGGCGTCGATGAACGCCTCCGGGCTGCCGACGGCCCCGCGCGCGTCGCCGGCGGCGATGCCGGCGAGGCCCTCCTGCTGTGCGTCGGAGCCCGCCCACTCGAGCGCCAGCCCGGCGCAGGCGTTGGCGAGGAATGGTGTCGGCGCGCAGGCGTAGCCGAGCTCCTCACAGAGGATCACCAGCTCGACCATGCCCAGGCCCTGACCGCCGTGCTCGTCGTCGAGCGCGATCCCGGCCCAGCCGAGCTCGCAGATCTCCTTCCATAGGCCCTCGTCGTAGCGGCCCGCCTCGGCCAGCTCGCGAACCACGGACGGCTTGAACCGGTTCTCCAGGAACTGGCGAGCCGTGCTCTTGATCTCGGTCTGCTCGTCGTTGAATCCGAAATTCATCTCAGTTCTCCTATCGCAGCTTCGGCAGGCCGAGCACACGCTCGGCAACGATGTTCTTGAGCACCTCGGTGGTGCCGCCCTCGATCGAGTTGGCGCGCGAGCGGAGCATCTTGTACGTCCACTCATCGTCCTTCTCGAGCCCCTCGGCGCCGAGAACGTCGGTCGCGAGCTCGGTCAGCGCCTGGTTCGTCGAGCTCCATTGGAGCTTCGCGATCGAGCCCTCGGGGCCGGGGATCCCGGTCTTCAGGACCTGGGTCAGCGACCGCATCGAGCCGAGGCGCAGGGCCTCGGTGCTCATCCGAAGCTTGGCGACCTTCTGTCGCATCAGCGGATCGTTGCCCAGCCCGCGCTCGTTGATCAGTTCGACCAGGGCGTGCAGGTCCTGCGACAGCCCGACCGCCGCCGAGGCGCCGAGGCCGGCGCGCTCGTTCATCAGCGTGGTGATCGCCACGTTCCAGCCGTTGCCGACGCCGCCGATCACGTTCTCGTCGGGAACGTAGGCGTCCTCGAAGAAGACCTCGTTGAACTCGGCCTCGCCCGTGATCTGAACCAGCGGCCGTACCTCCACCCCGTCCTGCTCCATGTCGAGGATGAAATAGGTGAGACCCTTGTGCTTGGGAGCGTCGAAGTCGGAGCGGGCAACGAGCATGCACCACTTTGCCACGTGGCCGAGCGTCGTCCAGACCTTCTGGCCGTTGATCCGCCAGCCATCGCCGTCCTTGACGGCCTTGGTCTTCAGCGAGGCGAGATCGGAGCCGGACTCGGGCTCGGAGAAACCCTGGCACCAGATCTCCTCGGCCGACAGAATGGGCTCGAGGAAGCGCTCTCTCTGGCTCTCGTCGCCGTGCGCCATGACCACCGGTCCACCCATCACCAGGCCGAGGATGTTGGCCGGCCTCGGCACGTTCGCCTCGGCCATCTCGCTGTAGAAGATCGTCTGCTCGAGAAGGCTCGCCCCGCGGCCGCCGTACTCCTTGGGCCACGCCACTCCGGCCCAGCCATCGGCGTGCATCTTGCGCTGCCAGTCCACCGAGAACTCCCACTTGGCGGTGTCGTCGCCGTCGGGCTCGTCTCCCGGATGGTTCTCAGAGAGCCAGGTCCGGACTTCGTCGCGGAACGTCTCCTCTTCGTCGGTCAGGGTCAGATCCACGCTCTTCCTCCTCGCTCGCACCGCAACGCCGCCCTCGCCCCGGCGGCCCGCCGCTGATTGACTGGTCGGTCAACCAGGAATCTACCGGAGCCGCTCCGCGGCAGAGCGCCCCTACGCCGAGTCGACCAGCACGCCCGGATTCATCAGGCCCGCCGGGTCGACCGCCGCCTTCGCGCCGCGAAGCGCGTCGGCGAACTGATCCGGGCGCTGCAGGTCGTACCAGGGCCGGTGGTCCCTCCCGACCGCGTGATGGTGCGTGATCGTGCCGCCGGCGGCGATCAGCGCCTCCGAGACGGCCGCCTTGATCTCGTCCCACTGCTCGACCTCTGAGCCGCGCCGAGCCGGCGCCAGGACGGTGAAGTAGGGGGCGGGACCGTCGGGGTAGACGTGGGTGAACCGGCAGGAGATCCGCGGCGCGCCCTCGCCGTCAGCCGGGGCGTCGACGACGTCGGCGACGGCCCGTCGTGCCGCCTCCATCACGACCGAGTGGAGCTCGCCGAACCGGTCCCAGGTCACCGCCGTCTCGAAGGTCTCGCTCAGCACGCCGAGGGACACGAGCGAGTCACGCAGATACGGCGCCCGCAGAAACGCGTCCCGCCAGCTGGCCGCAGGGTCGCCACTCCCTCCCCCGTCGCTACTACCTGCCCCTCGCACCGGCTGTGCGGCGCCCCCATGATCCTTCGCGCAGTCGACCGCCTGCGCCATGGCCCCATCCACTGGCCCGAAGGCCGACTCGAATCCGATGATCAGGAGTGCGGCGGACCCATCCCCCGCGCCGGTGGTCAGCGCCTCGAGCGGGTCGAGTAGCCGGCAGTTGGCAGGATTCAGACCCGACCGGCTCAGCGCGCGGACCGCTTCCGCGCCGGCGTGGAAATCCTCGAACTCGACGACGCAGCTCTGTTTTTGTGTCGGCCTCGGGCGGACGCGCACCCAGGCCTCGGTGATCAGGCCGAGGATCCCCTCGGAGCCGATCAGCATCCGGTCCGGGCTCGGCCCGGCTCCGGAGCCCGGCACCCGGCGGCTCTCCCAGACACCCGTGGGGGTCAGCGCGCGCACCGACTCGACGAGATCATCGATATGGGTGTAGAGCGTCGCGAAGTGGCCGCCGGCCCGGGTCGCGATCCAGCCGCCGAGGGTCGAGAACTCGAACGACTGCGGGTAGTGCCGCAGCGTCAGCCCGCGCTCGGCGAGCTGCGCCTCGAGACCGGGTCCGGTCGCGCCGCCCTGGATGCGGGCGGCCATCGAGGCCTCGTCGACCTCGAGCACCCGGTCGAGGTGGCCGAGATCGACGCACAAGGTTCCCCGGTAGCCGTGCCCGACCCGCGGCTCGACCCCGCCGACAACGCTGGTGCCGCCGCCGTAGGGGATGACCGCCAGCCGCTTCTGCTCACACCACTCCAGAACCCGGCGCAGGTCCTCCTCGTCCGCCGGCCTCGCGACGAGATCCGGAGTGCGCTCGTAGACCCCGCGGAAACCCCTGACCACGTCGCGGTAGGCCTTGCCCATCGCATGTGAGAGCCGAGCGTGGCGCTGATCGCTGATCAGGTCGGCGAGCTCGTCCGGCGGGCCGAGCCGCGACGGGGCCAGCTCGACCTCCTCCAACGGCATCGGCTCCTCGACCCGGTCGACGTCGAAACCCAGACGCTCCCGCACCAGCGGAACCATCGTCTCGAGCGCCGCGCGATCGGGCTGCTCGTCCTCCCAGCCCCATCCCCAGTGCTTGCGGCGTCGCTCAGCGATCAGCGCAGCCTAGTGCGGCGAAGCGCCGAGGTGGAAGCTCAGTCCGGGCGGCCTTGGACGAGCAGCTCGCGCATGTCCTCGTTGCTGAGCTCCGCGGGGTCGGTGGACTCGATGAACTCGGTCAGCTTGCGAGCGAAGCGGCGCGGCTCGCTGACGTGCGGGAAGTGACCGGCGGCCTCGAAGACCTCGAGCCGGCTGCCCGGCATCTCCTCGTGCGCGCGCTCGCCGTGCCGGACGGGGATGATCGGATCGTTGGCGCCCCACAGCAGCATCGACGGAACCGCCCGGGTCAGGTACAACCGGTCGCGGGCGGAGACGCGTTGGCCGCTGTGATCGAGGACCCCGCGCATGGTGTGAATGAAGGCACGCCTGGCCCCGGGCTCGGAGAGTGAGGCGTAGCCGCGAGCCACCTCGGCCTTGTCCGGGCTGACCCCGAGGCCGACGGCGTCGAGCACATTGCCGATCTTGCGGCCCGCCTCGATCACGGAGTTGTGGGCGATCAGCGGGATCACCAGTTCGGAGCCCGGCAGCGTCGCCGCCCGGAGGGCGATCGAGACCTCCTCGCCGAGGCCACCGCTGCAGACGAGCACGAGGCGCTCGCAGTGCTCGGGGAACTGGTAGGCCATCTGCATCGCGATCCCGCCGCCGAGCGAGTGTCCGACGACCGTCGCCTTGAAGTGGCCGAGCGCGCCGAGCAGATCCCGGATTCCGGCGGCATAGGCGCCGAGCGAGTAGTCGCCCCGGGGCTTCGCCGAGCGGCCGTGGCCGAGCAGATCCGGCGTCACGACGGTAAAACGATCGGCGAGCCACGGGAGCGCGCGGTCCCAGGTCTCCATGTTGCCCGTGACCCCGTGGATCAGGACGAGGATCGGGCCGTCGCCGACCTCGCGATAGGTCACGCGATGGCCGTGCAGCTCGATCTCGGAGACGGGAACGTCGCCGAGCCTCAGGGGCCGGCCGGTGTCCACCGCGGCGCTTGACTCGGTCTCCGGCGCTCTGACGCTTGCACGCACTCGTGTAATGCTAGGCGAATGGAGCGGGTCACCATCACGGGCGCCGCAGGCTTCATCGGCCGCCGGCTCGCCGAGCGCCTTCGCGAGGACGGCCTCGAGGTGACCGGGATCGACATGCAAGCCGACAGGGGCACGGGGATCGTCGCCGGAGACATCACCGAGCCGGGGGGCTGGCAGGCGGCCGCGGAGGGCTCCGAGACGGTGATCCACACCGCAGCGGCCGTCACCAATTCAGCTCGCCAGGACTTCGGCTGGAGAGTCAACGTACTCGGCACCAAGCATGCGATCGACGCTGCGGCCGCCGCCGGAGCGAGACGCTTCGTCCACTTCTCCTCCGTCCGCGCGTTCAGCGACACGGAGTTCCCCGACGGCGTCGGCGAGGACTATCCGGTGCGGCCCTCGAGCAGCGTCTACGTCAACACCAAGATCGCCTCCGAGCAGGTCGCGCTCCAGGCTCACGCGGAGGGCCGGATCGATGTCACGGTGATCCGGCCGGGAGACGTCTACGGCCCCGGGTCGCGTCCCTGGACCATCCTGGTCCTCGAGGCAATCCACAAGCGGCAGTTCCTGCTCCCCGCGATGGGCAAGGGGGTATTCAGCCCCGCCTACATTGACAACCTCGTCGACGGCGTCCTGCTGGCCGCCGCAGACCCGAAGGGAGCCGGTGAGATCTTCACGATCAGCGACGGGGTCGGCGTCAGCTGCAAGGAGTTCTTCGGCCGCTACTACCGGATGCTCGGCCGCCGCGGGCCGCGCTGCCTTCCGACGCCGATCGCGCTCGCGCTCGTCGCCGGACCGGAGGCGGCAGCCCGCGTGAGCGGCAGCCCCACCGAGATCAGCCGCGAGTCGATGCGTTACTTCACGCGCACCGGCACCTACTCGATCGACAAGGCGCGCCGCCTGCTCGACTACGAGCCGGCGGTCGACCTGGACGAGGGCATGCGACGGACCGAGGCCTGGCTACGAGAGCAAGGCATGTTGAGGCCGTCGCTCTCGTGACGACCGACACGATCCCTACTCTGGAGGCCGTTCTGGACGTGCTTTCAACCAGAAGGGACCGAGGATGGAGAGAACGCAGTCAAGCGATTCGCGCTGGCGGCAGGTGATCGCCGTCCAGAGCGAGCTCGAGCAGTCGATGGTCACGCTCCCCGAACTGGTCGATCGCGACTTCAAGCCCCGCAAGGTGTCGGCGCGCACGGTGCGCTTCGCCCAGGCGCTCGCATTCGACGTCGGCTGGTCGGGGATCAGCGAGGCGCGGGCGCGCCGGGCGGCGCGCGTTCACTAGCTGCGGAAGGGCTCCGGCGGCTGGCGCCGGCGCGGGCGCAGGGGCTACCAGTGCACGCCGCGCATCAGGTAGGCGAACGCGATCTGCTGTGCCGTTGCCTGCTCGTCCTCGGGGTAGGTCTGCGGCGGGGCGTCCTTGTCGCCACCCTCGGTCGGTGCCGTCTTCTTCCCCTTCTTCGCCGCGGTTGAGTCCGGGAACATGTGGTACGCCGAGTTGAGGATGTAGTCCATCGACTTCGGGTTGATCGCGTAGAGGATCTGTCCGATCGTGCCGACCGGGGTCGCGATCCGCTTCGGCTGGTAGACGATCGCGTCGCAGAGCATGTCCGCGGCCTCGTCCGGAGTGATCGTCGGGAACTTGTCATACATCCTCGTCGGCGCGATCATCGGCGTCCGTACGAGCGGCATGTGGACGGTCGTGACGTTGATCCCGTCGTCGACGATCTCGGAGGCGATGCAGCGGCTGAACGCGTCGAGCGCCGACTTGGACGCGACGTACGCCGAGAACCGCGGCATGTTCGTCTGCACGCCGATCGAGCTGACGTTGATGATCTGGCCCAGTCGCTCCTCGCGCATCGTCGGCAGCAGGCGCAGGATCGTACGCACCGGACCGAAGTAGTTGAGCTGCATCGTCCGTTCGAAATCGTGGAAGCGGTCGTAGCTGAGCGCGATCGAGCGCCGGATCGAGCGGCCGGCGTTGTTGATCAGCACGTCGACATGGCCGTGCTGCGCGAGCGCCTCCTCGCACATCCGGTCGATGTCGTCCATGTCGGAGAGGTCGCACGGGTGCACGTGGGCCTCGCCGCCACCCTTGACGATCGCGTCGCGCGTCTCCTCGAGCTTGGAGGGGGTCCGGGCGACGAGCAGAACGATGCCGCCGGCCTCGGCGATCTTCATCGCGGTTGCCTTGCCGATGCCGGAGGACGCCCCGGTGACCATCACCGTCCGCCCCTCCACGTTCTTCTCCAGACTCGCGGCGCCCAGGGCCTTCTTGCCCGCGCGGACCAGCTCATCGGGGATCTGCTGGCTGATGATCTGGCTCAGCCCGCCTACCAGACCCGCTCGCCCACGCACGGCGCCCAGCAGCGTGCGATCCCGGTAGAGGTCGGGGTCGAGGTGCCGGGTCCAGTAGTCCCAGAGCTTGTCCGCGTAGGACTCGAGCGGCGGCACCGTGATCCCGGTGCCCTCGAGCGCCGATTGCGTGTTGCGCGAGTCGAAATGGGTCGGGTAGTGCAGGTAAACGAGAACCTCCCGAGGGATCCCGAAATCGGCGAGCACCGCATCGGCCACCGTGTTCGCGAACGGCATCGCGTTGAGGCCCAGGCCAAGCAACGGCTCGAGCGACTCGGTCATCTCCGGCGGCGCGTGCAGCGTCGCCTCGGGCGCATGCGCAGCGCGGGCGAACGCGTCGATCACCTCGCCGGCGCTGAGCGGCTCAGGGTCCGTGAGGCTGAACGCCCGCCCGTCGAGGTCGTCCTCGTGAGCGATGTGGTCCATCGCCTTGGTCACGAAGTCGACCGGGACGATGTTGATCTCCCGCCCCCCGACTCCGGGCATCGGCGCCCAACTCGGCACGGCCTGGCGGATCCGGCGGATCAGCTTGAAGAAGTAGTACGGGCCGTCGACCTTGTCCATCTCGCCGGTCTCCGAATGGCCGACGACGATCCCCGGTCGGTAGACCCTCCACGGCACGTCGCATTCCTCGCGCACCACCCGCTCGGACTCGTGCTTGGTCTGGAAGTAGGGGTGGTTGTCGACGTCGGTCGCCTCGTCGAACATGTCCTCGCGCCAGGTGCCCTTGTAGAGGCCGGCGGCCGCGATCGAGCTGACCATGTGGAAGTGGTCGGCCTCGAGGCGCTCGGCGAGCTGAACCGCGTGGCGGGTGCCCTCGACGTTCGCGACTCGCTGTGACTCGGCGTCGGCCTTCATGTCGTAGATCGCCGCGAGGTGGAAGAAGTGCCCGACCTCGCCCTGCAGCCGATCGATGTCCTCGCCGGAGATCCCCAGATAGCGCTGAGAGAGGTCGCCGACCACCGGAACGATCCTGCCCTCCTCAGCGCCCCAGCGACTGATCAGCTCCTCGAGCCGCCCGCGGGATCCCTCGCGCACGAGCACGTTGATCGTGCCCTCGCGCTCGAGCAGCAGCTCGACTAGGAATCGCCCAATGAAGCCGGTGGCGCCGGTGACGAAGTAGGACATTGCTCTCTCCTCCAGATCATCTCGACCGTATCTGGGCCGTGAGCATCTGACCCTACACTCTGTGGGGTGCCACTACACCACCAGGACTCACCCCGCGACCCGCTCGCCGGCGGCGGTGACGTCAAGGTCACCGACCTCGGCTCCGACCATCGCCTGATCGAGCACGGCGTCGAGCAGCTGGCCCACGGGGCGCTCGTCTGTCCCGACTGCTCGATGCCGGTCAGGATCGAGCGTGCGCTCGACGTCGCCGCGAGCCTGGAATGCGGCTTCTGCGCGGCCGAGGCGCCCGCGCGGGACTACCTGGTCCGGGACGTCTTCGACACGCGGGCCAACGAGGTGCTGCTGATCGCCCGCATCGGGTAGGTGTCCGGCGATGAGGACCGCGATCGTCTGGCTACGCCGCGACCTGCGGATGAACGACAATCCCGCGCTCGCCGCCGCGAGCGAGGCCGAGCGGATCGTGCCGCTGTTCTGCTTCGAGCGCGGCCTCTGGGACGGTCGTCACTCGAGCCCGAACCGCAACGCCTACCTGCTCGCCTCGCTGCGGGATCTGGATGCGGACCTGCGATCCACCGGCGCCCGGCTGCACTTCCGGTCCGGAGACCCCGCGGTGGTGCTCGCCAGGCTCGCGACCGAGGCCGGCGCGGAGGTCGTGCACGTCAATCGCGACCATACGGCTCACTCGCGGGCACGAGACCAGCGGGTCGGGCGGGCCCTCGCCGACGGCGGCGTCGAGCTCATCGGTCACAACGGGATCGCCTGCGCCGAGATCGCCCGGATCGAGACGGGATCCGGCGGCCCCTACCGGGTCTTCACCCCCTTCTACCGCGCCTGGGCCCGCGCGGGCCGGCGTGAGCTCGCCAAGCGCCCGCGCAGGCTCGCGGGCGCTCCTTCCGGCGTCGGCGTGGGCTCGCCCCCGACGAAGGAGGAGATGGGGGTGGACGCCCGAGCCGAGCGGATCGCCGGCGGATTCGGCCCGGGCGAGACCGCGGCTCGCCGCGCGATGCGCAGGGCCCTGGAGCGGGCCGACGCCTATCACCGCGTGCGAGACCTCGCGGGCGACGACGCGACGACGAAGCTCTCTCCGCAGCTCCACTTCGGCACGATCTCGGCGCGGGAGCTGGAGACCGAGCTGCTCGACCGCGGGACGAAGGGCGCCACCGAGCTCCGCCGCCAGCTCGCCTGGCGGGATTTCTGGCTGAACGTGATCCGCCACTTCCCCGGCAACCGGGAGCTGGAGTACGACGAGCGCATGCGCGGGATGCGCTGGCGCACGTCCGACCGGGACTTCGAGGCATGGTGCGAGGGCCGTACGGGCGTCCCCTGGATCGACGCCGGCATGCGCCAGCTCCGCGAGGAGGGCTGGATGCACAACCGGGTGCGGATGGCCGTCGCCAGCTACCTCACCAAGAACCTCAGGCTCCACTGGCGCCGCGGCGAGGCCCACTTCATGGCCCATCTGCTCGACGGCGACGAGTCCCAGAACAACGGCAACTGGCAGTGGGCGGCCTCGACCGGCGCCGACCCCCAGCCCTACTTCCGGATCTTCAACCCGGTCAAGCAGCAGGAGAAGTTCGATCCCGACGGCACCTACGTCCGCCGCTGGGTGCCGGAGCTGGCCGACCTCCCCGACGGGCATCTCGGCGCCCCGTGGGAGGCGCCGCCTGAGGTGCTCGCGGAGGCCGGCATTGCCCTCGGCGACGACTACCCCGAGCCGCTGGTCGATCTCAAGGACTCACGCGCCGAGGCGATCGAGCGCTTCGGCGAGGCGCGGGGCGGGTAGGCGCCACCGCCGGCACCGGACTTGCTCCCGCCCGATTGCCGCGTTCCATATAGTCATAGAAGCGACTGTGAATCACCCGCTAACCCTCTCCTGAGCGCCACCTTGAGCGACGGCGCCACCCCGATCGAGATGCCCGAGATGGGCGAATCGGTGACCGAGGGAACGATTCTCGAGTATCACGTCGCCGTGGGCGACGAGGTCTCCGAAGGGGACACGATCGTCGAGGTCTCCACGGACAAGGTCGACGCGGAGGTCCCGGCCCCGATCAGCGGCACGATCACCAAGATCCTCAAGTCCGAGGACGACGAGGTCGAGGTGGGCGAGCCGCTGGCCGAGATCGAGCCCGGCGACGCCGCCTCCTCAAACGGCACCGGCGCGAGCGGGAGCTCCGGCGAGGACGCCGGCGACGCGGACGACGGTGCCGGCGGAGAGGAGATCGAGGTCGCGATGCCCGAGATGGGCGAGTCGGTGGCCGAGGGCACGATCCTCGAGTACCACGTGGCGGTCGGCGACACCGTGTCCGAGGGCGACACGATCGTCGAGGTCTCCACCGACAAGGTCGACGCGGAGGTTCCCTCCCCCGCCGACGGTGAGATCACGGAGCTGCTCAAGGGCGAGGATGACACCGTCTCGGTCGGCGAAGCGCTGGCGAAGATGGTCAGCGGCGGAGCCGGCTCCTCAGGTGGCTCCGGCGACGGCGCCTCATCCGCGGCCTCCGACGACGGTGCGGGCGCCACGGGGACCGCCGAGGTCGACTCCTCCGGCCGGGCGACGCCGATCGCCCGGCGCGCGGCGGCCGACAAGGGCATCGACCTCTCGAACGTGAAGGGCACCGGCGAGGCCGGGAAGGTGACCAAGGACGACGTGCTCGCCGCGGCCGACGGCGGCGGCAACGGAGCCGGCCCGAGCGCACCGCTCGGCGAAGGCGAGCTGAAGCGGCTCAAGGGCCCGGCAGCGATGCTCGCCAAAGCGATGGACGAGAGTCGCTCGATTCCGACCGCGACCTCGTTCCGCACGCTTCCGGTCGACACGATCTGGGCGAAGCGTAAGGTCCTGAACGGCCATCTGGCCGACCGGGGGATGAAGGTCTCCTTCACCCACCTGATCGCCTGGGCGATCGTCGAGGCCGGCAAGAAGTGGCCGGTGATGGCACGGACCTTCACCGAGCGGGACGGCAAGCCGCACGCCGTGGAGAGCGACCATGTCAATCTGGGAATCGCGGTCGACGTGGAGAAGAAGGACGGCTCGCGGGCCCTGATGGTTCCCTGCATCAAGGCCTCGGACACGCTCGACTTCAAAGGCTTCCACGCCTACTACGAGGAGCTGATCCGCAAGACGCGCGAGAACAAGCTCACCGCCGACGACTTCCAGGGCACCAACATCACGCTGACCAACCCGGGCGGGATCGGGACGATCGCCTCGGTGCCGCGGCTGATGACCGGGCAGGGAACGATCATCGCGACCGGCTCGATCGCCTATCCGCCCGAGTGGTCCCACGCGACGGCCGACAAGCTCAAGGCGCTCGGCATCTCGCGGGTGATGACGATGACCTCCACCTACGACCACAGGGTCATCCAGGGGGCGGAGTCCGGCAACTTCCTCAAGGCCCTCGACGAGCTGCTGCAGGGCGAGCACGAGTTCTACGAGCGGGTCGCGCAGGACCTGGAGATCGACGGGGCGGTCGTCTCCACGGTGCACCCCGAGTCGGCGTCGGCGCCACCGCTGCCGAGCGGCGGCGGGGCGGCGGTCCCGGCAGCCGCGGCCTCGACCGTCGGCACCGCTGTAGACGAGGAGCTGCTGCAGGGCGTTCAGGCCGCGACCTCGCTGCTCAAGGCCTACCGCACCCACGGCCACCTCGCAGCTGAGCTCAACCCGCTCGACGGCAACGGCAAGGGCGATCCGGCGCTCGAGCCGGAAAACCTCAACCTGACCCCCGAGCTGATGGGCCGGATCCCGGCTTCGATCCTGAGAATCGGCGTCCCCGGAGAGACCCTCCTCGACGCCCTGCCACGAATGCGGGATGCCTACTGCGGCAGGATCGGGTATCAGATCGAGCACCTTTCCTCCCACCAGCAGCGCATGTGGCTGCGGGAGATGATCGAGACCGGAACTCACCGGAGCGAGCTCGCCGACGACGAGAAGCAAGATCTGCTGCGTCGGCTCGTCGAGGTCTTCCAGTTCGAGCGGTTCCTCCAGAAGGCCTACCTGGGCCAGAAGATGTTCTCGATCGAGGGACTCGACACCACGGTCCCGATGATCGACGAGATTGCCGCCCTCGCCAAGCGCGACGGAGCCGAGGAGGTCGCGATCGGGATGGCGCATCGCGGCCGGCTCAGCGTTCTGGCCCATAGCCTCGGGCGGTCGCTGCAATCGATCATGGCCGAGTTCGAGGGCGCCAAGGCGCTGGACGCTGTAAAGCGGACCGACGCGCTCCGGGGCGGAGGCACCGGCGACGTCAAGTACCACCACGGCGCCGAGGGCATCCTCGAGACGCGAAAGGGAGCCATCAAGGTGCGCATGTACCCGAACCCCTCCCACCTCGAGTTCGTCGACCCCGTCGTCACCGGGGCCGCGCGTGCCGCGCAGACCGGTCACTCCGGGCCCCGGCTGGACCACGACCCGAAACTCGCCGTGCCCGTCCTGCTCCACGGCGACGCGGCCTTCCCGGGCCAGGGAGTGGTCGCCGAGACCTTCAACCTGCAGTCGCTGGAGGGCTACGCCACCGGCGGCACGATTCACATCATCACCGACAACCAGGTCGGCTTCACGACCGACCCGGAGGAGGGCCGCTCGACCCCGTACGCGGCTGACATGGCGAAGGGCTTCAACGTCCCGATCATCCACGTCAACGCCGACGACGCCGAGAAGTGCATCGCCGCGGTCAGGCTCGCGATGGAGTACCGCAAGGAGTGGGGCCGCGACGTGGTCATCGACCTGATCGGATACCGGCGCTACGGGCACAACGAGACCGACGAGCCCGCCTACACCCAGCCCGAGATGGCCGCGACGATCAAGAAGCACCCGCCGGTCAGCGAGATCTACGCGAAGGAGCTGCTCGACGAGGGGATCGTCAAGGACGAGAACGTGGAGGAGAAGGCAGAGACCCGCCGCAGCGAGCTCAGCGAGATCCACAAGGACCTGAAGGGCAAGATCGAACGGGGCGAGTTCGAGGATCCCACGGTCGCCGGCACCGGCACCGGGGAGCTGGACCGGACCAAGAGCCCCGACGTGGAGACGAACGTCTCGGAGAAGCGGCTGCGCACCCTGAACGAGGAGCTGCTCAAGCTCCCCGAAAGCTTCACGATGCACAAGAAGCTCCGCAAGCCGTTGATGCGGCGGACCGAGATCCTCGAGGAGGGCCCGATCGAGTACGGGCACGCGGAGTCGCTCGCGTTCGCCTCCCTGCTCACCGAAGGCACGCATATCCGCCTCACCGGCCAGGACGTGGAGCGCGGCACCTTCTCCCACCGCCACCTCGTGCTCCACGACGAGAAGACGGGGCTCGAGTACGCGCCGATCCAGAATCTCTCGGGGGCGCTGGCGCCGTTCGAGATCCACAACTCGCCGCTCTCCGAGCAGGCCTGCCTCGGTTTCGAGTACGGCTACTCGGCCGCGTCGAACGAGAGCCTGATCCTTTGGGAGGCGCAGTTCGGCGACTTCGGCAACTCAGCCCAGGTGATCATCGACAGCTTCATCGCCTCGGCCGAGTCGAAGTGGGATCAGACCACCCGCCTGACGCTGCTCCTCCCCCACGGATACGAGGGCTCGGGTCCCGAGCACTCCAGCGCGCGAATCGAGCGCTTCCTCCAGCTCGCCGCCGAGGGCAACATGCGGCTCGCCAACCCGACCACCGCCGCCCAGTACTTCCACCTGCTCCGCCGTCAGGCCCGCATCGCAAAGGCACGACCGCTGGTGGTCTTCACGCCGAAGGGCCTGCTGCGCCTCGGCGACGCTGCGTCGACGCTCAAGGATCTGACCGAGGGCGCCTTCGAGTTCGTCCTCGACGATCCATCGGCGGAGGACCGCCGCAAGGACGTCAAGCGCCTGATTCTCTGCAGCGGCAAGGTCTACTACGACCTCGCCAACCACGACCGCCGGGAGGCCGCCGAAACCGTCGCCATCGCCCGCGTCGAGCTGATCTATCCCTTCGCGAAGAATCAGATCCGCGAGCTGATCGCGGCCTACCCGGGCGTCGAGGAGATCGCGTGGGTCCAGGAGGAGCCGAAGAACATGGGCTGCTGGTCGGTGATGGCCCGGCGCATGCCCGAGCTCGTCCCCGAGGGTGTCGAGTTCCGCTACATCGGCCGGCCCGAGCGCGCCAGCCCCTCAGAGGGCTACCCGGCCGCACACCGCTCAGAGCAGGAGCGCATCGTCCTCACGGCCCTGACCGGCTGACCGAGCGGCGAACCCCGTCCCGCAGCTCGGGCAGCTGTGCAGAGCCAGCCAGGAACGCCGTTCGAAATCGCACGACGAGCAGTGGTAGTCCCGCTCACGTGCGATCGTCCTCCGGGCCTCCCGCGCGCGCTCGATCGCGTGCTTGCGGATCCGGCGCTTGTCTCTTCGCAGTGCATTCGTCATGACCGGGAGTCTCCCGGGCGGGTCGATCTCCCGCTATGTACCGATGTCGAGAATCCGACGCGACGTGCTTGTACAACCGCTGCACCCACCCGCACCCCGGGGCCGTCGGACCCTGGGGCAGGGCTCATCTAGCCTCTCGCCCCCATGACCACGAACGCCGCAGCATCGACCGAGGGCGAGCGCGAGTTCCTGCCACGAGCGCCGGGCTCCTTCTTTCCCTGGGTCAAGTGGATGTCCCTGATCGAGCTCGGGATCTTCGCCGGGCTCCTGGTGGTGTGGCTCGCACCCGGCCTCGAGCGTCCGACCTTCTGGTTCGGCCTCTCCCACGGCATCGGCTTCATCGCCCTGGTCCTGATGATCTTCGTCGCCGTCCTCCGCCGCGAGGCCCCCTGGTGGCTCCTCGCGGCCTCCCTCACCCCCGTCGGCCCGGTAGGCAGCACCGCCGGCATCGAGTACATCGAGCGCAAGGAGCGCCAGGGGGAGGGATGAGGGAGGGCATCGGCCGCGGCGGTTCGTCCGCGTGCCGGGCTGCGTTGATCTTCGTGCAACCGCCCGGCCGTCCTCCCAACTCCCCACGAAACTCGCCCCAGAGGCGAGCTTCGTGGAAAACCTCCAATGGCCACTCACGCTTCCACAAAACTCAACGGCAAGTCCGCAGAGCCGCGCAGGTAGGCGGCGGCGGGGCCGCGGGAGGCAGGGGGTCCACGCGGCCCGCGCCTCCGCCAGCGCGTCGGTAGCCAGGGAGGGATGCCGACGCGTTCGCCCCCGGAGGCGGGACTGACCGGGGACGAGCTTTATAAGGCTGGCTTGGAAGCATCATGACCGATTGCGTCCCGCGATGCAACACAGGCTTAACATAAGTCGCGCAAGACGCGGTGGAGAATGCCCCCGTTGCGGAAATAGTGCCGCTCGTTGGGTGTGTCGAGGCGAACCCGGGCGGTGAAGGCGACGGGGTCGGCGCCCTCGCGGTCGGCCCGAACCTCGACCTCGGTCGCCTCCCCACCGTTCAGATCGCCCACCGAGAAGAGCTCCTCCCCGGTCAGTCCAAGCGAGTCGATCGTCTCTCCGTCCGGGAACTGCAGGGGCAGCACGCCCATCCCGATCAGGTTCGAGCGGTGAATGCGCTCGAAACTTTCGGCGAGCACGGCTCTGACGCCGAGCAGCAGGGTTCCCTTCGCGGCCCAGTCGCGGGAGGACCCTGAGCCATACTCCGGTCCGGCGATCACGACCAGCGGCACGCCCTCGTCGGCGTACTTCATCGCCGCGTCGTAGATCGGCATCTCCTCATCGGAGGGCATGTGACGGGTCCAGCCGCCCTCGCGGTCGACGAGCTGGTTGCGGAGCCGGACGTTCGCGAACGTGCCACGCATCATCACCTCGTGATTGCCCCGGCGCGATCCGTAGGAGTTGAAGTCCCGGGGCTCGACGCCCTGCTCCATCAGCCACTCGCCGGCCGGGCTCGACTTCTTGATCGCGCCGGCCGGGGAGATGTGATCGGTGGTGATCGACTCCCCGAGCTTGGCCAGCACGCGGGCACCCTCGATCGGCTCGGCGTCGGAGGGCTCCGGGTCCATGCCCTCGAAGAACGGGGGCCGCCGCACGTAGGTCGAGTCGGGCCAGGTGTAGCGGTCCCCCTCGGGCACCTCGATCGCCTTCCAGGTCTCATCGCCCTCGAACACGTTCGCGTAGCTCTTCTCGAACATGTCCGCCTTGACCGCCTCACCGACGGTCTTTTTGACTTCCTCGGGCGTCGGCCAGATGTCGCGGAGGAAGACCGGCTCGCCATCCCGGTCGGTGCCGAGCGGCTCGAGCTCGAAGTCGAAGTCCATCCGCCCGGCTAGCGCGTAGGCGACGCAGAGGGGCGGCGAGGCCAGGTAGTTCGCCTTCACGTCCTGGCTGATCCGGCCCTCAAAGTTCCGGTTGCCGCTCAGCACCGAGCAGACGACCAGGTCCTTGTCCTCGACCGCGGCGGAGATCTCCTCCGGCAGCGGTCCCGAGTTGCCGATGCAGGTTGTGCAGCCGTACCCCACGAGGTTGAACCCGAGCGCGTCGAGGTCGTCGTCCAGCCCGGCCGCCTCCAGGTAGTCGGTGACGACGGTCGAGCCCGGCGCCAGTGACGTCTTCACCCAGGGCTTGCGGTCGAGTCCCCTCGCCGCGGCCTTGCGGGCCACGAGGCCGGCGCCGACCATCACCGACGGGTTCGAGGTGTTGGTACAGCTGGTGATTGCGGCGATCACGACCCGGCCGTGATCCAGCTCGAACTCCTCGCCCTCCATGTTCACCGTGATCGCGTCGCCGCTGCGGCGCTCCTCCGCGGTTGCCGTCGTCGTCGGCTGGCCGTGCGGCTTGCCCGCCTCGTTGTCGTGATCCTCCGCCGGAGGATCGGAGGCAGGGAACGACTCGGCCACGGCCTCGTCGTAGGAGTCGTCCTCGCCATCGCCGAGCTCATCGGCGGCGTCATCGTTGAAGCTGGAGAGCGTCTCGAAGAATGCGGCCTTCGAATTACCCAGCGCGATCCGGTCCTGCGGGCGCTTCGGCCCGGCGATCGAGGGCACCACGTCACCGAGATCGAGGGAGAGCGTGTCCGAGAACGTCGGCTCCTCGCTGTCGGCGGTGTGGAAGAGGCCCTGCTCCCGCGTGTACGCGTCGACGAGCTCGATCGCCTCAGTGGGGCGGTTGGTGAACTCCAGGTAGCGCAGCGTCTCCGCGTCGGGCGGGAAGATTGCGCAGGTCGAGCCGAACTCCGGCGACATGTTCCCGAGCGTCGCTCGGTCGGCGAGCCCGAGGGACGGCAGGCCGGGCCCGTAGAACTCGACGAACTTGCCGACCACGCCCTTCTCGCGCAGCATCTCGGTCACGGTCAGCACCAGGTCGGTCGCGGTCGTCGCCGCGGAGAGCTCGCCCTCCAGCCGGAAGCCGATCACCTGCGGCAGCAGCATCGAGATCGGCTGCCCGAGCATCGCGGCCTCGGCCTCGATCCCCCCGACCCCCCAACCGAGCACGCTGAGCCCGTTGATCATCGTCGTGTGCGAGTCGGTGCCGACCAGCGTGTCCGGGTAGGCGCGCAGAACGCCGTCCTCGGACTCGCTCTGCCAGACGACCCGCCCGAGGTACTCCAGGTTGACCTGGTGGCAGATGCCGGTAGCGGGCGGCACGACGCTGAAATTGTCGAAGGCGGTCTGACCCCAGCGGAGGAACTCGTAGCGCTCCTGGTTTCGCTCGAACTCCTTCTCGGCGTTGATCTCGAAGGCGCGTGGGTTGCCGAAGGCATCGACCTGGACGGAGTGATCGATGATCAGGTCAACCGGCACCAGCGGGTTGATCTTCGCCGCGTCGGCGCCGAGGTCGTCCATCGCGTCTCGCATCGCCGCCAGATCGACGATGGCGGGCACGCCGGTGAAGTCCTGCATCAGCACGCGGGCGGGCTGGAATGGGATCTCGTCGGAGGGCTCCGCTGCAGCGTTCCAGGTCGCGATCGTCTCGACGTCGTCGGCGCTCACCCCCTCGCCGTCCTCGAGCCGGAGCACGTTCTCGAGCAGGACCTTGATCGAGTACGGGAGCCTGGCGACGTCGAACTCCGACTGGAGCGAGTCGAGGCGGTGGATCTCGTACTCGCGACCGGAGACCTCGAGAGTGCTCCGGGACCCGTAGCTGTTCGACATCAGTTGCTCCTTCCGGCTCCCAGCTCGGCTGGGGTGCCTCGGCTATCGGTTTTCGTCGGCCTCGGCGGAGGGGTCCTCGTGGTCCGCACTGTCAGCCTCACCGTGGATCGTATGCGCTTCGGGGTCGGTCTCTTCGGCCGGGAAGCGATCCCCGAGTGGGTGGCCATGGCCGGACTCTCCCTCGGCCTTCTCGATCAGCTCCCGCTCGGACTGCTCGAAGCCCTCGGACACGCCGCCGCCGGCCTCCTCGACGGGCTCCTGCGCCTCGGCCTCTCGGCTCAGCGAAACGTTGCACGGGAACGGCCCTCAGCGCTTGTCGCTCTGGCGCGAGGCCAGATCCTCGGCGATCTTCTCGCCCTGCCCGCGCTGCGCGAGGGCAGCGACGCGGGGAAAGGTGTGCGCGACCGCGGTCAACGCCCGCTGCTGGGGCGGCGCGACGACGATCTCCGCCCTGTCATCCTCGATCGCACGCAGCACGGCTGCTCCCACCTGCTCGGGCGTGCCCGTCCCCATCCCCGGCGGCGGGTCCATCTCCGCGTCGGCGAACATCCCGGCGTCGCGGATAAAGCCCGGAAGGACCAGCGACGCGCCGACCCCGGAGCCGCGCACGTCCTGCCGGAGGGCGAGGGCGAAGCCCCGGAGGCCGAACTTCGAGGCGTTGTACATGGACGACCGCGGCGAGGGCGTCTTGCCGGCGAGTGAGGAGACGAAGACGAAGTGCCCCGCCCCGCGCTCGAGCATTGCCGGCAGGAGCGCCCGCGTCGCGTGGATCGGCGCCTCGAGATTGACGTGAAGCACACGGGTGATCCACTCGGGGTCGAGCTCCTCGAGCCGACCGGTTCCCGGAAGGCCCGCGTTGGCAACGAAGATGTCGATCCGGCCGCTCTCAGTGGCCTTCGCGGCCAGCTCCTCCCCCGCTCCCTCGGATCCGAGCTCGGAGACGAGGACCTCGTGGCCCTCGCCCGGCAGCTCGGTGGCGAGCTCCTCGAGCTCCTCGGGCTTTCGGGAGCTGAGCACCAGCGTCGAGCCTCGGTCGGCGAGCGCGGTCGCGATCGCGCGGCCGAGGCCGCCGGTGGCCCCGGTGAGCAGCGTGCGGGCCCCGCGCACGTCCATGGCTAGCGCCCCCCGCTGAGGGCGCGCTCGATCCGCTTGCCGAGCCCGTGAAAGTGGTAGGCGAAGTTGACGAACGCCTTCTGCTGGATCGGCGCGACGTCAACGTCCGCGCGGTCGTTCTCGATCGCCTCACGCACAGCGCGTGCCACGTCCTCGGGGCTCGCCGTCCCCATTTTGGCCGGGGGCCTGCCACCCGAGTCGTGGAACATCCCCGCCTCGCGGACGAAGCCGGGGTTGACCGAGGAGACGCCGACCCCGCTCTCGTGCAGATCCGCGCGCAGGCCGAGCGCGAACGCGCGCAGACCCGCCTTGGTGGCCGCGTAGAGCGCCGAACCGACCGGGATCGCTTTGCCCGCCAGCGACGAGATGAAGACCATGTGCCCGTCGCCGCGTTCGAGCATGCCGTTCCGCGCGGCGGCGGCGAGCAGCATCGGCACCTCGAGGTTGACCCGGCTGACGCGCTTGATCGCCTCGGCCGAGTTCTCCTCAATCGCCTCACCGCCGCCAACGCCGGCGTTCGCGATCAGGACGTCGAACTCGCCCGCCTCCTCGGCCAGCGACTCCGCCGCGCCCTCGGTCGAAAGGTCCGCGGGCACGACCCGATGTGGGCCGCCCGGGAGCTCACCGGCGAGCTGGTCGAGCTGCTCCCGGCTGCGGGCGCTGAGAATCAGGGTTGTGCCGGCGGACGCCAGCTCGGCGCCGATTGCGCGGCCGAGGCCGCCGGTCGCGCCGGTGAGCAGGGTGGTCTTTCCGTTCAGTTTCATGCGGGGGAAGCTACCGGCGCGAGCGCCGCGCCGCTCGGCTGCCGTGGCGCGCCACCCACACCCTTTGTGAGCATCCGCTTGCAAAAGTGTTTGCAATCCGTTAGGGTGCCGACAGCACACGCCGAGTCCCCGCCTGCGAGCGGGGATCGGGGGACCCAACCAATTGGGGCTAACCCGCTCAGAGCAGTGGGGGCGCGCACAGCGCCAGCCCGTCAGCTAACCCCGTAGGCGCCGAGAGATCAGAACATGCTTCGCAAGAGACTTCAGTCCCTCGACCCGATCGTCGCGATCACAGTCGCGCTGGTGGTCGCCGCGATCATGGCCTTCGCGTTCGTGCTCACCGCTGCCCCAGCCTCGGCAGGCACGGGAGGCGTCACGATGGACGGCACATCCGGCAAGCCCGGCAAGGCCAAGCTCAAGAAGAACGGCAAGGCCGTCCCGCCCTCGAACGCCCCCAGGCGCGTCGTCAAGGCGATCAAGGCCGGCAACCGGATTCGGAAGAAGCCCTACAAGTGGGGTGGCGGCCACAGCAGCTTCAAGGACCGCGGCTACGACTGCTCGGGCGCCGTCAGCTACGTGCTCAAGGGCGCGAAGATGCTGAAGAGCCCGCTCGACTCGACCGGATTGATGTCGTGGCGCAAGCGCGGCAAGGGCAAGTGGATCAGCGTCTACGCGAACAGCGGCCACACCTTCGTCGTGGTCGCCGGACTGCGCTTCGACACCTCCGGCTCGGGCGGCAAGGGGCCCCGCTGGCGCAAGGAGAAGCGCTCCAAGCGCGGCTTCAAGGCCCGCCACTTCAGCAAGCGCTTCTAGTCTCTGGGCGGGGAACGCCCGCACCTATAGGACAACGGCGCATCGCCCTACTCGATCCGCGCTTCGCGAGCAGGCAGAATCCCGACGATGCGGCTCCGCGCGCTCACCGATCACCCTTCGTTTCGCAGGGGCCTGCGCGATGGCGTGCCCGTGGCGATCGCCGGCGTCGCCGTCGCCGTGTCCTTTGGCGTGCTGGCGCGGCCCGTGCTCGGGACGGCGGGAGCGATAGTGATGTCGGCGATCGTCTTCGCCGGCTCCGCCCAGTTCGGGTCGGTCGCGGTGCTGGCGGCGGGGGGCGGGCCACTGGCAGCCATCGCCGCCGGAATCCTGCTGAACCTGAGGTACGTGCCGATGGGCGTCGCGCTGGCTCCCTCGCTGCGAGGCGGGCTCGGGCTGCAGGCGATCAAGGCACAGGCGATGGTGGACTACTCCTGGGCGGCGGCGATGCGCGGCGGCGGCAGCTTCGACGTCCGCTACATGGTCGGGCTGACCGTCCCGATGTACATCGGCTGGATCTCGGGGACCGCCGCTGGGGCGTTCGCCGGCGAGCTGCTCGGCGACCCCGAGGCGATCGGCCTCGACGCCGTCTTCCCGGCGTTCTTCCTGGCCCTGCTCATGGGCACCGATGCCGGCCGGACGCTCAAGGCCACGCTCGCCGCCGGGGCTGCCGGCTTGATCGCGCTCGCGCTGATCCCGGTCGCGCCCCCGGGAGTCCCGATCATCGCCGCCTGCATCGCCGCGCTGATCGGGTTCGAGCGGCGGCGGCCGGAGCGACCCACGGACGGGCGCCTCGACGAGGTGGAGGCGCCAGCCGCCGCAATCCGGGAGCCGGGATGAGCGCCGGGTGGATCACGATCCTGGCCCTCGCGCTGACCACCGTTCTCGTGCGCGCGTCGGGCCCGCTCCTCGTCCGCGGCCGGCCGCTCCCGCCACAACTGGCGGGCGTGATCGACATGCTCGGCCCCGCGGTGCTCACCGCCTTGATCGTCGTCGAGCTCCTCGGCGGCGACGGGAGGATCGTCGTCAGCGCGGCCCTGGCGGGGGTTCTCGCGGCCGGCGTGGTCCTGCTGTGGCGGCGGAACGCGCTCCTGACCGCGATCGTGGTCGCAGCGGCGGTCACCGCCGGGCTCCGGGCGCTCGGCTGAGCCACAGCCCTCGGCGCCCACCGGCTCAGTCGAGCTTGTCGATCCGGTAGGCCCCGTCCTCGAAGGTGATCCGCGCGCGGTATCGGCCGGGAGCCCCTCCACCCTCCACGTCGATCTGGGCGACGGCGAACACCTCGTCCATTCCCTGGAGCTCCCGGACCCTCACCCGCTCGGCCTCCAGCGGTGTCGTCACGGCAGTCGCACAGTCGCTCACGCCGCCCGCGAACTCCTGCGCCAGGTACCGCTCGCCGTACTCGCGGCAGCGCCGCGCGGCCTCGCCCGAGGTCAGCGCGCGATCCAGGGTTGCGCCGATCGCGGCGCGCTCGGACGGCGAGAGCCGCTCCGCGCACGCGCGCAGATCCAGCGTCTTCGCCGCGTCGACGAACAGCAGACGCTCGTCATGCTCCCGCGCCGCAGCGGCCGCGATCGCCTCCTGGTCCCCGCCGCGCTGCCAGAGCCTCCCCGCCCGGGTGCTCGCGCCGGCCCGAGCGCGGGCGGCGCGGACCAGTTCGGCAAGCTCGGTCCCGGCTCCGGCCGGCGGTTCGATCTGGGCGAGCGTCTCCGCGAGCTCGGCACGGTGGGGCGCGAGATCGACCAATAGGCGGGCACGATCGTCGAGCGTGAGCTGGTCCCCGCCGACCTCGCGGCGCTCCCGCTCCTGCCGGCGCTGGGCGGCGGTGCAGGCGGGATCGGCGATCGCGAGCGGCCGGGCGGTGAGCGGCTCGACCCGCGACTCGCGCGGATGCTCGCTCGTCTCCCCGCCCGACGCCCCGCCGCAGGCCGCGATCAGCCCACTCGCGAGCACCGCGGACACGACCGCCGGCGCGCGGTCAGTGAACCCGCTGGGCCTCGGGACGGTCACCGGGACAGCATCGCAGGCCCCGGCGCCGTCGCCGGCCCGCGGACTACTTGACCGCGCGGATCAGCTTCCTGTTGACGAATTCGTCCATTCCGTACGGACCGAGCTCGCGGCCGAAGCCGGAGCGCTTGACGCCGCCGAAGGGGAGCTCCGCGCCGTCGAGGCCGACGCCGTTGATGAACACCATCCCCGTGTCGAGGCTGTTGGCGACCCGCTCGGCC
This sequence comes from Solirubrobacterales bacterium, assembly GCA_035267205.1. Lineage (GTDB taxonomy): Bacteria > Actinomycetota > Thermoleophilia > Solirubrobacterales > 70-9 > CAXMST01. The sequence continues at coordinate 15,972 of DATFLZ010000176.1, read as the reverse complement.
TGCTCGGAGTCCCCGGTGAACACGTACGAGCCGAGCCCGTACGGCGTGTCGTTCGCGAGCGCGATCGCCTCCTCCTCGGAGCCGACCCTGTAGACGCTGGCCACCGGGCCGAAGAACTCCTCGCGGTACGCGTCGTTGTCCGGAGTGATCCCCGCCAGCACCGTGGTGCCGAAGAAGTTCTCCCGGCGCTCGCCCTCGACGACGACCTCGGCGCCCTGCGCCTTGGCGCGATCGAGCTGATCGGCGAGCCGCTCGGCCGCCGTGGAGGACGACAGGGGTCCGATCGCCGGGTCCTCCGTCGGGTCACCGGGCTCGGCGGCCTTCATCCGCGCCGAGAACTTCGCCAGGAACTCGTCGTAGACGTCGTCGGCGACGACGAACCGCTTGGCCGCGTTGCAGGACTGGCCGGTGTTGTCGAGCCGCGCGTCGACCGCGGCCTCGACCGCCTCGTCCAGGTTCGCGGTCGCGAACAGGATGAACGGGTCCGAGCCGCCAAGCTCGAGGACGACCTTCTTCAGGTTCCGGCCGGCGACCTCGGCGACGGCCGAGCCGGCGCGCTCGGAGCCGGTGACGGATACGCCCCGTACCCGCGCATCGGGGATCACGATCTCCGCGATCTGGTCGTTGGTGGCGAGGATCGTCCGGTAGGCGCCGGCGGGCACGCCGACCTCGTCGAAGATCCCCTGCATCACCGCTGCCGACTCCGGACACTGGGGCGCCGGCTTGAGCAGGATCGTGTTGCCGGCGATCAGATTCGGCCCCGCGAAGCGGGCCACCTGGTAGTAGGGGAAGTTCCACGGCATGATCCCGAGCAGAGGGCCCATCGCGGTGCGCCTGATCAGCGCGGTGCCCTCCCCCGCGAGCAGGTCAATCGGCTCGTCCGCCATGAACTTCTCGGCGCGCTCGGCGTAGTAGCCGTAGATGTCACCGCAGAACTCGACCTCGCCCACGGCCTGCTCCATCGGCTTGCCCATCTCCCGCACGGCGATCTCGGCGAGCGCCTCCTGCCGCTCTGTGTGGAGCTCGCCGACGCGCTTGATCATCGCGGCGCGCTCGGAGACCGGCCTCGAGGTCCATTCGACGTGTGCGTCCCAGGCCTTCTCGATCGCATCCCTCAGGTCTCCGTCGGAGATCTCCGGGTGCTCGGTGACCTTCTCGCCGGTGGCGGGGTTGACGACTGCATAGCTGCTCATCTGGCTCTCCTGATCGTTCGGTTGGTGTTCAGATCTGTGCCGGCTCGAGGCCCAGGGCCTCGTGCGGCGGGGTGTAGTCGGCGCCGACCGCCTCCGCGACGGCGGGGTGCGTCACCCTCCCGGCGGCCACATTGATTCCCTGGCGCAGGCCCGGATCCCGGGCGATCGCGCCCTCGACGCCGTTGTCCGCGAGGTTCAGCACGTAGGGAAGGGTCGCGTTGGTCAGCGCCTGGGTTGAGGTGACCGGAACCGCGCCCGGCATGTTGGCGACGCAGTAGTGGGTGATCCCGTCGACCTCGAAGACCGGGTCGCGGTGCGTGGTCGGGCGAGAGGTCTCGAAGCACCCACCCTGATCGATCGCGACGTCGACGAGCACCGCGTTGCGCTTCATCAGGCTGAGCTGCTCCCGATCGATCACGTGCGGGGCCTTGGCGCCGTGCAGGAGCACCGCGCCGATCACGAGATCGGCCTGCGGCAGCATCTGCTCAATCGCCAGGGTCGAGCTGTAGACGGTCGATGCAGCACCGCCGAATGCGACCTCGAGCTCACGGAGCCGGTCGATCGACTTCTCGTAGACGAAGACGTCCGCCTGCATCCCGATCGCGATCATCGCGGCGTTGTAGCCGACCGCGCCACCCCCGATCACGAGGACGTTGGCCGCCGCGACGCCCGGAACGCCGCCGAGCAGGATTCCGCGCCCGCCCAGCGGCTTCTCCAGGAAGAAGGCGCCCGCCTGAGTCGCGATCTTGCCCGCAACCTCGCTCATCGGCGCCAGCAGCGGCAGCCGGCCATGGCGGTCCTCGACCGTCTCGTAGGCGATACAGGTGGCCTCGGTCGCTCGCAGTCCCTCGGTCAGCGCCGGATCCGGCGCCAGATGCAGGTAGGTGAACAGGGTCGTGCCGGCATCGAGCATCGCGACCTCGACCGGCTGCGGCTCCTTGACCCCCAGCAGCAGCTCCGCCTCCGCGAAGACGTCCTCGGCCGTGAGCAGGATCCGCGCGCCCTGGGCCTCGTAGTCCGCGTCGCTGATCGCGCTGCCCTCTCCCGCTCCCTTCTGGATCAGCACCTCATGCCCGTGCTCAGCGAGCTCGCGCGCACCGACTGCCGTCAGCGCGACCCGGTACTCGTCGTCCTTGATCTCGGTCGGCACTCCTACCTTCATACGTGAACCTCCTCGGCTCTCATGCGGGCGTCTCCTCGGCCTGCGCCGCGACCCTCATCGCACCAGCTCTCTCGCGCGCAGGGCGAGCCACAGCTCGATCCGGTCCTGGGCCTGGCCGAGATCGCGACCGGTCAGCTCCTCGACCCGCTTGATCCGGTAGCGCAGCGTGTGCCGGTGGCAGTACAGATCGCGGGCCGCGCGCTCCCACTGGCCGTTGCGCTCGATGAACGCCTCCAGCGAGCGCAGCAGCTCCGGCCCGTACTCCCCTTCCCCGTCCTCGATCGGCGCCAGCAGATTGTCTGCATAGGTCCGCAGCGCCTCGTCATCCTGGACCGAGAGCAGCAGTGTGAAGGCGCCGAGGTCTTCGTGGGATGCAACGTCAGGGGCGCTGCCGTTGGACATCGCCGTCGCCTCCAGCGCACAGCGGGCCTCGTGGAAGGCGCGCCGCAGCGACTCGAGCGGCACCGGCCGGCTTACCGAGGCTCGCACGTCGCGCCCATCCCGGCCGAGCGCGGCGCGAGCGTCACGGGCAAGCTGCACCGGATCGGACTCCCCCGGCTCGACGATTGCGCAGAGCAGCGGCCGGCCCGCGGCGGTATTGACGGCGACCAGTGCCGGAACCCCCGCCCGGGCGAACTCGGTCGTGAGCAGCTCCACATCGCCCCCACGCTCCTCCACGTCGAAGAGCATGACCGCGATCGGGCCGCCGATCCCGAATGGCGCCAGCCTGCCGGCCAGCTCCTCGGCGCCCAGGTTCCCGCCCACGGCCTCGGCCAGGACGTCGCCCGCCAGGCGCCGTTCGGTGTCACGGACCGCTCGCTCGCGCATCAGCTCGAGCGCGACGACCATCGCCGCCTGCCGGCCGAGCAGGCGCTCGAGGTCACCCACCGTGCCCTTCTTGCGCGCGGCGATCAGCCAGTGGCCCCGGGGCCCGTGCCCGCCGATCGGAACCGGGATGGCGACCGCGCGACCGGCCAGCGGGCCCTCGTCCGGCACGAACAGCGAGCGGCGCGAGTCCGCTGCGCGCGCCACGACGTCGGAGCGGATCGACTCGACAGCGTCGGGCGCGAAGCCCCGCTCCTGCGGATGGCGCGCGAGCTCCCTGCCGCGATCGTCGAGCAGCAACGCGGCGCCGCCGACCGACTCGGCGATCGCCTCCATGACCGCACCGAGCCCGCGCTCGGCGAGCACCAGCCCCTCGAGCTTGGCGTGCTCCTCGATCCCACGCTCGAGGACGTCGTACTGCTCGTTGACCAGCGTCGTGAAGGCCCTCTCGGTGATCGCGATGAACGGCGTCTCATAGGGGACCTCGAACAGGGCCAGGCCCAGCGACTCACACTCGGTGCGCAGCGCGGTGGGCAGCCCCTCGTGATCGAAGCCGGTACCGAGGCCAATGGCCGCGACGCCGCTGCCGTCGAGCAGCTTCGCGAACCGGCGCTGCTTGGCGGCACTGCCGAGGTTGATCCCCGTGGTGAGCAGCAGCTCCCCACCGGAGAGGAACGGGGTCGGATCCTCCAGCTCGGAGATGTGCACCCAGCGAATCGGGCGCTGACGGCCGCTCAGCTCGAACGCGGGCTCGAGCCCGAGGTCGTCCAGCAGGCTCTCGACGGTGAGCATGCCGCCCTCCGAACCCCTGACCCCGCCTCAGCTCCGGCCCTCGAGGATCTGATTTGCCTCCTCGAGCACCGGCCTCAGGACCCCGACGATCTCCTCGAACTGCTCGGTGTCGCAGATGAGCGGCGGCGCGAGCTGAATCACGGGGTCACCCCGATCGTCGGCACGGCAGATCAGGCCGCGCTTGTAGAGCTCGCCGGAGAGGAAGTCGCGGAGCAGCCACTCGGACTCGTCGTCGTCGAATGACTCCTTCGTCTCCCTGTCCTTGACCAGCTCGATCGCGTGGAAGAATCCCGCGCCGCGCACATCACCGACGATCGGGATGTCGCGCAGCTCCTCGAGCATCCCGCGGAACTCGCCCTCCTTCGCGCGAACGTGGCCGCAGAGGTCCTCCTCCTCGAAGACGTCGAGGTTGTGCAACGCGACCGCGGCCGCGACGGGGTGCCCGCCGAAGGTCGAGCCGTGCGTGAAGCTGGCGTGCCCGGTGCCGAACGGCTCGAACACCTCGTCGGAGACGATCGTCGCGCCCATCGGGATGTAGGCCCCGGTGAGCGCCTTCGCCGTGGTGATGATGTCCGGCTGGTAGCCGTAGCGGTCGCAGCCGAAGTAGTGGCCGAGACGGCCCCACGAGCAGATCACCTCATCGCTGATCAGCAGCACGCCGAACTCGTCGCAGATCTCCCGGACCCGCTGGAAGTAGCCCTCTTGCGGCGGGATACAGCCGCCGGCGTTCTGGAGCGGCTCGAGGATGACGGCGGCGACCGTGTCCGGACCCTCGAACTCGATCCGCTCGCGAATCTTCTCGGCGGCCCAGAGCGGATCGCGGCCGTCGGGCCAGTGGTAGGAGTTGGTGTTCGGCGCGTGGCAGCCGCCGGGCATCTCGGGCTCGAACGGCACCTTCAGGTCGGTCAGGCCGGTCGCCGCCAGGGCCCCCATCGTCGTCCCGTGGTAGGCGACCTCGCGTGCGATCACCTTGTGCCGCTGCCCACGGCCGTGGGCGCGATGCCAGTTGCGCGCGACCTTGATCGCGGACTCGACGGCCTCCGAGCCGGAGTTGACGAAGAAGACTCGGTTCAGGTCCCCGGGGGCGAGCTCGGCGACCCGCTGCGCGAGCTCGATGGCCCTTGGGTGCGCGTAGCTCCAGTTGGTATAGAAGTCGAGCTCGCGGACCTGGGCAGCCGCGACATCCCCGTAGGAGCCCCGGCCGTGGCCGGCGTTGCAGCAGAAGAGAGCGCTGAGCCCGTCCAGGTAGCGGTTGCCGTGCTCGTCGTATACGTAGGGGCCCTCCCCGCGGGCGATGATCGGGATCTCGTGGCCGGAGTCATAGGAGCCCATCCGCGAGAAGTGCATCCACAGGTGGCGGCGGCCGATCTCCTGAAGATCGCTCTGGCCCTGGGTTGCGGCCGGCTTTGCGCTCGCTGTCGCCATGACACGTCCTCTCCTAGATTCCAGTCTCCGATGGCCGAGTCAAGCTCGACGGTTTGCACAACGGTAGAGCGTGATCTTGGAGCGCACAACTGGAATAACGTTCAAGTTGGGAATAGTCTCTTATGCGCATTGTATAAGTGGGCGCTGGGAGTTTGGGGTTTTCGCGGATTGCAACTTCCGCCCGATCGGACATAGTTCCGCCAGAGAGGACGCCGCGCGGTCCACATGGCCGGCGGACTAGGAGGAGCGAGTTGAGCACTGAGAGCGCCGCCCCCGCGGCACCCGCCGGCAACGGCCAGGAGATCCCGAGCGTCTCGGCGCGCTCGATCGTGAAGCGCTTCGGCGACTTCACCGCGGTCAAGGGCGTCGACCTCGACATCGCGCAGGGGGAGTTCTTCACGATGCTGGGCCCGAGCGGCTGTGGCAAGACCACCACGCTGCGCATGATCGCCGGGTTCGAGGAGCCGAACGAGGGCACGATCAAGATCGACGGCGAGGACGTCTCGGGCCTGCCGCCCCACAAGCGCCCGACGAACACGGTCTTTCAGAGCTACGCGCTGTTCCCGCACCTCTCAGTCAAGGAAAACGTCGGCTACGGGCTCAAGCGCAAGGGAGTGGGCGGCGCCGAGATCGAGCAGCGCGTGCAGGCCGAGCTCGAGCGGGTCGGGCTCTGGGGTGAGGCGAACCGCAAGCCGAACCAGCTGTCGGGCGGCCAGCAGCAGCGCGTCGCGCTGGCGCGCGCCGTCGTCAACCTGCCCAAGGTCCTGCTGCTCGACGAGCCGCTCGGCGCCCTGGACCTGAAGCTCCGGAAGGGGCTCCAGATCGAGCTCAAGCGGATCCAGCGCGAGGTCGGCATCACCTTCGTCTACGTCACGCACGACCAGGAGGAAGCGCTGACGATGTCCGACCGGATCGCGGTCATGAACGAGGGCATCATCGAGCAGATCGCCGATCCCGAGGAGGTCTACGAACGGCCCGCGACGACATTCGTCGCCGGCTTCATCGGGGTCTCCAACCTGATGCCCGGCACGGTCAGCTCGGCGAACGGCAGCCGCTGCGGAGTCGAGCTCGACTCCGGGGTGAAGATCGAGGCCGAGGGCAAGGGGTTCGCCGCCGGCGAGCGCTGCCACGCGGTGGTCCGCCCGGAGAAGCTGGAGATCCACGACGCCTACGCGGCCGCTCCCGACCGGCCCAGCGTCGAGGGAGTCGTCGACAGCTCCGTCTACCTCGGCACCTCGACGCAGATCGTCGTCCGCCTCCCGGGCGACGTCGGAATGACGGTGCTGGTCCCGAACGCCGACGAGGCGGAGCGTCAGAAGCTCCCTGGGGGCGGGGCCTCCGTGCGGCTCGCCTGGGCGCCCGAGCACGTGCATCTGGTGCGCGAGTCGGCGGCCGGCGGATCGGACAACGCACAGCCGCTTGAGAGGGGACACAACGACGCCGAGGAGGCAACCGACCTATGAAACGCAACGGGGCTGGATCTGGACGAGGGCTGCTCGCGGTTCTCTTGACGCTGGGAGCGGCGGTGCTGCTCGCGGCATGCGGCAGCGACCTCGGAGGCGGCGGCAGCGACGAGGACGCGACCACGGCCGAGGCGACCGGCGAGGTCGGCGGCGAGCTCGTCATCTCCCAGTGGCCGTTCTACATCGACCGCAAGACCGTGCCGGAGTTCGAGAAGGAGGCGGGCGTCAAGGTCGACTACATCGAGGACGTCAACGACAACAACGAGATCTTTGCGAAGCTCCGGCCGGACCTTCAGAACGGCGAGTCCGCGGACCGCTCGATCATCGTCGTCACCGACTGGATGGCGAAGAAGATGTACGACCTCGGCTACCTCCAGAACGTCGACAAGGACGCGATCCCGACGGTCAACGAGAACATGATCGACTCGCTCAAGGATCCGTCGTTCGATCCGGGGCGCGAGTTCAGCGTTCCCTGGCAGAGCGGCATGACCGGCCTCGTGGTCAACACCAAGGAGGCTCCGGACGCGACCTCGATCGATGCGATCTTCGATCCCGCGTACAAGGGCAAGGTCACCGTTCTCACCGAGCTGCGCGACACCGTGCCGCTGATCATGAAGTCGGAGGGGATCAACCCCGACGATGCGACCACCCAGGACTGGCTCGACGCGATCGACAAGCTCGACAAGGCGGTCAAGTCCGGCCAGATCCGCAAGCTCACCGGCAATGACTACACCGACGACCTGGCCCGCGGAGACGCGGTCGTGACGATCGGCTGGTCCGGAGACGCCGTCCAGCTGCAGGCCGACAACCCGGACATCGAGTTCGTGATGCCGGACTCGGGCTGCATCCTCTGGTCGGACAACATGGTGATCCCGGTCGGGGCGCCGAACCCGGACGCCGCATACGCGTTCATGAACTACGTCTACGAGCCCGAGAATCAGGCTCAGATCGCGGCGTACAACAACTACATCACGCCGGTGAAGGGAGTTCAGGAGATCTTCGAGCAGGACGATCCCAAGCTCGCGGAGAGCGAGCTGATCTTCCCGAGCAACGAGTACACGGCGGACTGCTCGACGCAGACCAACCCGCCGGAGGACGGCACGACCGAGGTCGAGGAAGCCTGGCAGCAGCTGCTCAGCGGCGGCTGATCAGCGCTCGGTCTGCACGGTCTGAGGGAGGTAATGGGTTGAGGCGACGACGCGAGAGCACCGGGGTGGGCCCCCGATGAAGCGTCGTCGCCTCACGCCCTATGCCCTGATGAGCCCGGGGCTGTTCTGGCTCCTGATCTTCTTCGCGATCCCGATGGCGTTCATGCTGATCGTGGCGCTCGAGGAGGGATCGATCGACACGGGGTTCTCGCTGACCTGGCAGTTCGCGAACTTCACCGAGTCGGTCGGCGACTTCAGCACGCAGTTCGGGCGTTCGTTCAAGTTCTCGATCATCGCGACGATCCTCTGCCTGCTGATCGCCTACCCCCTCGCCTACGCGATCGCCTTCAAGTCCGGCCGCTGGAAGAACCTGATGCTGTTCGCGGTCGTCGCCCCGTTCTTCACGACCTATCTGATCCGGACCCTCGCCTGGCAGACGATCCTCACCGACAGCGGCACGATCGCCGACATCGCGCGCTTCTTCGCCTTCATCCCCGAGGACGGCAAGCTGCTCGACACGGACTTCTCGGTGATCATGGGGATCACCTACAACTTCCTGCCGTTCATGGTGCTGCCGATCTACGCGAGCCTCGAGCAGCTCGACGAGCGCCTGATCGAGGCGGCCAAGGACCTCTACTCGAGCGCCCGCTCAGCTTTCGTCAAGGTGACCCTGCCGCTCTCGGCGCCGGGCATCATCGCCGGCACGCTGCTCACGTTCATCCCGGCGTTCGGTGACTACGTCAACGCGACCTTCCTGGGCGGCCCGAACCAGGCGATGATCGGAAACGTGATCCAGGATCAGTACCTGCGCACGCAGAACTACCCGACCGCAGCGGCCCTCTCGTTCGTGGTGATGGCGGTGATCCTCGCGATCGTCCTGCTCTATATCCGGTTCGCGGGCTCCGAGTCGCTGATGGGTGAGGATCAGGTCCCGTGAGCCGCGCCTGGAAATGGGTCCGCGAGCACGCGGTGATGGGCGTCGGGATCCTCGCCGTGGCCTACACGCTGATCCCGATCATCGTGATCGCCGTCTTCTCCTTCAACGACCCCCAGGGCAAGTTCAACTTCACCTGGGAGGGCTTCACGCTCGAGCACTGGAAAAACGCGTTCGGAATTCCCGAGCTGACCGAGGCGCTCGTGCTCAGCATCCAGCTCGCCTTCGTCTCGATGATCGTCGCGACAGCGCTCGGCACCTTGCTGGCGATGGGGCTGGTTCGCTACCAGTTCAAGGGCCGGCGCTTCGCCAACCTGCTGATCGTGATCCCGATGGCGACGCCCGAGGTCGTGCTCGGCGCCTCGCTGCTCTCGATGTTCGTGTTCATCGGCGTCGACCGGGGCTTCTCCACGCTCTGGGTCGCCCACATCATGTTCTCGATCAGCTTCGTCGTCGTGGTCGTGCGTTCGCGGCTGATCGGCTTCGATCGCTCGCTCGAGGAGGCCGCGCGCGATCTCGGGGCGACGCCGTGGACGACGTTCAGGACGGTGACCCTGCCGCTGCTCACTCCCGGCCTCGCAGCCGCAGCGATGCTCGCCTTCGCCCTCTCCCTGGACGACTTCGTGATCTCCAACTTCAACTCGGGGACGACGGTGACCTTCCCGTTGTTCATCTTCGGGGCCTCCCAGCGCGGGATCCCGGTCGAGGTCAACGTCCTCGCGACGATCCTGTTCATCGTCACCGCGATCGCAATGGGCTTCACGGTCTGGCAGCAGCGGCGGGCCGAGAAGCTGGCCGCGACCCGGCCCGACGACGAGGACACGGGGCTCTCGGCGCTCGCCTCGGGGCAGCGGCCGGTGGCCGGCAGCAGCGAATCGGCCTGAGCGGAGCCGGGCGGGTGGATAGAGTTTCAGGTGGTCTGATAACCGAGATGAGGAGTGGGCAGATGGACACGGGACCTGTGAGCGGATGGGCGCGACGACTGGCGGTGATCGCGACCGCGCTGGTCGCGAGCGTGCTGCTGGCGGCGTGCGGCAGCGACCTCGGCGGCGGGGGCAGCGACGAGGAGGTCACGACCGCCGAGGCGACCGGCGAGGTCGGCGGCGACCTGGTCATCTCCCAGTGGCCGTTCTACATCGACCGCAAGACCGTGCCCGAGTTCGAGGAGGAGGCGGGCGTCAAGGTCCGCTACATCGAGGACGTCAACGACAACAACGAGATCTTCGCGAAGCTCCGTCCCGATCTCCAGAACGGTGAGTCCGCGGACCGCTCGATCATCGTCGTCAGCGACTGGATGGCGAAGAAGATGTATGACCTCGGGTACCTCCAGAACCTGGACAAGGAGGCGATCCCGACCGCGTACGAGAACCTGCTCGGATCGCTGGAGACCACGGCGATCGACCCGGATCGCTCGTACACCATGCCCTGGCAGAGCGGCCTAACCGGTCTCGTGGTCAACACCAAGGAAGCGCCGGACGTGACCTCGATCAACGCCATCTTCGATCCCAAGTACAAGGGCAAGGTGACGGTACTGACCGAGCTTCGCGACACGATCCCGATGATCCTTCTCGGCGAGGGCATCGATCCCGCGGAGGCAACGACGCAGGACTGGCTCGACGCAATCGACAAGCTCGACGGGGCGGTCAAGTCCGGTCAGATCCGCAAGCTGACCGGCAATGACTACACCGACGACATCGCCCGCGGCGACGCGGTGATCGCACTCGGCTGGTCCGGCGATGCGATCCAGCTGCAGGCCGACAACCCCGACATCGAGTTCGTCAAGCCGGAGGATGGCTGTCTGCTGTGGTCGGACAACATGGTGATTCCGGTCGGGGCGCCGAACCCGGACGCGGCCTACGCGTTCATGAACTACGTCTACGAGCCCGAGAATCAGGCTCAGATCGCGGCGTACAACAACTACATCACGCCGGTCGAGGGCGTTCAGGAGATCTTCGAGCGCGAGGAGCCCAGCCTCGCCGACAGTGAGCTGATCTTCCCCGACGACCAGTTCACGGGCGACTGCTCGACGATCGACAACCCGCCCGAGGACGGCGTCGACGAGGTCGAGGACGCCTGGCAGCAGCTGATCAGCGGCGGCTGATCAGCCGGCGGGGATGGGGCGCGGCAACATCCGAGGAGAGATGGAGGCCGGAACCGAGCTGCTGATCGGAGGGGAGCTCCTCGCCGGCGACGGCGCCCCGATCGAGGTGGAGAATCCCTACAGCGAGGAGACGCTGGCGAGCGTTGGGTCGGCCGCGCCCGAGCAGCTCGACGCCGCGATCGGCGCCGCCCGCGGAGCCTGGAAGGCCTGGGCGACGATGCCCGCCGGCGAACGTGGCGAGCTCCTGCACGAGGTCGCGCGCTCGCTGCGCGAGCGCCAGGACGAGCTCGCCGCCCTGATGACCGTCGAGGGCGGCAAACCGCGGGTCGAGAACCGCGACGAGATCGAGTGGTGCGCCGCCTGCTTCGACTACTACGCGGAGATCGGCCGCGACTCCGCCGGCCGCGTGATCCCGCCGATCGAGTCGACCCAGCTGGCGATGGTGGTCAAGGACCCGCTCGGCGTGGTCGGCTGCATCGTGCCCTGGAACTACCCGCTGCTCCTGTTGAGCTGGAAGCTCGCGCCGGCGCTCGCGGCGGGCAACACGACGGTCGCCAAGCCGTCCGAGCTGACGCCGCTATCGACCCTCGCGCTGGCGCCAACCTTCGAGGCGCTCCCGGCGGGCGTCGTGAACATCCTCGTCGGAGGCGGCGGGACCGGAGCGGCGCTCGCCGCTCACGAGGATGTCGACTGCGTCGCGATCACCGGCTCCGTCGCCACGGGCAAGAGCGTGGCGCTCGCCTGCGCCGAGCGGGTCGCGCGGGTCAACCTCGAGATGGGCGGCAAGGACCCGTTCATCGTCTGTGGCGATATCGACTCCGCCGAGCAGCTGGAGATCGCCGCCCGCGGCGGCGCCTGGGCCGCCTACCTGAACGCCGGCCAGGTCTGCACGTCGGCGGAGCGCTTCTATGTCCAGCAGGACATCTACGACGACTACGTGGCGGCCTTCGTCGAGCACACGCGTGGGCTGGTCCTCGGCGATCCGATGGAGCCCACAACCGATCTGGGCCCGATGGTCTCCGGGCCACAGCGCGAGAAGGTCGTCGCCCAGGTCGGGGCGGCCGTCGAGGCGGGCGCCGAGATCCTCGTCGGCGGCGACAGCGGCGGTCAGCAGCGCGGGCACTTCTACGCCCCGGCGGTCGTCACCGGCGCCCCCGCGGAGACCGACCTGCTCCGCGAGGAGACGTTCGGGCCCGTCGCCCCCATAGTTCCGGTCAAGGGCCTCGACGAGGCGATCGAGCTCGCCAACGGCACCCGCTTCGGGCTCGGCGCCAACGTCTACACGCGCGACCTGGCCACCGCGGTGCGCTGTATGCGTGAGCTCAGGGCGGGCACCGTGTGGATCAACGATCCACTGACCGACAACGATGCCGGGCCGTTCGGGGGCTTCAAGCAGTCGGGCCTCGGCCGCGAGCTCGGCCGCGAGGGCCTCGAGGCCTTCCAGGAGACCAAGCACGTCCACATGGAGACGGCAATCGAGCGCAAGGAGTGGTGGTACCCCTACTCCGAGTACTCGGAGTCCTAGCCTCGACGATGCATGAGGCTAGGCGCCCCGGGGGCGATCTACTCCTGCACCGGCGCTTCGGCCGGGGCGCGACTTTCCACGTCCCCCGCGTCGAGCGCTTCCGCGAAGCGCCGGTAGTCGGCCTCGGCGCGGTCCGCGTAGAGCTCGGCGAAGCGCGTGATCGCGCGGGCGAAGGTATCGCTCTTGCCCAGATAGCCCGCGATCGCGACTGAATCGCCCGCCCGCGCATGAGCGCGGGCCAGCGTCCTGCCGCAGATCCGGGCATAGCCGACGAGCCGGTCCCCATCCATCGCCTCGACGTCGGCGGAGCCCTTCATGTCCTTGAGCTGGCGCCAGTAGAAGTCCCGCCGCCCATCGCCGACGCGCGACCAGCCGAGGAGCGCATCGCCAAACGCCTGCATCAGGCGCTGGCCTTCGACAACGCGGCGCCCCTGGTTGTCGTACCGGGTCGGCCCGAGCGCATCGCTGAGCGCCGAGGGTCCGGCCTCCTTGACCTGGAGCAGTAGTGGGTCATCGGGGTTCCGGCCGATCATCAGGGCGACGAAGCAACGCGTTCCGACGCTGCCGACGCCGACCACCTTGAGCGCGATGTCGACCATCTCGAACCGCGACAGCAGTGCCTGCCGCTCATCGGACAGAGTCGCCAGGTACTGCTCGTAGGCATTCCGCACCCGCTCCTCCCAGTCGCCGGGCGCATAGTCGCCCACAAGGTCCCTGAACGGGATCAGCAGCGGCGGATCGCTACGCAAGCGCGGCCGCCCGTCGACCACCTCTCCGAGCTTCTCGAAGCTGCGCAGCGACGTTCGCCTGCGGGCCCGGCGGACACCCCGGTCGAAATGCTTGTCGTGCGCCGCTACGCCGACGTAGCCGCGGATGTCGTCGGCCGTGAAGCGGTCATACCACAGCTCAAGAGTGCTCATCGAGCCGAACGCACGCATCGCCCGCTGGTAGCTGGCGACCGAGGCCCGCGCCGCCGCTCGGGCGCGCTCGGGCGGCAGGCCGATGTCGCGGCCCGCCAGCACGAGACTCGCGGCGAGGCGCTTGATGTCCCACTCCCACGGCCCAACCAGAGTTTCGTCGAAGTCGTTGACGTCGAAGACGAGCTCGCGCTCCGGTGATGCGAACACGCCAAAGTTCGAGAGGTGGGCGTCCCCGCAGATCTGGGTCCACAGGCCGCTCGAGGGGCTGACGCCGAGGTCGCCGGCCATGATCGCGGCAGTTCCCCGGTAGAAGGTGAACGGGGATGCGCCCATCCGCCGATGCCGGATCGGCACCAGGAAGTCGACCCGGTCCCCGTCCTGCGAGATCAGCACATCCAGAGGGTCGCGTCGCCCCGGCGGTGGCTCCCAGTCCGCGTGGGAGGATCGCGGTGCCCGCTTGCGCGCCGCCCTACCGCGCTCCTTCCGCTCCTCCGGCGTCAGCCCCGCGCCGGTCTCCGCGATCAGGGGACCGAGCTCGCCGTCGGCCGACACCCCGCTGCTTATAGCTGCCTACCGATCTCGCGGATCGCGAAGGCCCTGACGAAGTCGGTGATCCCCCGCATCAGCGCCCAGATGCCAGCGAAGACCAGCAGCAGGTACTCCTTGTCGATGAAGAACTGGCCGGCCGTCCAGAAGGCCAGGACCAGCATCAGCACGCCGCCGATCAGCCCCACCCACCAGAACTCGTTCTCCTCGCGCCACATGAACGCCTCGAAGATCCAGGAGACGGCGACGATCAGAAAGAGGAAGCCGAGGATGTCGGCGAGCGCGGCGAAGGTGTCCTCAGGACTGATCAGCGTCACGAAGCCGGCGATCACGAAGAGGAAGGCGAAGACGCCGTAGACCCATCCGTGCCGGGCGGCGAGGACCGCCCCGGCCGCCGCCTGGAGAGCGGCGACGAAGAACATCAGCCCGATCAGCACGCCGACCGTGGTGATCGATGCGTCGTCGAACTGGAGGATGACGACCGCGATCACGCTCCAGACCGCGCCGAAGACGAGCCACAGCCACCAGAGCCTGCTCGCCTGCTTCGCCGCCTCGGCAAGGGGTCCGCGCGCTGACGACTCCATTACTGCTCCACCTCCGTCGCTGGGTCGACCAGCCTCGTCTTCTCAGCCTCGAACTCGGCCTCGCTGAGCGCGCCGGTCTCGCGCAGCCGCGCGAGACGCTCGAGCGCCTCCAATCGCGAGGCAGCCGCCTCGCTCTCCTGGCGCTCGGCCCGAGCGCGAACGCGCGAGCTGATCGATTCGCGCGTCTGCTGAGCCATCGTCTGAGCCATGCCCGCCGGCGAGGCGGTGGTCACCCGCTCGGGAAACTCCACGGCGGTCCGGCGGCGCAGCATCTCGGTGCCGAGCACCAGGAAGCCGATCAGCAGCAGCGAGGGCAGGAAGCGATCGGTGGCCGGGGTCGGGGACCACCAGAAGAGCAGGACGAGCAGGAGCAGGAGCCCGGCGTAGGCGAGCCGCGGCTGGCGCAGATAGGGCGCGAGCGCGTAGCGAGCCCTGGTCGCGATCCGGGTCGGGCCTGCCAGCCAGGCGGCGAAGACGATCGCGATCCCGTAGAGGATCACGGCCCCGGCCCCCTCGACGAGCATCGAGGTACCGATCTCCCACACATTGGCCACGGCCGGCTCGCCCGCCGAGGTCTCGGCCAGGGACTCGACGATCGCGTTCCCGGCGGCATGCTGGACGAAGAGGACGATGAGGCCCATCGCAACGAACCCGAACCCGACCGACCGGAGGGTCTCGCGCCGGCGCTCGCCGGAGACGAAGACCGCGAGGCCGTAGAGGCCGAGCGCCAACACGGTGAGCACCCAGGCAAGGGTCTCGAGCAGGTCAACGGCGTCTTGCGCCACCTCGAGCTCGTCGGATTGGATGATCTCCAGGTTCGCGGCGTCCGGTGGCAGCTTGTCGGCGAGGCCGTCGGGCAGGCCGAGCTGGGCGGTCAGCTCGGTCAGAATCGTGCTGAGGTTGAGGACCACGTCGCCGCCCTCGGTGGAGACGTTGTCGCCCCCGCCCTCGACCACCTTGATGAAGGCTTGATGGGCGGTGCGGTTTGCGTCCTCCCAGAGGCCCTGCACGGCCGGTCGCTCCAGCGCCCGCTTGGCGACCTCGTCGGCCGCCTGTCGAAGAGCTCCCGCGGCGGGGCCGGCGAGCGGCCGGGCGGCGACTGGGAGCTGGCCGGCGATCTCGGCCTGCACGTCGACGTTGTCGTAGAGCTCATCGACCAGGAAGCCGGCGAGCCGGTCGCGGATCACCTCATCCTCGAGCAGGGCCGTGCTGGTCTCGGTCCAGCTGTCCGTCTCGAGCACCTGGCGCTTGGCCCAGATCGCGAGGATGGCGAGGATCCCGATCAGGGTCGCGACCACGACGAGCGCGAGCGGCAGCCAGCGACGCGACTTCGCCCCTGAAGCGCGGTCTTCCG
>DATFLZ010000175.1:0-2823 GCA_035267205.1 Solirubrobacterales bacterium | reverse complement strand
TCTCCCCCAACTCCGAGGCCGAGTTGGCGTCGATCGGGGCCCCGCCGGGGAAGGCGGTCGCATAGCAGCCCATCTCGGCGCCGCCCTGAACGCCGGAGTGGCCCCGGATCGGCATCAGTCCGCAGCCCTCCCGCCCGATCCAGCCGCGCGCGAGGCCGAGGTTGACGATCGCGCGGACGCCGTCCTCCCCGCGCGCGTGCTGGGTCACCCCCATGCTCCAGACGAGGATCCCGCGATCCGCCTCAGCCAGCATCCGTGCAAGCTCCAGCATCTCCTCGCGGCTGGTGCCCGCCAGCGCCTCGAGCTCGCCCCAATCGGCGCCGGCCAGCGCCTCTCGCAACGGCTCGAGGCCGAGGGTACGCTCCGCGATGAAGCCCTCCGCGGTCCACCCGCGCTCGATCAGATGCTTGAGCACGCCGCTGAGAAAGCCGATATCGCCGCCGGTGCGGATCTGAAAGAAGCGGTCGCTGATCCTCGTTCCGAAGAGCGCGCTCTCCGCCTTCGACGGCACCCAGTAGCGCTCCATACCCGGCTCGCGGTACGGCCCGACCGTCGCCACCCTGGTGCCGGCCTTTTTCGCCACGTGCAGATACTTGGTCGTCACCGGCTGGTTGTTGGCGACGTTGGAGCCGACGAAGACGATCAGGTCCGTGCCGATCCAGTCGCTGTAGGAGCAGGTGGTGGCCGCAACGCCCAGAGCCTCCTTCAGCGCGTAGGTGCTGGGGGCATGACAGACACGGGCGGCGTTATCGATCGAGTTGGTGCCGATCGCGCGCACCGCCTTCTGGGCCGCGTAGTAGCTCTCGTTCGCCATCCCCCGGCTGGTCAGATAGAAGCCGGTGCGATCCGGCCCGGAGTCGCGGATCCGGCCCGCGACGAGCTCCAGGGCCCGGTTCCAGCCGATCCTGCGGAAGCCGGGCTCACCGGACTCGCGCAGCATCGGGAACGGCAGGCGCCCGAGCGCCCGCAGCTCCGACCCCGAGCGGGACGCCAGGGCCTCCGCGTCGGCGAGCGTCCCGACGTCGAGTGCGCCCATGGTGTTGAGCCGCAGGAGCCGCAGGCGCACGTTGCACAGGTGGACCCCCTCGATCGTCCAATCCGCCAATCCCTTGGTCCCGAGCGCGCAGCCGTCGCAGACCCCCTCGTTCAGGATCCGCCAGGCGTAGCCCGCGTTGTCGAAGTTCTCGCGCAGCGCCCGGAAGACCTCGCCGTAGTTGTTGGGGCGCTGCTCCCCGATCCCGAATGGCTTCGGAGATGCCCAGATCGAGGGCGTCGGGAGCTTGGTCGGGCGCCGGAGCGGCATGCCCCGATCCTACGCCCGGTCGGGGCCGAACGCGACTGACCGATCTGCTGCCCGGTCGCGGTTGGCGGGATACTGACCCGCATGGACCCACGCATGCACAGGCGGGTGCGGCACGACGGCGGCTCCGACGAGGTCGCGGTCGAGGAGCCGCTCGAGATCCGCGTCGACGGTCGCCCGCTCGCGGTGACGATGCGCACCCCCGGCCACGACGAGGAGCTGGCACTCGGCTTCCTGCACGGTGAGGGCCTGATCGGCGGCCCGCACCCGGTGGCGCTCGGCGCCGAGCTCGAGGCGAACACCGTCGATGTCGAGGGCCCGCTGCTCGCCGACCCGGGCGAGCGCAGCTTCTACGCGACCTCGTCCTGCGGCGTCTGCGGCAAGGGCGCGATCGATGAGGTCGCGGTCGCCTCGGCGCCGCTCGGACCCGGTCCGGCGGTGGCCCGCGGCCTGCTGGCGAGCCTGCCCGACCGTCTCGCCCAGCCTGCCTTCGAGCTCACCGGGGGCCTGCACGCGACCGGCCTGTTCGACGCCGCGGGCGATCCGCTCTGCGTCCGCGAGGACGTCGGCCGCCACAACGCCATGGACAAGGTGATCGGCTGGGCGCTTGGCGCCGAGCGGGTGCCGCTGTCGGAGGCGCTGCTCTGCGTCAGCGGCCGCCTGAGCTTCGAGCTCGGGCAGAAGGCGGCGGTCGCCGGCTGCCCGGTCCTCGTCGGAGTCGGCGCCCCGAGCTCCCTGGCGATCGATCTCGCGGCCGAGCGCGGCATGACCCTCTGCGGCTTCGCCCGTGAGGGCCGCCTGAACGTGTACGCGGGCGCGGACCGCGTCGGGACCGGACGGGCGGCGGGCGGCGCGTGAGATCCGGATAGGCCCCCCATGGCGAGGGCTATCCGGTTTTCGTTGCTCGTCCGCCGATCTAGAGCTCGGCGTCCAGCCCCTCCGATTCGATCTTCTTCACCTTGGCCAGGCGGCGGGCGTGGCGCTCCTCGCCGGTGAACTCGGCGCCGAGGAAGGCGGCCACGAGCTCGGCGGCGATCACCGGGCCGATCACACGGGCGCCGAGGGCGAGGACGTTGACGGCGTCGTGCTCGACGCACTGAGCGGCGGTGTAGGTGTCGTGCGCCATTGCGGCGCGGATGCCCTCGACCTTCGTGGCGGCGACCGCGACGCCGGCGCCCGAGCCACAGACGAGGATCCCGCGGTCGGCGTCGCCGGCGCTGATCGCCCGGACCACACGCAGCGCGAAGTCGGGGTAGTCGTCGCCGGGGTCGAGGCTGTCGGCCCCGCGGTCGACGATCTCCCAGCCGGCCTGCCCGGCCGCCTCGAAGATGGTCTCCCGGAGCGGGAACCCGCCGTGGTCGAACCCGCAGGCGACCCTCATCGGCGCCGCCCTCGCATCTCGGTGAAGACCGCGGTCTGGCCGTCGCGGGCCTCGGCCAGGGTCTCGTCGGCGATCACGTGGTTGACGGCGTTGATGAGGGCGAGATGGGTGAACGCCTGCGGGAAGTTGCCGAGCTGGCGGC
>DATFLZ010000174.1:0-5008 GCA_035267205.1 Solirubrobacterales bacterium | reverse complement strand
CTCGCGCAGTCCTTCGTCGATCTCGATCAGGTGGACGTGCGCGGCGGCCTCGAGAAGCCGCTCGGTCAGCACGCCCTCCCCGCCACCGACCTCGAGCACCACGTCATCGGCCTCGAGCGCCGCGTCCGCGAGGATCGCGTCGAGCAGGTTCGGGTCGGCGAGGAAGTTCTGGCCGAGGCGGACTATGAGCTCACCAACCGAAAAGACGGGCGGCGTTGGCCTCGATCGCCGCCTCCTGGGCCGCGGGGTCGGCACCGCGTGCCTCGGCGACCACTGCAGCCGTGTGGACGACGTGTGCGGGCTGATTCCGCTGTCCGCGCACCGGCTGCGGCGAGAGGTAGGGGCTGTCGGTCTCGACCAGCAGCAGCGAGTCCGGGACCTCGGCAGCGGCGTCACGCAGGATCTGGGCCTTCGGGTAGGTGACGTTGCCGGCAAAGGACACGTACCAGCCGTGGCGTGCCGCCGTACGTGCCTCATCGGGCCCCGCGCTGAAGCAGTGCAGGATCACGTCGACGCCGTCTGCCTCCGCAGCGAGCAGCTCGAAGCAGTCGGACACCGCACGCCCGCCGCCCGGGCCGGCCGCATCGCGCATGTGGATGATCAGCGGCTTGCCGACGCCCCGCGCGATTGCGATCTGTGCCTCGAAGGCGCGCACCTGGTCGGCCCGCGGCGCGCCGTCCCGGTAGTAGTCGAGGCCGGTCTCGCCGACTGCCCGGACGTCCGGGTCGGCCGCGAGCCGGCGGATCGAAGCGGCGGCCTCGTCGTCGAAGCCCTCGGCCGCGTTCGGGTGGCGTCCCACCGCTGCGAAGACGCCGTCATGCTCACGCGCCTTCTCGATCGCGGCCGCGTTCGACTCCTCGTCCATGCCGACCGTGAGGATCCGCTCGACGCCGGCCGCCAGCGCCGCGGCGACGAGCTCCGCATCGGGGGGCTCGCAGGAACCGAGATGGGCGTGACTGTCGATCATCGCCGCAGATTATGCTCAGAGCCCACGATGACCAGTGAGCGACAGTCCGAGAGCGAGGCCCCCGGCAGCCGCTGGCGCGAGGCCGACCGCCCGCGAATCCCGCCCGCCCGCGACGACGAGCTCCACTTCCTGGTCCGGCCGATCCTGAAGCTGGCCGGGCGCGGGTTCGGCGGGACGGCGCCCAACATCCTCACGACGCTCGCCCGCCACGGCAGGCTGTTCGTCCCCTGGCTCTTGTTCGCGGGAAGGCTCATGCCGGGCGGATCGCTGCCCCGGGTGGACACCGAGCTCGTGATCCTGCGCGTCGCCGAGCTCAACCGCTGCCGGTACGAGTGGGACCACCACGTGCGGATCGGTGCCAAGGCAGGGCTCAGCCGATCCGACATCGACCGGGTCCAGGAAGGCCCCGATGCGAACGGGTGGAGCGAGCGCCAGGCGGCGCTCCTGCGAGCCACCGACGAGCTCCACACCGATCGCCTGATCAGCGACGGCACCTGGGCGCGCCTCAGCGAGTTTCTTTCCCACACCGAGCTGATCGAGCTGTGCATGCTCGCCGGGCACTACGAGATGCTCGCCGGGACGATCGCCAGCGCCGGGATCCAGCCGGAGCGCCCGCTCGACCGCTGACCGCGGATGGGCGGTCGCGCAGCTCAGCGCTTGCGCTTCTTGACCAGGTAGCGCTTGCTCTCGCGATCGATGAAGCCCGCGGTGTCGGTTCCCGTGGCCCGGAGCGTGACCCGGCCGCCCTTGCGCTTGAGGCGCTTGGCGAGCCTCTTGGGCACCTTGACCGTGATCTTGGCCTTGGACCCGGCGGCCGCGCCGGCTGAGCGCAGCTTCCGCGTCTTCTTCTTCTTGCCCTTCGCCTTGATCACGGCCTTGCCGGAGATCTCGCACGCGGCGTCCTGGCAGCGGCCCTTGAAGCGGAGCTTGCGCTTCGCCTTCACCCGCTTGCCCAACAGCTTCAGGATCCGGTCGCGGTCGACCGCCTCGTCGGCCCCGATGTCGATTGCCGAGCCCTGGATCCGCGCGTCCCCGGCGAAGTCCACGGGGCCGATCCCGGCCGGAGGCGCGCCCGCGTCGAGCGTTCCCGAGTTCGGCAGCTGCCGGAAGTCGCGGCCGCCCGGGTCCACGAGCGCGACGTTGCCGCCGATATTGGTGCCCGAGGCGATCGGCGTCACCGAAGAGTTGAACCCATTCGCGACGTAGTCATAGGCGGAGTTGGACATGGTCACATCTGCGGAGCTACCGCCCGCCTCATCGTCGGCGAGGATGTCGAAGCCCGGCCCGCTGGTGCCGCTGAGGGCGATTGTGTTGCGCCCCGTGAGCTGGACCTGGCCGTTGTTGAGGCCGCGCGCGAGGATCGCCACCGTCTGGTTCGTAAACGAGTGGGCGGTGACGTTTTCGAGGATCCCGAACTCGAGGCCGGGCCCGTCCTGCTCGCTGAGCACCGCCGCCTCGCCCCCGGCGCTGCAGACCGTGTTGCGGATCCGCGCGTTGCCGGCGTCCGCGCTGCCCAGCTCACACGCGTTCGAGGTCGGCGCGATCACCTGCGCGCGATCGAGCGTGCCGTTGGCGATCAGAAAGCCCTGGCCCTTGTCCTCGTTCTTGATCAGCGTGAGGTCCCGCACCGTGGCTCCAGGCGTGATCATGAAGATCGCCGGGTCGGCGTTGCTGATGATCCTCGCGCCGCTGAAGCCGGGGTTCCGGCCGCGCACGGTGATCTCGCCGGCGACCGTGAGCGTTTCGGTCAGGTTGTAGTCGCCGTCCGCGAGGACGATGTGATCGCCGTCGGCGACGCTCGGATCCTCGATCGCGGCCTCGATCTCACACGGATTGGCCGCAGGGCAGGACGCCGCCGGGCCGCTGCCGCCGGGGGCGGCGTGGCGCACGGCGCCGCTGGCCGCAGCCGGGACGACGAGCGCCGCCAGCGCAACCACCAGCCCGGCCCATACCCATCTCGTTGCTCTCTCGCCCACGCTCAACCTCCTCGTTCGCCCCCAACTCTAAACCCGGCGGGGCGGCGCGTGTTGCGGGCTGGCCAGATTACCGACGCCAGAATCGGACTAGAGGTCGCGCCGCATGAACGCCGCGGTCGCGAGGCCGAGCAGCCCGGCGCAATAGAGGAGCGCGAACAGGTCGAGGACGATCCCGGTATCGCGCGCGCCGCCGAACGGCCCGAGGCTGAGCAGGAAGCCGGTCACTCCGCTCGTCTCCGCCGTCAGTGCGTAGAGAGCGTCCTGGTAGAGCGCCTCGAACGGCAGCATCCAGCTCATCCACTCGGAGATGTCGATCAGGGTCGCCGACTCGAGCGCATCGCCGATCTGGCCGAGCAGGCCCGCCGTGAGCCCGGCGCCGAACAGCATCAACACGGTGATCCCCTGCGCGGTCGAGGATGTGAAGACCGAGACGAGCACCGAGATGCAGGTGATCACCACCACCGCGGCGGCGAGCTGCAGGCCGGCGGTGAGCAGTTGGTCCGGCGTGTAGTCACCGGTGAGATGGGTGATCGCGACCGAGACGGCGAAGACAGCGAGCACGTACGCCGCGGCGATCGCGGCAGCGGCGATCGCGCGGGCGACGAGGATCGTGCCGCGCGCCACCGGCCTGGCCAGAAGCGGCTGCAGGAGGCCGGTCTCGGAGTCACCGCGGACCACCCCGAGCGTCAGGAACGTGGCCAGCACAGCACCCAGGAACAGCGTCGCGAACATCGCCAGGCCGGTCAGCGTCGCGCCGGCGAGCGCGCGGTCGTCGATGTCGACGAAGCCCGACGGAGAAGTCGTCTCGAGCTCGCCCAGCTCGCGAAAGGCGAAATGGGCGCCAAGCGCATAGAACACGAGGAAGGCCGCGGTCAGCGCACCGACGACCGGTAGGACCCGGCGGCGCAGGCTCTCGCGGACGGCGTAGCGAGCGATCACGGAGCCGAGCCGCGCCTGTGCGCCGATGCCGCCGTCACCGCCGGGCGCGGCCTGCCGGGAGGCGGCGCTCATCGCGACGGGGCTCCGTCGGTCCCGTGGTCCTCCGCCACCGCCGCCAGGTAGGCGTCCTCGAGCGTGGAGCCGGTCTCGCGCACCGCGTAGATCGACTCGCCGGCGGCGACGAGCTCCCGCACGATCCCGGGAATCGCGGAGCGCTCGACGTTCTCGACGCGCCGCACGCCGCTCGCCGTCTCGATCTCGACCCCGCCGGCGCCTCCCAGCTCGTGGGCGCCGCCCGCCGCGACCACGCGGCCCCGATCGATGATCGTGACGCTGTCGCAGATCCGCTCGACCTCGCCGAGGAGGTGGGAGTTGAGCAGCACCGCGATACCGCGGCCGCGCAGCTCGATCAGCAGCTCGCGGACGAGCCGGCGGCCGGCGGGATCGAGGGCGCTCGTGGGCTCATCGAGCAAGAGCAGCTGCGGCGAACCGACCAGAGCCTGGGCGATCCCGAGGCGCTGCTGCATCCCCTTCGACATCTCCCCGGTCGGCACGTGGACGGCCTCCGCGAGACCGACGAGCTCGAGCAGCTCCTCGCGCTCGCGCCGTCCCCCGGGTGAGCTCGCCAACTGCTGATGCAGCTCGAGGAGCTCGCCCGCGGTGAGCCACACGGGGAATCGGAAGAGCTCGGCCAGGTAGCCGATCGAAGCGCGCGCGGAGAGGCTGCCGGCGGCAGACCCGTTGACGCTCACGCCGCCCTCGCTGGGGGCAACCAGGCCGCAGGCGATCTTGGTCAACGTCGACTTCCCGGCGCCGTTCGGCCCAAGCAGCCCGACGAGCTCCCCGCCCTCGACCGTCAGGTCGACCCCGTCGAGGGCGACGTTGCCGCGCCCGTAGCGCTTGCCGAGCCCGCGCACCGAGAGCGCCGGCGCCCCCTCCCCCGCGACCCGCTCAGGCATCTAGCTTGGGGAACAGCGGCGGCAGCTTCTCGATCCTCGCGCCACCGGGCCGCGAGCCGAACTCGTGCAGCCCACGATCGCTCTCGCCGAGCGCCGCCAGCAGGCGGGCGGTCGTCTCAGGCATGTAGGCATGGAGGAGCAGGGTGACCACGCGCAGGCCCTCGGCG
>DATFLZ010000173.1:0-9792 GCA_035267205.1 Solirubrobacterales bacterium | reverse complement strand
GAGGGCAGCGATCTGACCGTCACGGTCGACGCGGGAGCGCAGCGGCTCGCGACGAGCCTGCTCAACGCCCAGGGCCCCGGCGCGCTCGTCGCGCTGGAGCCGAAGACGGGTGCCGTGCGGGCAATGGTGTCGACGCCCGGGTACGACCCGAACGAGATCCCCGCTCGGCTCGACGAGTTCAACAACCTGCCCGACGGCGCCGACTCCGTGCTTCTCAACCGCACCACCCAGGGGCGCTACGCACCCGGCTCGACGATGAAGGTCGTGACCGCCGCCGCAGCCCTGGACTCCGGCGACTTCGAGCCCGACAGCGTGGTCGACGGTACGGACGGCGTCGAGATCTCCGGCGTGCCACTCCAGAACTCCGGCAACTTCAGCCAGTCGCAGATCACCCTGACCGACGCGCTGACCAACTCGGTCAACACCGCCTGGGCCCAGGTCGCGGAGGACCTCGGCGAGGACACGATGGTCGAGTACATGGAGCGCTTCGGGTTCTTCAAGCTGCCACCGCTCGACTACCCCGATCAGCAGATGACCGCCTCGGGCCCTCGCAAGACCAACGGCCGGCTGACGCGGTCCGGCTTCGACGTAGGCCGCGTTGCGATCGGCCAGGGCGGTGCGGAGGGGCAGATGCAGGCGACCCCGATCCAGATCGCGATGATCGCCGCCACGGTCGCGAACGGCGGCAAGCTCATGGAGCCGACCTTCCTCCAGGACGTCACCGACCCGGATGGGCGCGTCACCGATGAGCTCGACCCCGACGAGGTGCGCCAGGTGATCGCCCCCGAGACCGCGGCGGAGCTGACCGAGATGATGACCAACGTCACCCAGGAGGGCACGGCGTCGAACCTGAACATCACCGGGACCGACGTGTTCGCCGGCAAGACCGGCACCGCCGAGCGCGATCTCCAGGGCCTGAACCAGGCCTGGTTCATGATGTTCGCCCCCGCCGACGATCCGCAGATCGCGATCGCCGCCACGGTCGAGAGCTGCCAGGGCTGCTTCGGTGGCACGGTGGCCGGCCCAATCGCGACGGCTGTCGCGGAGGAGCTGCTCGGCGGATAGCCAACTTAGAACCAGGATCCATGCTGCGATGAGACTTCAAGAGGGACTGACACTCGATGGGCGCTACACGCTCACCCGCCGGCTCGGCTCGGGCGGGATGGCCGATGTCTGGTGTGCCAACGACTCCCAGCTCGGCCGCGAGGTCGCGCTCAAGGTGCTCCACGAGAACTTCGCCCGGGACACCGAGTTCGTCGAGCGGTTTCGCCGCGAGGCCTCGTCGGCCGCCGGCCTCCAGCACCCGAACGTCGTCGGCGTCTTCGACCGCGGCGAGCTCGAGGACACCTACTACATCGCGATGGAGTACATCGACGGCTCCTCGCTCAAGGAGCTGATCGAGCGCGGCCTGACGATCCCCGAGGCCGTGGAGGTGACCAGACAGGTGCTGTCGGCGGCCGAGTTCGCCCACGAGCGCAACATCGTGCACCGGGACCTGAAGCCGCTCAACGTGCTGATCGACCGCTCGGGTCGGATCCGCGTGACCGACTTCGGGATCGCGAGCGCCGGTGGCTCGGAGATCACCCAGACCGGATCGGTGATGGGCACGGCCCAGTACCTGAGCCCCGAGCAGGCGCAGGGAATGGAGGTGACCGCCTCCTCCGACGTCTACTCGATCGGCGTGATGCTGTTCGAGATGCTCACCGGCCGGGTTCCCTTCGACGGGGACAGCCCGGTCGCGATCGCGATGAAGCAGGTCTCCGAGAGCCCGCCGCCGCCGAGCAGCATCAATCCTCAGGTTCCCCCTGCGCTCGACTCGGTCGTGCTCCGGGCCCTCGCCAAGGACCCGGCGAACCGCTACCAGTCCGCGGCCGAGATGCACGCCGCGCTCGACGCCGCCGAGGCCAACCCCGAGGTGGCCGGGCACACCGAGCGCTACGCCGCGTTCACTCCCCCGATCGAGGAGGACCCCCGCGACCGCAAGTGGTGGTGGATCGCCGGCGCTGCCGCGCTGCTCCTGCTGATCGCCGCACTCCTTTGGTTCTTCGTCTTCAAGGGGGACGACCAGGTACGGGTGCCGGGCGTGACCGGCGAGGACCGGACGACGGCGACGCTGAGGCTCGAGCGGGCCGGTTTCAAGGTGGACATCGACTCGATTCCCAACCAACAGCCGGAGGACACCGTGCTCGAGCAGGACCCGGAAGCGGGCGGCATGGCCGACGAGGGCTCCACCGTGACCCTCCAGGTCAGCCTCGGCCCGGAGCCGGTGGCGATCCCCAAGGTCGTCGGCGTCAAGCTCAACAAGGCGCGCCGGCGGCTGCGCAAGGCGGGCTTCGAGGTCCAGGTCACCGAGCAGTCCGACGACTCGGTAGCCGCCGGTGTCGTAATCAGCAGCAACCCCACTGAGGGTGTCGATTTCGCCCCCGGTCAGACCGTCACGCTGGTTGTCTCGGAGGGCAGCGATCAGGTCTCCGTGCCGTCCGTCGTCGGGCTCGATCGCTTCGAGGCCAAGCAGACACTCGAGGACGCGGGCTTCTTCGTCAGCCAGAGCGCCGAGGACTCCGACGAGCCCGAGAACGAGGTGATCCGGCAGATCCCGGGAGCGGGAACTGCCAAGGAGGACGGCTCGCAGGTCACGATCGTCTACTCGACGGGCGCCGGCTCGATCACGCTCGACAACTACATCGGCGAAACCCAGGGCCGGGCCGAGCGGCAGATCGAGAACCTCGACCTGCGGGTCAGCATCCGCACCCAGTCGGTGGACGACGAGTCCGACGACGGGATCGTGCTCGAGCAGGAGCCCGGCCCGAACTCGCGGCTCAGTCCGGGCGACACTGTTCGGCTGGTCGTCGGGGAGTTCACGCCGTCGACCGGCACGGGAGCCGGCGACGATCCCGGGGACGAGGCGAAGCCGGCAGGCTCCGGATGAAGGTCGCCGTGATCAGCGGCGGCCGCTCGAGCGAGCACGAGATCTCGCTGCGCTCCGGCGCCTCGGTCGCGGCGGGACTACGGGAGGCCGGCCACGACGTGAGCGAGGTGCGGATCGAGCGCGACGGGCGCTGGCTCGGGCCTGACGGCGAGCAGCTCTCGGTGACACCGGCGGCCGGTCTGCTCGGCTGCGACGTCGCCTTCCCGGTTCTGCACGGGCCGTTCGGGGAGGACGGGACGGTGCAGGGGATGCTCGAGTGCCTCGACGTGCCGTACGCCGGCCCGGGCGTGCTCGCCGCCGCCACCACGATCGACAAGCTCACCTGCAAGCGCCTGCTGACCGAACGCGGGATCCCCCAGGTCGACTTCTGCCAGGCCGGGGGACCGGACTGGCGCGCTGCGGCCACGAGCTTCGGCTGGCCGGTGTGGGTCAAGCCCTCGCGCCTGGGCTCGAGCGTCGGGATCACGAAGGTCGGGAGCGAGGGCGAGCTCGACGCCGCGGTGGCCGAGGCGGCGCGGTTCGATCCGCGCGTGATCGTCGAGGCGCATGGCGAGGGTCGCGAGGTCGAGTGCTCGGTGCTGGGCAACGAGCAGCCGGAGGCGTCGCTGCCGGGCGAGATCGTCGCCCACGCAGATTGGTACGACTTCGAGGCCAAGTACGAGGCCGGGGGGATGGAGCTCGTAGTCCCGGCTCCGATCGGCGAGGAGGCGACCCAGCGGGTTCGCTCGCTGGCGGTCGAGGTGTTCGAGGCGTGTGACTGCACCGGCCTCGCCCGCTGCGACTTCTTCGTGACCGAGAGCGGTGATGTCCTCGTCAACGAGATCAACACCATCCCCGGCTTCACCGAGACGAGCGTCTACGGGAAGCTGTTCGAGGCGACCGGGATCCCCTACGCGGAGCTCTGCGATCGCCTGGTCAGGCTCGGCGTCGAGCGCCACGCGCGCGAGCGCGGCTACAGGTTCTAAAGAACCCGAGCCGGGTCAGTTGCTGAGCGCGACGTCGCTGACCTCGACCCGGAACCGCCCCGGGTCGTCGACGGCGGCCGCGAGCGAGGTGATCCAGAGCAGGAAGTAGCGGTGTTCGCTCGTGGCGCGGAGGGCGACGGTGTCCTCCTTGTTCTCGATCGTGACCGGGCCTGCCAGCGGATTGCCCCAACCGGAGAGCTCGCTGGGCGACGGGTCGTCCGAGGACCCATAGATCTCGACCTCCCAGCCCGGCTCCGGCGTCTGGATCGACAGCTCGGTCGGGGTCGTCTCCGAGCCGGTGTCGAGGATCAGGCCGACGCCGTCCTTGAGCCCCGAGTGATCGGCCGTGTCGTAGGTCTCCGTGGTCCAGGCGGTCCCCCTCGGGTTCCCGTCGGTCGTGTTGCCGAGCAGATCGCTGCGCTCCTCCTCGTCGCCGTCCGGGAGCGGGTCGAAATCGTCGGTGGCCACGATCTCGATCTGATCGCCGCCGCCGGCCGCCTCCGCGGGTACATCTCGCGCCGGCCCGTCGTCGCCGGTCAGCGCCGCGATCGCGATCGCGGCCGCCGCGGCGGCGATCAGCAGCAGCGCCGTCGCCCACGAGATCCGCCGCTTGGTGAGCAGCTTCCGCCGCTTGCGGGGAACGGAGTCGAGCACCGTGGTCGCCTCGCCGGTCGAATGGCCCGCGCGGACGACCTCGACCTCCAGCGCGGACTCGAGATCCGCGAGGAACAGGTTCATGCTCAGGTAGCGGTCCTCGGGGTCCTTCGCCACGGATCGCTCGAGCGCCGCCGCCAGAGCCGCGGACGTCTCCGGGCGCTTGCGCTGGACGTCGGGGACGGCGTCGTTGACGTGCTTCATCGCCACCCCGACCTGCGTCTCAGCGTGGAACGGCACGTCGCCGGTGAGCATCTCGTAGAGCACGATGCCGAGCGAGTAGATGTCGGTCCGCGCGTCCACCTCCTTGCCCATGGCCTGCTCCGGGGAGACGTAGTCGGTGGTTCCCAGCACGCGCCCGGTCGCGGTCAGCCCGTGGACCTCGAGGGAGCGGGCAATCCCGAAGTCGGTGATCTTCGCGCGGCCCTCGGCATCGATAAGGACGTTCTGCGGCTTCACGTCCCTGTGGATGAGCTTTGCGGCGTGCGCGCAGGCCAGCCCGCGGCCGATCTCGATCGCGTAGGCGGTCGCCTCGTCCAGCCCGAGCTCGCCGCTCTCGTCGATCCGCGCCTTCAGCGTCGAGCCGGTCACGTACTCGAAGACGATGTAGGGGTGGCCCTCGTCCTGCCCGGCGTCGATCACGCCGACGAGGTTGGGGTGCGAGAGCGACGCGGCCGCACGCGCCTCCCGGCGGAACCGCTCGAGCTGGTCCTCCTGGTCGGAGATCTCGCGGTGCATCACCTTGATCGCGACCTGGCGGAAGAGGGTCTCGTCGGTCGCCAGGTAGACGGTGGACATGCCGCCGCTGCCGAGCTTGGACTCGAGTCGGTAGCGCCCCGAGAGCTGCGTGCCGATCATCGACATCGGTTCAGCTACCGCGTCCTGGTGGGATCTGGCGAGAACGGATCATCGGCCAGAGTATTTTCGATCCTGCCCCAAGGCGCGGGTGGACCGCCGGCGGGAGCGCACGCGGCGTTGCGGGGTCTCGGTCTCGACACGGCGCCAATGATGGCCGATCGCCGCCGCCGGGAGGCGCCGGAGCGAGGAGAGCCCGGCGCGCTCGGGCTAGTCGGGCCCGTTCCGTACCACCGCGCCCGCGTCAGCGGTTACGGTCCCGATTCGCCGGCTCCCGGGGTGGCGCTCGGCCAGCAGCGCCGCCGCCTGCTCGGCGTCGGCCTCGGGCACCACGGCGACGAAGCCGAGCCCCATGTTGAAGACCTCGTGCATCTCCTCCTCGTCCACGCCGCCGACCTCGGCGATCAGCTCGAACACGGGCTGGGCGGGGAGCGGATCCTCGATCGTGTACCCGACCTCCCGGGAGAGCCGGAGGAGGTTGTTGAGCCCGTCGCCGGTGATGTGGGCGAGGCCGCGGACGTCCACGTCGGAGCCGAGCAGATCGAGGGCCGCCCGCACGTAGATCACGGTGGGCTCGATCAGCACCTCGCCGAGCGGGAGGCCGAGACGGGTGTCGTCGAGCGGGATCTCGGCCAGGGCCTTGCGCGCGAGCGTGTAGCCGTTGGAATGCAGGCCGGACGAGGGGAGGCCGATCAGGGCGTCGCCGGCCTCGATCCGGTCGCCGCGGACGATCCCGTCGACATCGACCAGCCCGATGGCGGCTCCGGAGAGCTCCCAGCCGGTGACCACGTCGCCGACCTGGGCGATCTCGCCGCCCGGGATCTCGATCCCCGCCTGCTCAGCGCCCTCGCGGAGCCCCTCTCCGATCGCCCCGATCACCTCGGCATCGGCGTCGCTGCAGAGGATCGTGTCGACCAGCGCGATCGGCTCCGCGCCGACGCAGACGAGGTCGTTCACGCACATCGCGATGCAGTCGATCCCGATCGTCTCGAACCGGCCCATGCGCTCGGCCAGCACCATCTTGGTGCCGACGCCGTCGGAGCCGAAGGCGATCCCACGCTCCGCATCGAGCCGGAGGACGCTGGCGTAGTGGCCGGGGAGGGGGACCACGCGGGACGGCTTGCCGGTCTCGATCCGCGACAGCGACCGCAGCAGCGCCTCGACCGCGGAGTCCGCCGCCGTCTGGCTCACCCCCGCCGCCTCGTAGGCACCCTGCTTTGACTCGTCCGCGCTCACCGTTCGGATTCAACCGGATCGGCCGGTCCCGAAGGCGCCCGGGCACGGCCCACCCGTCGCATCACCGCGGCCGCCAGTCCCAGCCGGTAGGCGGCGTAGGGCCAGAGGGCACGGTCGCGCTCGATCAGCTTGATCAGACCTTGGGAGGCGAGGGTGGAGAGGAAGGCGGCAAGGGTGCCGATCGCAAGGGGCCGCCGGAGGTCAGGATCGACGCCGCGGCGGCGCAGTCGCTCCCACTTCAATACCGCCGCCCCGGCGATCACCGGCAGGGCGATCGTGCGCGAGAGCAGGTTGGCCTGCGCCCGGGTGAAGCGGCGCCAGCGGGCCACGATCAGGGTCGCGCCGTTGCGCGAGACGCCGGGGGCGAGCGCCGCCGCCTGCGCGAAGCCGAGCGCCAGTCCGTCGGCGGCGGTGGCGTCGCCGCGCCCGCGCTCCCGCGGGCACCGGTCGGCGGCCAGCATCGCGGCCGCGCCCAGAGCCAGCCCGGCGGCGATCCCGACCGGCCCGCCCAGCCGGCGCTCGATCTGTCGCTCGAACGCGAGCCCGGCGATCGCGGGAGGGACGAAGCTGAGCGCGATCACGGCGAGCCGCCGGGCGTCGAGCTCGCGAAGCTCGCCCACGATCAGGCGGCGCTGGCCGATCAGCAGCGCCGCCGCGGCGCCCCCGTGGACGGCGACCTCGAACGCCTTGCGGTGCTCGGGGTCGAGGCCCTCGTGGTTCCAGCCGGCCAGCCAGGGAACCAGGCGCAGATGGGCCGAGCTCGAGACCGGCAGCAGCTCCGTCGGGCCCTGCACGGCACCGAGGATCGCCGCCTGCCCGGCCTCGAGCCTCGCGTCCGCCGCGCTCATTCGCGCGGGGCGTCCGGGCAGGGCTTCTCGGCGGTCCGATCGTTCATCGCTGCAGTGGCCCGGGCGGCCGGTGGCCGACTTGTAGGCGTCCCGTCGGCGGCGCACGTGCCTTGCGGGAGACTCTACCCTGTGCCCATGGACCGTCTCCGCTCGCCGGTGGTCCGCCACCGAGCGCTCCAGATCGCGGCGGACGCGGTGCTGGCCGCGCTGGCCTTCTACCTCGCGTTCGAGCTCCGCTTCTTCGACACGCGCACCGGGATGCCGGAGCGCTACTCGACGATGCTCTGGGACTCGATCTTCCTCGTCGCGATCGGGCAGGCGCTGCTGTTCTCCCTGATGGGGCTGCACCAGAAGTGGTGGCGCTACTTCAACCTCGGCGACTCCTGGGCGATCGTCCGCGCCGCCGCCGCGGCGAGCGTGCTGATCCTCGCGGTCTTCACGCTCGCCCAGCCGTTCGGCGACACCAACATCCCGCGCTCGGTACTGATCCTCGACTTCCTGTTCACGGTCGGCCTCCTGGTCGCCGCCCGGGCGCTCGCCCACTTCATCCGCGAGGAGCTGCCCCTCCGCCGCCGCGGCCGGGGCGGGGCGGGATCGGTCCTGATCGTCGGCGCCGGATCCGGCGGGCAGATGGTCGTCCGCGAGCTCCTGCTCAACCCGAGCCTCGGGACGCCCGTCGGCTTCGTCGACGACGATCCCAACAAGCAGGGGACGAGGCCGGCGGCCGGCCTCAAGGTGCTCGGGCCGACCGAGCGGATGAACGAGATCCTCGACGAGCTCGAGCCCGACGAGGTGATCATCGCGATCCCGTCGGCCCCGGGAGCGCTTCGGGGCAAGGTCGTCTCGGCCTGCCGCGACCGCGAGATCCAGGTCCGGACCCTCCCCACCGTGTTCGAGCTGCTCCGCGGTGGGGTGCAGCTCACGCGCCAGGTGCGCGAGGTTCAGGTCGAGGATGTGCTCGGCCGCGAGCCGATCATCGAGGAGCTCGACACCTTCGGCGGCTACCTCCGCGACCGCATCGTGCTCGTCACCGGCGCGGGCGGCTCGATCGGCTCCGAGCTCTGCCGCCAGATCGCCCGCGTCCGCCCGCGGCTGCTGGTGCTCGTCGACCACGCGGAGGACAACCTCTTCCAGGTGGACCGCGAGCTGGTCAGCGAGTGGCACTTCAGCAGGGTCGAGTCGGTGCTCGCCGACTGCAAGGAGGCCGACCGGATGCTCGAGGTGATGCAGCGCTTCAAGCCGGAGGTCATCTTCCACGCCGCCGCCTACAAGCACGTGCCCCTGATGGAGGCGAACCCCCTGGAGGCGGTCCGCAACAACGCCCTGGCGACCCGGGTGACCGCCGAGACGGCCGCCGCGGCGGGTGCCGAGCGCTTCGTGCTGATCTCCACCGACAAGGCGGTCGACCCCCGCACCGTGATGGGCGCCTCGAAGGCGATGGCCGAGTGGATCGTGGCCGCGGCCGGTGAGCGCTACCCGGCGACGCGCTTCGTCGCCGTGCGATTCGGCAACGTGCTCGCCTCCTCGGGGAGCGTGGTCCCGATCTTCCGCCGCCAGATCGAGCGGGGTGGCCCGGTGACGGTCACCCACCCGGAGATGACCCGGTACTTCATGACGATTCCCGAGGCGGTCCAGCTCGTGATCCGGGCCGCGGACCTCGGCGAGGCGACCGGCGAGATCTTCGTGCTGGAGATGGGCGAGCCCGTGAAGATCGTCGATCTCGCCAAGAACATGATCCGCCTCGCCGGCTACGAGCCGGAGACCGACATCCCCATCGAGTTCACTGGGCCGCGTCCAGGCGAGCAGCTCCATGAGCAGCTCTTCGCCACCGGCGAGCGGTCCACCCCTACCCCGGCGTCGCGGATCATGCGGGCGGTGCGCGAGGATCCGATCTCCGCCGACGACGTCGACGGACTCCTCGCCCGCATCGATGCGCTGCTGGGCGGCGGAGACGAGACCAACCTCGCCGCCCAGGTCATCGAGGCGGCGACGGGCGTGGCGGCCGTGACCGAACCCGGCGCCCCGGCCGAGCGGATCCAGCGCTGATCCCGCCGGTCCGTCCTCGACCGCGGGGGCTGGTTCGGCCCTCGCTCCGCACTAACATCCCGCGCTGATCATGAGTTCCTTCGAGGAGATCGGCGCGCTCCTCGGCTTTCTCGCTTTCGCGGGCCTGGCCGTGCTGGTGTTCCTGACCTTTCAACAGGGCAGGCACCTGCGCCGCCTGCGCGATTGGGCCGGGCGGGCACCGGAGCGCGCGGCCGCGCTGGCCGCGCGCGGCGTCGACCCCGCCGGCGAGGAGGAAGAG
>DATFLZ010000172.1:0-4666 GCA_035267205.1 Solirubrobacterales bacterium | reverse complement strand
TGGCGCTTAGCTCGAGCTCGGCCGGCAGCTCCGGATCGGCGACGAGCGAGTGGTAGCGGCCCGCCACCAGCGGTGTCGGCAGGCCGGCGTAGACCGATCTGCCGTCGTGCTCGATCTCGGCGTCCTTGCCGTGGATTGGCTCCCCTTGCACGGTGCGGCCACCGAAGGCCTCGACCAGCGATTGGTGGCCGAGGCAGACGCCGAGCACCGGCGTCCGCGCTTCGGCGAAGCGGCGGATCGCCTCGACCGAGATCCCGGCCTCGGCCGGGGTGCAGGGGCCGGGCGAGACGACGAGGCGCTCAGCGCCGCGGCCGAGCAGCTCGCCGACCTCGGCGCGGTCGTTGCGCACGACTTCGATCTCCGCCCCGAGCTCACCCAGGTACTGGACGAGGTTGTAGGTGAAGCTGTCGTAGTTGTCGATCACGAGGACCTTCATCGCTACGCCCAATCCGGTTGCTCGCAGGCCAGCTCGACCGCGCGGAAGACCGCCTTGGCCTTGTTGACCGACTCGTTGTACTCGTAGGCAGGCTGGGCGTCGGCGACGGTGCCGCCGCCGGCCTGGACGTGGATCTGCCCGTCCTTGGCGACGACCGTGCGGATGTGGATCGCCGTGTCGAGGTCGCCGTCCCAGGAGAGGTAGCCGATCGCGCCGCCGTAGGAGCAGCGCTTGACCGTCTCGAGCTCGTCGATGATCTGCATCGCGCGCACCTTCGGCGCGCCGGAGAGCGTCCCCACCGGCAGCGCCGAGCGGACCACGTCCATCGCCGTCACGCCCTCGCGCAGGGTCCCCGAGACCTGGCTGACGATGTGCAGCACGTGCGAGTAGGTCTCGACCGCCATCAGCTCGTCGACGGAGACCGAGCCGTACTCGCAGACGCGGCCGAGGTCGTTGCGGCCGAGGTCGACCAGCATCACGTGCTCGGCCCGCTCCTTGGGGTCGTTGACGAGCCGCTCGGCGAGACGGCGGTCGTCCTCCTCGCTGCGACCGCGCGGCGAGGTGCCGGCGATCGGCCGCGTCTCGACCCGCCGCCCGCTGACCTTGACCAGCGGCTCGGGAGAGGCGCCGGCGATCTGGAAGTCACCGAACTCGAGGAAGTACATGTAGGGCGAGGGGTTGACCGCACGCAGGCCGCGGTAGACCGAGAAGGCCTCGACCGGCGCCGGCGCGGAGAAGCGCTGCGAGGGGACGACCTGGAACGCGTCACCGGCGTGGACGTACTCGATGATTCGGGCGACCATCGCTTCGAACTCCTCGCGCGTTATGTTCGACTCGAACGTCGGCGGCTGCGTGACGGTCGGGTGCTCCGGCGCCGGCACGACGCCGCGCAGGCGCTCGCGCACCTCGCCGATCGTCGCCACAGCGCGCTCGTGGGCGGCGTCGATGCCGCCCTCGTCGTCGGCAAAGGCGCAGGACATGATCGTCAGCTCGTGGCGCAGGTGGTCGAAGACGAGCAAGACGTCGGTGATCATCAGCGCCATGTCCGGCAATCCGAGCGGGTCGGGATTGGGCTCACCGAGCGGCTCGACCGTGCGCACCAAGTCGTAGCCGAAGAAGCCGACGGCGCCGCCGGCGAACGGCGGCAGCCCCTCGACCGGGGCGAGCTGGAAGCGGCCGAGGCTCTCCGCCGCGGCGGCATAGGGGTCGGGCGCCTCGCGCTCCTCGCCCCCTGTCTCGCTCAGCACCCCGTCGTTCCAGCGCAGCACCGAGCGCGGCCGGATGCCGACGAACGAGTAGCGGCCGACCTGGCCTTGCTCAGCCGACTCGAGCAGGAAACAGGGCGCCCCCTCGGGCTCGCCCGCGCGCAGCTTGAGGAAGGCCGAGACCGGCGTCTCGCAGTCGTCGACATAGGTTGTCCGCACGGGCACGACGTTGCCCTGCGCGGCGAGCTGGCGGGCCTCGTCGAGGTCCGGCTCGATCCGCAACTCGGCGGCGTCAGATGCGACGGCCATTGAGCACCTCCATCACCGCAGCCTGCGAGACCTCGCGCGAGGCGAGCAGGACGCTGAGGTGGTAGAGCAGGTCGGCGGCCTCTTCGGCGACGCGCTCGTCGCTCTCCTCGCGCGCCGCGCGCGCGACCTCCTCCGCCTCCTCCTCGACCTTTTCCCCGATCAGCTTCGGGTCGTCGAGCAGCTCCACCGTGTAGCTGCCTGCGGGCCGCTCGGCGGCGCGGCTGCGCAGGGTCCGCTGCAGCGCCGCCAGCGCCTCGTGCGCGACCGGCGCCGGCTCGGTGCCGCCCTCCAGCTCACGGTAAAAGCAGGACCGCTCCCCCGTGTGGCAGGCCGGCCCGCTCGGCTCGACCAGAGCGACGACCGCATCCCCGTCGCAGTCGACCCGCAGCTGCTTCAGTCGCAGAACATTTCCCGACTCTTCGCCTTTCCTCCAGATCTGGCTGCGGGAACGACTGAAGAAGTGAACTTCCCCGGTCTCCACCGAAAGCCGCAGCGCCTCCTCATTCGCATAGGCAAGGGTCAGCACCTCCCCACTCTCAGCGTCCTGCGCCACGCACGGGACCAAGCCCTGCGCATCGAATGTCACCAACTCGAACATCGCCCCATCGTATGCCAGCGCTGCGGAGAGGCGGTGGGGATGTCCTCGAACCGGCGGATACTCAAATCGCCGGTCCCTAGGACCGGCGATTGTCGGGGCGAGGACATCCCCACCGCCTCTCCCTACTCAATGCCCAAGCGATCGAGCAGATCCTCGTCGCGGCGCCAGTGACTGCGCACGCGGATCTGCAACTCGAGGTGGACCTTGGCCCCCAGCTCGGCTTCGAGCGAGCTGCGCGCGGCCATTCCGATCTCTTCGACCTTGCGACCGCCCTTCCCGATCAGGATCCCCTTCTGCGACTCGGTCTCGACCCAGGCCTCGGCCGCGACGACGACGAGGCCGTCCTCGCGGGGGGCGATCTCCTTGACGTCGACCTCGACCGAGTGCGGGACCTCCTCGCGGGTGCGGTTGAGCACCTGCTCGCGGATCAGCTCGGCCAGCATCGTCTCGCTCGACTGGTCGCTCTGGTCTTCGGGCGGATAGAGGTAGGGGCCCTCGGGGACGAGCTCGCCGAGCCGTCCAACCAGCTCCTCCAGCCCCTCGCCGCTGCGGGCGCTGATCGGGAAGACCTCGTCGACACCGTCCAACCCAGCCGCCTCGGCGAGCACCGGCACGAGCTCGTTGGGGCCCGTCCGGTCGATCTTGTTGACCGCGCAGATCGTCGGCAGCTCGCCCTTGGCCGCGAGCAGCGAGCGGGCGATGAAGCGGTCGCCGGGGCCGATCCCCTGCTCGCCGTTGACCACGAGCAGGGCGAGGTCGGAGTCGGCGAGCTCGCGCTCGACCCGGCTCTGCATGCGCTCGGTCAGCACGTCGCGCGGCTTCTGCACGCCCGGCAGGTCGACGAGGACGAGCTGGCGCCCGGCCTCGGTGTCGGTGGCGATCCCGCGGATCGCCCGCCGCGTCGTCTGCGGGCGCACCGAGACGATCGCGACGCGGCTGCCGACGATCGCGTTGACCAGGGTCGACTTGCCGGCGTTGGGGCGCCCGGCGAGGCCGACGAAGCCGGCGCGCGTCATCGGAGCCCCGCGATGACGCGGGCCTGCAGGGCGAGCATCTCGCCGCCGTCGGCCTCGTGGTCGTAGCCGCAGAGGTGGAGGACCCCGTGCACCGCGGCCTCGGTCACGTCGCTGCAGTGCTCGGGACAGATCGCGACATCGCCGAGCTCGCGCGGCCCCACGGTCGGCCCGGCGCCGTCGATCGGGAAGGCGAGCACGTCGGTCGGGGCGTCGCGGCCACGGTGCTCGCGATTGAGCTCGCGGATCCGCTCCTCGCCGACCAGCTCGACCGCGACGTGCCCGTCCTCGACCCCGGCTGCGCCCAGCGCGGCCTCGACCGCGCCGCGCAGCCGCTCAGGAGCGAGTATCTCCATGGGCGTCATAGGCGGCGACGATCCGCTGCACCAGCTTGTGGCGGACGACGTCCTCGCCGCCGAAGCGGACGAATGAGATGTCGGGGACCTGGGTGAGGATGTCGCGGACGACGACCAGGCCGGAGCGCTGGTCCTCCGGCAGGTCGATCTGGGTGATGTCGCCGGTGACGACCATGCGCGAGTTGAAACCGAGCCGCGTCAAGAACATCTTCATCTGCTCGGGGCTCGTGTTCTGCGCCTCGTCGAGGATGACGAAGGAGTCGTTCAAAGTCCTACCCCGCATAAATGCCAGCGGCGCGACCTCGATCACGCCGCGCTCGAAGTAGCCGTTGACCCGGTCGGGGTCGAGCATGTCGTAGAGCGCGTCGAAGAGCGGCCGCAGATAGGGGTCGACCTTGGCCTGGATGTCGCCCGGCAGGAAGCCGAGCCGCTCGCCCGCCTCGACCGCGGGTCGGGTGAGGATGATCCGCTGCACCTCATTCTCGGCGAGGGCGTGGGCGGCCATCGCGACGGCGAGGAAGGTCTTGCCGGTGCCGGCCGGGCCGATGCCGAAGGTGATCGTCTGGTTGCGGATCGAGTCGACGTAGCGCTTCTGGTTGAGCGTCTTCGGGGCGACCTTGGTGTTGCGGTGCCGCCAGACGACGTCCTCGAGGATCTCGGCCGGGCTCTCGTTTGCGTCGAGCGCGCCGGTCACCGCTTCGATCGTCCCCGGCGCGACCTCGTGGCCCTGCTCGATCAGGTCGACCAGC
>DATFLZ010000171.1:0-2977 GCA_035267205.1 Solirubrobacterales bacterium | reverse complement strand
CCAGACCGTCTACAACAGCTTCGGCACCCGCGAGGGTCTCGCCCAGGCGTATGTGATCCGCGAG
This sequence comes from Solirubrobacterales bacterium, assembly GCA_035267205.1. GTDB lineage: Bacteria > Actinomycetota > Thermoleophilia > Solirubrobacterales > 70-9 > CAXMST01. Next base: position 2,913 of record DATFLZ010000171.1, on the reverse strand, counting down.
GCCCAGGGCTTTCTCGGCGCCGTCGAGGAGCTGATCCGGGACAACGGGGCCGACCCGGTGCGGGCGCTCAGCTCGGCCCTGGAGCTGTTCCTCGCTGCTGCGGAGACCCACCCGCTGGTTCGCGCGATCAGCTCCGGCGACGGTGGCGACGAGCTGCTCGTGCTCGTCACCACGCAGGGCGGCCCCGTACTCGAGCCCCTGACGGGACGGCTCGCCGAGGTGATCGCAGAGACCTGGCCGAGCGCCGACCCCGCGGCGGCGAGACTCGCGGCAGACACGCTCATCCGCCTGGCGATCAGCCACGCGGCCCTTCCCGGGGCCGAGCCTGCGGAGACCTCCGCGGACGTTGCGCGCATCCTCGCCCCGTTCATCTCCGAGCAGCTCGGCGGTGTCTACGCCAAGTGACGGTTGCCGCTCGCCGGCGGCTGAAGAGCCGACACCGACGGATCGAAGTACGGGTAGCGTTGCGCCCATGGCCCCGGCTCCCCTCCTCGTCGTCGACACGCCCTCGATGCTCTACCGCGCCTTCTTCGCCCTGCCAAAGAAGATCACCGGCGCGGACGGGAAGCCGGTCAACGCCCTCTTGGGCACCGCGAACCTCGTCCTCCGCGAGGTGGCCGAATACTCGCCCCGGGCCGTGGTGCTCTGCTTCGGCCCTGACGCCGCCTCCTACAGGACCGAGCTCTATCCCCCCTACCACGCGGAGCGACCCGAGATGCCGCCCGAGCTCGTTCCGCAGTGGGATGCGGCGCCCGAGTTCTTTGCCCGGTTCGGCTGGACGGTCGCAGACCACGACTCACTCGAGGCCGACGATCTGCTCGGCACGCTGGCCCGCCGGGAGGGCGAGGCGGGAGGGCGAGCGCTGATCCTGACCGGAGACCGCGACATGTTCCAGTGCGCGACCGGGAGCGTCGGCGTGCTCTACGTGAGCACCAAGGTGAGCGGTGGGGCCGAGCTGCTCGATCCCGCGGCGGTCGAGGATCGCTACGGCGTGCCGCCCGCGCTGGTCCCCGACTTCATCGCGCTGCGCGGCGACCCGTCGGACGGCCTGCCCGGGGCCAAGGGCGTCGGCGAGAAGACGGCCGCTGAGCTGCTCCGCGAGCACGGCTCGCTCGAGGACGTCCTCGAGGCCGCGATCGGCATCAGCCGGCCCAAGCTGCGCACGGCGCTCACCGGCGCCCGCGAGCAGCTGCTCGCCTTCAAGGAGATCGCGACCCTTCAGGACGCGGGCGTCGAGCCGCCACCGGACGCCGCGACCAACGTGGAGGCGGCGGCGGAGGCGGCGCGCGAGCGGGGCATGGAGCGGCTGGCGCAGCGGCTGGAGGAATCCAGGGAGAGTGGCGCCTGATGTCCGTCGAGTTCGACACATCCGCTTTCGAGGACCGCTCCGCCCTGATCACCGGCGGGGCGAGCGGCTTCGGCCGCGAGCTCGCCCTGCTGCTCGCCGGCGCGGGGGCAAAGATCCTGGTGGCCGATCTGGACGTCGAGGGCGGCGAGCGGACGGCCGCGGAGACCGGCGGGGTCTTCGTGCGAGCGGACGTCAGCGACCTCGACGCCAACCTCGAGCTGGTCGCCGCCGCCGAGCAGCACCACGGGGGGCTCGACTACGCCTTCCTGAACGCCGGCGTCGCGACCGGGTGCGGGCTGGACGAGAGCTTCGACCTCGACCTCTACCGGCGGGCAATGGGGGCAAACCTGGACGGCGTCGCGTTCGGCGTCCACGCCGCCCTCCCCGCCCTGCGCAGGGCGGGCGGCGGCGCGATCGTGGCGACATCGTCGCTCGCCGGCTTGACCGCCGTCCCCTATGACCCGATCTACGCGGCCAACAAGCACGGCGTCGTCGGTCTCGTCCGCTCGCTCGGCCCCGGGCTCCGGCCCGAGGGCATCCGGATCAACGCGATCTGCCCCGGCTTCGCCGACACGGGGATCATCGAGCCGATCAAGGGCGCGCTCGAAGAGGGGGGCACGACGATCATTCCCGCCGGCGAGGTGGCGCAGGTCGCCGCGACCCTGCTGGCCGGGCCGCAGTCGGGCGAGTGCTGGTTCATCCAGCCCGGAAGGATCGCCCCCTTCGAGTTCCGGAACATCCCCGGGCCTCGCGACTGACACGGCCCCCGCGTGGTTGGCGGAAGCCTCGGCCGGTGGTACCTTCGGGGTCGGAATGGGCGACGGAGGAGGATGAAGATGGGCCATGAGGATCAACTCCCGCAGCTGCGCGGAGGGCGCTTTCTGACCGACGGCGGTATCGAGACCTACATGGTCTTTCAACGGGACATCGAGCTGCCGGAGTTCGCCTCGTTCGACCTGCTCGACAGCGAGAGCGGCATCCGGGAGCTGCGCGACTACTACCGGCTCTTCCTGGAGCTGGCCAAGACGCACGGAGTCGGATTCATCCTCGAGTCGCCGACCTGGCGGGCCAACCCCCGGTGGGGCGAGAAGCTCGGCCGCGACGCCGCCGCCCTCGACCGGATCAATCGGGAGGCGATCGCGCTGATGGAGGAGCTGCGCGCCGAGTACGCGGACGAGATCGGTGAGCCGATCGTGATCAGCGGCTGCGTCGGCCCCCACGACGACGGCTACAGCCCCACCGAGACCCTCGGCCCGGGCGAGGCAGCGCAGTATCACTCCGCGCAGGTCGCGTCCTTCGCCGCCGCCGGAGCGGACCTGATCACGGCGATCACGATGACCTATGCGGAGGAGGCGGCCGGCATCGCGCAAGCCGCCGCCGACGCTGGGATCCCCGCGGCGATCTCCTTCACAGTTGAGACGGACGGACGCCTGCCGAGCGGCCAGGCCCTCGGCGAGGCGATCTCCCAGGTCGACACCGAGACCGGCTCGGCGCCCGCCTATTTCATGATCAACTGCGCCCACCCCACGCACTTCGAGGACGTGCTCGGCGAGCTGGGCGACGCG
>DATFLZ010000170.1:0-7602 GCA_035267205.1 Solirubrobacterales bacterium | reverse complement strand
GACAAGCTCGTCCTGCTGACCGAGGACCTGGGTCCCGCCGAGGCGATCACGATCTACCCGGAGGGCACCCGGGCCACGGCCCGCAAGATCGCGCGGGCCAAGGAGATCGTCCGCGAGCGCCAGCCGGAGGTGGCCCCGCTGGCCGAGCCGCTGGTGAACCTGCTGCCGCCCCGTCTGGGCGGGCCCCTGGCCCTGCTCGAGAGCGCCCCGGATCTCGATGTCGTCTTCTACGCGCACGTCGGCTTCGACGGCTACGAGTACATCAGCGACATCTGGGCCGGCGGCCTGGTCGGGTCGACGATCCGTTGCAAGCTCTGGCGGGTGCCCGCGAGTGAGATCCCGAGACAGCAGGGAGAGCGCGCGATGACCGAATGGCTGTACGGCGAGTGGCACCGGATGGACCGCTGGGTCACCGGGGCGCTGGAGGATCTCGGCGGCCCCACGGCCCCGGAGAAGGCCGCGGATCGGGTAGGCTCGCCCGGATGAGCTCACGGAAGATCCTCGGAGCGATCGCGGTCGGCCGCCTCCTGATCGGCATCGCGATGCTCATCGTTCCCCGGGAGGTGGCTCGCCGGTGGCTCGGCCGTGGCGCCGCGACCCCCGAGAGCGGGTCCTTCGTACGGGCCGTCGGAGGGCGTGATGTCGCATACTCGCTCGGCAGCCTCCAGGCGGCTCGCTCCGGCGACCCCAGGCCATGGCTGGCTGCCGGGCTGCTCGTCGACGGCGTCGATTCCTGGGCGACGATGACGACCGAAGGCCTCAGCACGGGCCGTAAGCTCAGTGGTGGCTGGGCGGCGTTTGTGGCGGTCGGGATGGCCGTCGCCGGGCTGCTGGCCGAAGACGAACAGCCCCCCTCCTGAGCGGTACGCGAGGCCGAGGATGAGGCGCGCCGCCGGCGAGCTACCGGCTACCCACGAGCGCGCGGGGGCGGCTGGGCAGTCCGCCGCGGTCGGCTCCGATCCGCGCGCTCACGACGCGCTTGCGCGCGAGCTCGACGAGGCGGCGACGGGCGCTCGGCGCCGGCGCCGGCTCACGGCGGCCGCCCTGGCCGCGTTTGTGGCCGTCTCGGGCGTCGTGGTCGCGCTGAACGGCGTCTTCCTCTCCCGGGACATCGTCTTTCTCTGGGTGTTGGCGGGGCTCTTCGCGGTCTCCCTATCCGACATCAGCGGCTACGTCCGCGGCGTGCTCACCGACTGGCTCCCGTTCTTCGGCATGCTGTTCCTCTACGACCTGCTGCGCGGCACGCTCGCGGACTCGCTGTTCACGCCGCACACGTTCCCCCAGATCCGGGCGGACGAGCTCCTGTTCGGGGGCGAGGTGCCAACCGTGTGGCTGCAGGAGCGCCTCTTCGATCCCGCCTCGCTGGCCTGGTACGACTTCCTCGCCTGGGCGGTGTATCTGACGCACTTCTTCGCGGTATTCCTGATCGCCGCCTATCTGTGGCGCCGCGCCCGGCCGCGGTTTCTGCGCTTTCGTAATCTGATCCTGGCGGTCACGGCCGCCGCCTTCGTCACCTATGTCGCGTTCCCGGCAGTACCGCCGTGGCTTGCGACGGAGAACGGGGATCTCGGGGCGACCCAGCGTGTCGTCGGTGCGGTCTGGAGCGAGGTCGGGGTCGGGACTGCAGCCGCGATCTGGGAGAAGGGCAGCACGTTCGCCAATGAGGTGGCCGCGATCCCGTCCCTGCACACGGCCTACCCGGTGATGATCCTGCTCTTCTTCTGGCCGACCGGCAGCGCCCGCGTGCGGGCCTTATGTCTCACCTACGCGCTGGCGATGAGCCTGACCCTCGTCTACACGGCGGAGCACTACGTGATCGACGTGATTCTCGGCTGGGTCTGGGCCCTGGGCGCCTACTGGGCGGTCGGCCAGATCTCGAGCCGGTGGCGCTCGCGCGCCCGCGCCGGCCCCGACGCCGACCTCGCCTGAGCGCCTCCGCCCCTCTGGTAGCTTGGCCGTCCGGTGGTAGAGCGCAAGGCCAGAGACGGGAGATAGATGATGCGGATGCGCGCGGCGGTACTCGAGGAGTTCGGCGAGCCCCTGGTGATCGACGAGGTGGAGCTGACCGATCCGGGCCCCGGTGAAGTCCTCGTCCGCCTCGAGGCCTGCGGGGTCTGCCACACGGATCTCTACACCGCCTCCGGCGCCGATCCCTCCGGATACGCGCCCACGGTGCTCGGCCACGAGGGGGCGGGGATCGTGGAGAAGCTCGGGACCGGCGTCGAATCGGTCAGCGAAGGAGATCGCGTCGTCACCCTCTTCTCACCCCAGTGCCGCGAGTGCCGGCACTGCGTGGACGAGCGGACCAACCTCTGCCTCGCGATCCGCGAGCAGCAGAACAAGGGCTACCTCCCGGACGGCTCGACTCGGCTCAAGCGCCCCGGCGGTGACGAGATCCGCCACTTCATGGGCACCTCGACCTTCGCCGAGTACACGGTGATGCCCGAGATCGCGCTCGCGAAGGTCAGTCCGGAGGCGCCGCCCGACCGGGCCTGCCTGTTCGCGTGCGGGCTCTCCACGGGGCTCGGCGCGGCGATCAACACAGCCAGGGTCGAGGAGGGCTCGACCTGCGTTGTCTTCGGTGCCGGCATGGTCGGCCTCGGAGCTGTGGCGGGCGCGCGCCTCCGCGGGGCCGACCGGATCATCTGCGTCGACCTGTCGCCCGAGCGGCTCGAGCTCGCCCGTGGCCAGGGCGCGACCGAGGTGCTCGACGGCGGCGAGGACACGGTCGAGCAGATCCTCGAGCGCACCGACGGGTTCGGCGCCGACTACACCTTCGAGGCCACCGGCAACGTCGCCGTGATGCAGCAGGCGGTCGAGGCCGCCCGCATGGGCTGGGGGCTCTGCACGGTCGCCGGCGTCGCGGGCAAGGGCGAGACGCTCGACATCGTGCCCCGCCTGCTGATCACCGGCCGCCGGGTCGCGGGCTCGAGCTTCGGTGGCGTCAAGGGCCGCGACGGGGTTCCCGAGCTGGTCGAGCTGTACCTCGACGGGCAGATCGACGTCGATCCGTTCATCTCCCACCGGATCGGCCTCGACGAGGTCAACCGGGGATTCGAGCTGATGGAGGCGCAGGACGGCATCCGCAGCGTGATCGAGTTCAACTGACAATCCGACCGAAGGGACCGAGCAGCCCATGATGATTCTCCGCGCCGAGGAGGGCAACTTTCTCTCCAACGCCTACCTGATCGCCGACGAGGCGAGCGGCAAGGGCGTCCTGATCGACTCCAACGGGGTCACCGATCCCCTCTGCGAGTTCGCCGACCGCCAGGGGATCGCGATCGAGCGGATCCTGCTCACGCATCACCACTACGACCACGTGGTCGGCGTGGAAAAGCTCGCCGAGCGCTACGACGTCCCGGTCAGCGCGCACGAGCTCTGCGCCGAAGAGGTGGATGCGGTCACCGACACGATCGGCGACGGTGACGTGATCGAGGTCGCGGGTCTGCGCTTCGAGCCGATCCACACTCCCGGCCACTGCGCGGATCACCTCGCGATCAAGGTCGGCGACGGGGACTGCCTGACCGCGGACGTCCTGTTCAAGGGCACCTGCGGCGGGACCGGCGCGCCCGGCGCGACCGGGCTCGACGACCTCCGCGAATCGGTGATGGACAAGCTGATGAAGCTCGATCCGCAGACGCGGATCCATCCCGGTCACCGCGAGCCGTCGACGATCGGGGACGAGTGGGAGAGCAACCCGTTCGTGAGGCTCTGGCGCGGCCTGGACGAGCCCGAGCCCGAGGAGTGCACGGTCGGCCCCGACGACGAGAATCGCCGCGAGGCCATGTTGCTGCTCTGGGCGCCGGACTATGACGGGGGGAACAAGGCCCTGGTGCGGTTCGCGGACGACGGGACGGAGACGATCACCGGCGGCTCACAGGTTCGTCGCGAGGGCTCGGGCTGAGAGCCTCGAGCGCCTCTCCGTGGGGCGCTCCTACAATCCCCGCGTGCTCACCGAACGGCAACAGGAGATCCTCCAGGTGGCGGTCGACGCCTACCTGGCGAGCGGCGCGCCGGTCGGCTCGAAGGCGATCGCCGAGCGTGACGACGTCCCCTGGAGCGCCTCCACGATCCGCAACGAGCTCGCCGACCTCGAGACCGAGGGCTTTCTGACCCATCCCCACACGTCGGCTGGGCGGGTTCCGACCGACGCCGGGTATCGCCTCTACGCCGACACCCTCCTGCAGGGCGAAAGGGAGGGGTCCGGCGCCCAGGCGGATCCTCCCCTCGCGCTCTCGCGCGTGCAGCACGAGGTGGAGGAGGCACTGGTCGAGACCACGACCGCGCTGGCCCAGGCCAACGACCTGCTGGCGCTGGTGACGGCGCCACCGGCGAGCACCGCCACGATCCACCGCGTGGAGGTCCTGCCGCTGCAGCCGCGGGTCGTCGCCCTGGTGGCGATCGCCTCCAACGGCGAGGTGGCGAAGCGGGTGTTCACCTTCGACGACCCGGTCGACTCCGGACTGGTCGGCTGGGCCTCCTCGTTCCTGAACGAGCGGCTCGAGGGCAGCTCCGTCTCCGAGCGCGCGATCCGGTCGCGGCTGGAGGACCCGGAGATCGGCGAGCGCGAGCGCAGATTCCTCGATTCGATCTCGGCCGGGCTCACCGAGCTCGGCTCGGATGCCGCCCAGCAGCTCTACATGGACGGGACCGCCCGCCTGCTCTCGGAGTCGCACGCCGCCGACATCCCCGAGCCCGACGGCGTCGTCAGGGCGCTCGAGGCGCGCGTCAGCCTGCTCAGCGTCCTGCGCTCCGCGCTCCGGGACCAGTCGGTCTTCCTCTGCATCGGCGCCGAGAACCCCGAGCCGGCCCTGCGCTCGGTGAGCGTCGTCAGCGCCGGCTACGGGCTCGGCTATCGCCCGCTCGGCGCGGTCGGCGTGATCGGGCCGCTGCGGATGGACTACGGCCGGGCGATCGACTCGGTGAAGGTCGCCGCCAACGAGCTCAGTCGCTTCTTCGCCACGGTCTACGAGGGCTAGGGGGCGACTGTGCCGCGTGACTACTACGAGGTCCTCGGAGTGGACAGAGGGGCCGACGAGGCGACGATCAAGAAGGCGTTCCGGAAGCTCGCGCGAGAGCTGCACCCCGACGTCAACACCGAGGACCCGGAGGCCGAGGAGCGCTTCAAGGAGGCTGCCGAGGCCTACGAGGTGCTCTCCGACGGGGAGCGCCGCCGCACCTACGACGCGTTCGGCCACGACGGCCTGCGCTCGGGCGGCTACCAGCCCAGCAGCGGCGGCTTCGGCTCGATCGAGGACATCTTCGAGACCTTTTTCGGCGGGGAGGGCGGCTTCGGCGATGTCTTCGGGGGCGGGCGAGGCGGTCCCGCGGCCGGTGCCGACGTCGGCGTCGAGGTCGAGGTCGATCTGACCGAGGTGCTGACCGGGGCGACGCGCGAGGTCGAGTTCGAGGCGATCGTCGCCTGCGAGCACTGCAACGGCAACGGCGCCGAGCCGGGGACGCCGATCTCGACCTGCGAGACCTGTGGCGGGGCCGGACAGGTGCGCCAGGTCTCGCGGACGCCGTTCGGGCAGATGATGCGAACCGGCGCCTGCCCCGCCTGCGGCGGCGCGGGGAAGTCGGCGGAGACGCCTTGCGAGCAATGCCGCGGCGAGGGGCGGGAGCTCCGCGACAAGACGTGGGAGGTCGAGATCCCGGCGGGCATCGATCACGGCCAGCGGATCCGGATCACCGGCGCCGGGCACGAGGGCGAGGTCGGAGGGCGGGCCGGCGATCTCTACGTGCAGGTCGCGGTCGCCGCTGACGACGACTTCCACCGCGAGGGCCGCGATCTGGTGACGGTCGCCGAGCTGCCCGTGACCACGGCGATGCTCGGCACGACCATCGACGTTCCGACGCTGGAGGGCGAGCGCGAGGTCGAGGTCGAGCCCGGCGCCCAGCACGGTGACACGATCAAGCTCGCCGGCCAGGGCCTGCCTGGGCTGAATCGCCCCGCCCGCGGCGACCTCCACGTCGTGCTGAAGCTGATCACGCCGGTCGCGCTCGACGACGAGCAGCGTGAGCTGGCCGAGCGTCTCGACGTGACGCTCGGCGAGCGCAACGAGCCGCGCGCCGCGCGCCGCGGTCTGTTCGACCGCGTGCGCCAGGCCTTTCGGTGATCCGTCTCGCAGTTCGCTGCGAGCCCGAGCTGGCCGAGCGGGTGCTCGCCGAGTTGGTCGAGCTCGTTCCGGGCGGGGTTGAGGAGGAGCGCGGCGCCGACTACGTCGAGTTCGCGATCTATGGACCGCCCGGGGAGCTGCCGGAGCTTCCCGACATCGAGGTGGCCGCGGGCGAGGGCCTCGTGGAGATCGAGACGACCGAGATCCCGGACGACTGGGCCGATCGGTGGCGGGACTTCCACGAGCCGGTCAGGATCGGGGACCGGCTCGTCGTGCAGCCGTCGTGGGCGGAGCGCGGGACGGCTGCGGAGGTCGAGGTGGTCATTGACCCGGGCCGGGCCTTCGGGACCGGCGCTCATGCGACGACCTCGATCTGCCTGGAGCTGTTGCTCGAGCTGGCCGAAGCCGGGCCCGAGCGTCCCGCCGTGGCGGATCTGGGAACCGGCTCCGGCGTGCTCGCGATCGCGGCCGCAAAGCTCGGCTTCGGCCCGATCCGCGCCTGCGATCACGAGTCCCCGGCCGTGGAGGCCGCCCGCGCCAACGCGGAGCTGAACGGCGTGAGCGACACGGTCGAGGCCGGACGGCTGAACCTCCGCGAGACCGACCCCGCGGTGACTCCGCTGTGGCTCGCGAACCTGACGGCGCCGCTGCTGGAGACGGTAGCCACGCGCCTCGGGGCACGCGAGGACGGCGCGCGCCCATCCCGGCTGATCGTCAGCGGCCTGCTCGCCACCGAGCGGGATCGGATCGTGGCGGCCTACGCGGAGATCGGCTACTCGCCGGCGTCGGAGCGCGTCAGGGGCGACTGGGCGGGGATCCTGCTCGAAGCCGCCTGAGCGCGGGTTATATTCCCCGCCATGGTTCTCGCAGAAGTCACCTTCTACAACGTCGTCCTCTTCTTTCATATCGCGGCGGTCGTCCTCGCCTTCGGCCCCACGTACGCCTACGGGGTGTTCCAGGCTGCCGCGATGAAGCACAACCCGCGTGCGATCCCGGCGATCAACCGTGGGATCGAGGCGTGGAACCGCGTGACGGCCATTCTCCTCGTCGTGATCATCGCCGCGGGCCTCTACCTGGTCGAGGACGGTGGCTGGAGCTACGGCGACTTCTACATCTCCTTCGGCTTTGCCGCCGCGATCATCATGGGCGGCCTGATCGGGGCCTTCTTCAACCCGAAGACCAGACAGATCACCGAGGTCGCCGAGCGTGACGTCGCGGCCTCCGGCGACGGCGAGGTCGAGTTCTCCGAAGAGTTCAACCGCCTCGTCAAGCAGACGACGCAGGTCGGCACGTTCGCGGGGCTGCTCGTCCTGGTCACGATCTACGTGATGACCGCGAAGCCGTTCTGAGGGAGCGGCGCCGGCGCCCGCGATGAGCGCGCCGAACCTCCCGATCGCCGTCTTCGACTCGGGCGTCGGCGGTCTCACCGTGCTGCACGAGTGCCTGGTCTCGCTGCCGGAAGAGGACTTCGTCTACCTCGGCG
>DATFLZ010000169.1:0-3112 GCA_035267205.1 Solirubrobacterales bacterium | reverse complement strand
TGCCGAGGTCCTGGAGGCACCGGCCGAGGAGCTTCCCTTCGACGACGACAGCTTCGACTCGGTGGTCGCGACCCTCGTGCTCTGCACCGTCGACGATCAACGGGCGGCCCTCGCCGAGGTCGCCCGCGTGCTGCGCCCGGGAGGGCGGCTGCACCTGCTCGAGCACGTGCGCGCGCAGACCCCGGGCCTGGCTCGGGCGCAGGACCTGCTCCACGGCCCCTGGTTCGCGATCGGACACGGCTGCCACTGCAACAGGGACACGGTCGCCGCCATCGAGGGCTCGCCGCTCGAGCTCGAGCGACTCGACCGCCACGAGATACCCGGCATGGCGCCGATCGTCAAGCCGATGGTCACCGGGATCGCCCGCCTGGACTGACCGGGCGGGCGGTCGCGGCGCGCCCGCGTCGCGAGTGGAATATGAATGTGGGGCACGGCCTTACCCGAGGAGGAGACAGATGGCTCAATTCGTACTGCTGACCAACCTGACCAGCAACGGCGTCAAGACGATCAAGAACAACCCGGCGCGGATCACCGAGGTGAACAGCGAGATGGAGCAGATCGGGCTCAAGGTGCTCCACCAGTGGGCGACCCTGGGCGAGTACGACTTCATCAGCATCATCGAGGCTCCCGACGCGGAGACGATGGCGCGCGCGTCGGTGGAGCTCGGCTCGCGAGGAACCACGAAGAACAAGACGCTGCACGCGATCCCCGCCGAGGACTTCGCCAACGGCCTGTAGAGCCTGCAGGCGCGCGGAGTCGGTCGCACGATGAAGATCCTCGTCGTCGGCGGGGGTGGTCGCGAGCACGCGATCGTCCGCTGCCTCGCACGCTCGGCCCACGCGCCGGAGCTGCTCTGCGCGCCCGGCAACGCCGGTATCGCCGCCGACGCCGAGCTGCTGCCGGACGTCGGTGGAGACGTCCCCGGGATCGTGCAGGCAGCGCGGGAGCGTGCCGTGGACCTGGTCGTCGTCGGCCCCGAGGCGCCCCTGGTGGAGGGCGCGGTCGACGCGCTGGAGGAGGCGGGCGTGCCGGCGTTCGGGCCGGGCGCGGCCGCCGCCGAGCTGGAGGGCTCGAAGCTCTACGCGAAGCAGGCGATGGAGGAGGCGGGCGTGCCGACGGCCGCTCACCGGGTCCTTTCCGACCGCGAGACCGCGCTCGAGGCCCTCGCGGAGTCCGACTACCCGGTGGTCCTGAAGGCCGACGGCCTCGCGGCCGGCAAGGGGGTGATCATCGCCGCGTCCGAGGGTGAGGCGCGCGACGCGATCGACATCTTCTTCACCGAGCAGCGCTTCGGAGAGACGGAGGTCGTGCTGGAGGAGCACCTCGAGGGTGAGGAGCTCTCGCTGCTGGCGCTCTGCGACGGCGAGAACGTTCTGCCCCTCGCCCCCGCCCAGGACTACAAGAGGATCTTCGACGGCGACGAGGGTCCGAACACCGGGGGTATGGGGAGCTACTCGCCGGTTCCCGGGATCACCGACGCGCAGCTGGGTCAGATCGTCGACTCGGTCCACCAGCCGATCGTCGACCTGATGGCGAGCCGGGGCGAGCCCTTTCACGGCGTCCTGTACGCCGGCCTGATGATGACGGCCGCCGGACCAAGGGTGCTCGAGTTCAACGTTCGCTTCGGCGACCCCGAGACCCAGGCGGTGCTCCCGCGACTGCGCTCCGACCTGGTCGAGCTCTGCCTCGCCGCGCGGGAGCCCGGCGGGCTGGCCGGCGCCCGGGCCGAGTTCGCCGAGGAGTGGGCGGTGACCCTGGTCCTCGCTTCCGCCGGCTACCCGGAGAGCTCCTCGAAGGGCGATGTGATCACCGGGGTCGAGGAGGCGGAGGCCGCGGGCGCCGAGGTGATCCACGCGGGGACGACGATCGAGGACGGTGAGCTCGTGACCGCCGGCGGGCGGGTCCTCGCGGTGACGGCGCTCGGCGACGGCCCCGCTGACGCCCGCGAGCGCGCGTACGATGCGGCGGCCAAGATCAACTTCGACGGCAGACAGCTCCGCACCGACATCGCGCAGCGCGCCGTCAACCGCCTAGGAGCGTGAGACCACAGATGAGCGACCCCGAAACCGGAACCGAGACGATGGATGAGACGGAGCACGCCTTCGACGACATGGACGTCGAGCAGCCGCTGGTCGGGATCATCATGGGCTCCGAGAGCGACATGGAGACCATGAAGAAGGCCGGAAAGGCGCTCGAGGAGGCCGGCATCAAGTTCGAGATCCGGGTGATGAGCGCGCACCGCACACCCGACACGGTCGTCGAGTACTGCTCGATGGCAAAGACCCGCGGCCTGCGGGTGATCATCGCCGGTGCCGGCCTGAGCGCCGCGCTGCCGGGCGTCGCCGCAGCTCACACCGAGCTTCCCGTGATCGGCGTGCCGATCTCGGCCGGCACCCTCGGCGGGATCGACGCGCTGCTGTCCTGCGCGCAGATGCCTCCCGGCGTGCCCGTCGCCGCGGTCGCGATCGACGGCGCCAAGAACGCCGGGATCCTCGCCGCGCGGATCATCAACGGGTGATTCACATGGCGCCCGTCCTCCGCTCCGCGTCCGGGCGTGCACCGGCAGGCCGATGATCGGGCGCTACACAAGGGACGAGATCGGGTCGATCTGGACCCAGCGCCGCAAGATGGAGGGCTGGCTCGAGGTCGAGCTCGCCGTCGTCGAGGCGCTCGCGGCCGACGGGGAGATCCCGGAGGACGACGCACGCGCCTGTCGGAACCGGGCGGCGTTCACGGTCGAGGCGGTCGAGGAGCGGGAGCGGACGACGAACCATGACGTGGCGGCGTTCGTCGACGTCGTGCAGAACTCGATCGGCCCGGAGGGCCGCTGGGTCCACTACGGGCTGACCTCCTCCGACGTGCTCGACACGGCGCTGGCGACCCAGCTGGTCGAGGCCGGCACGATCGTCCTGACCGGCGCGCGTGACTACCGCGACGCGCTGGTCCACCGGGCGCTCGAGCATCGCGACACCGTCGCGATCGGCCGCACCCACGGCATCCACGCCGAGCCGACCAGCTTTGGCCTGCGGCTCGCGGGCTTCGCCTTCGAAGCGGATCGCAACGTCGAGCGCCTGCGCCGGGCGTTCGAGCAGATCGCCGTCGGCAAGCTCTC
>DATFLZ010000168.1:0-2470 GCA_035267205.1 Solirubrobacterales bacterium | reverse complement strand
CCGCCAGGCCGAACGCGACCGCGGCCTGAAGCCGGGACCGACCAGCGAGGAGCTGGTCAGGATCAAGGAGCTCGAGCGCGAGGTCAAGGAGCTGCGCTGGGCCAACGAGATCCTCAAGTCGGCCTCGGCTTTTTTCGCGCGGGAGCTCGACCCGCCGATGCCGAGGAGATGAGCCTCTTCATCGACGCCAACCGCGACCGATTCGGGGTCGAGCCGATCTGCAGAGCCCTGCAGTTCGCCCCCTCGACCTACTACGCGCGCAAGGAGCGCGAGCGCAACCCCTGCGCTCGCGCTCTGCGCGACCGCGAGCTTGTCCCCGAGATCCGCAGGGTCCACGAGGAGAACCTCTCGGTCTACGGCGCCGAGAAGACATGGCGGCAGCTGGGCCGCGAGGGCATCGCCGCCCCTCGCTGCCAAGTCGAGCGCCTGATGCGCGCAGAGGGCCTCAGGGGCGCGATCAGGGGCGGCAAGAGGGTTCGTCCCAGACAACGAGGCTGAGCGGGCCCCGGATCTCGTCGACCGCGACTTCACCGCGACCGCTCCCAACCAGCTGTGGGTCGCCGACTTCACCTACGTGGCGGCCTGGGAGGCGACCGCCTACGTCGCCTTCGTGATCGATGTCTTCAGCCGCCGGATCGTCGGCTGGCGCGCAGCTCGCTCGATGAAGACCGAGCTCGTCCTCGACACGATCGAGATGGCGCTGTGGTCACGCGACCACGAGGGCTCCCCGGTCGGGGCCGGGCTCATTCACCACTCCGATGCCGGCAGCCAATACACCAGTTTTGCCTTCACCCGCCGCCTGATCGAGGCCGGCGTCGATCCTTCGGTCGGCTCCGTCGGCGATGCATACGACAACGCCCTGGCCGAGACGACGATCGGACTCTTCAAGACCGAGATGATCGAGCCGAGGGGACCGTGGAAGACGGTCTCCGATGTCGAGCTGGACCATCCCGAGTTCCACGGAGACCTGGACCATCCCGAGTTCTGTTGAGCGACACTCCGTTTGAGCATCAACGGACCCGCCGGCGTCATTCACGCTGAGCATCGGCTGAACGCCCGCCCCTCGTCTTCCCGCTCGACCCCGGTGAGCGCCCCCGTCGCGAAGCCGACGACGTAGGAGGAGGTGGAGCGACGGGGGCGCGGCCGTGCCCGTGATGGGAGGCTTACCCCTTCGCTGAAAGAGAAACGGCGAGGAGCCCCAGATTGTCGAGATCAACGGGCCCCTCGCCAACGACGACAGGTGCGTCGCATGGTGATCGTAGGCGTTCGGGAGTCCGAGGTCGAGTCTGTGCTGGAGGAGGGGAGCGGCCCCGAGCTGCCCGCCGGCGCCGGCTGCCCGGCCTGCGGGGGAGAGCTCGGCCGCTGGGGCTTCTACCGACGTTGGGCGCGGCGACGCGAGGCGATGCGCCCGCTGCGCATCGCCCGGGCGATCTGCCGCGCCTGCGGCCGCACCCACGCCCTGCTCCCGTCCTTCCTCTATGCCCGCCGCACCGATCTCGCGGAGATGATCCTCGGGGCGCTTGAGATGGCCGCACGGGGCCGCGGTCACCGGCCCGCCGCGGCTTGGGCGGGGGTCCCCGATGCGACCGCGCGGAGCTGGCTGCGGCGGGCGCGGCGCGGTGCCGCCGAGCGCCGCGCCGCATTCCTTTCCCTGGCCCTCGAGCTGGGGGCGCTCCCGCCGCGCTCGCCGCCGTCGAGCGGCTCCCTCGCGGGGCTCACCGAGGCGATCGCGCTGGCCCACCGGGCCGCGAAGGAGCGCTTCGGGGCGACCGCGCCCGTCTCCAGGGCGGCCTTTTCGGCCGCAGCGAGCGGGGGCCTTCTGCTCGCCAACACGAACCGCCCCTTCCCGGGCGCTCCCGGCGCCGTGAGGGTGGCGCCGGCAAGCGAGAGCGAGGGAAGGGAGAGGAATTGAACGACTGGCGAACCAACGAGGCGCTGTTCCGCTACGCGTTGATCCGCGAGGCGGCCGAGGATCGGCTCACCCCGCGCCAGCGCGGCGCTGTGGTGCGCGAGAGCGCGGCGAAGCTGCACGCCCACCCCACCGACGGCCTGCGCCAGGTCAGCCGCGGCACGCTGGACCGCTGGCTGCGCGCCTACCGGGCCGGGGGCTTTGAGGCGCTGAAGCCCGCCCTGCGCGAGGTCGGCCCCCGCACCGACCCGACGATCCTCGAGCAGGCGGCGGCGCTGCGCCGCGAGGAGCCGGGGCGCACCGGCGCCCAGATCGCCGCGATCCTGCGCGCCATCCACGGCGCGGCGGCGCCGACGGCGCGCACCGTTCAGCGCCACCTGGCGCGGGAGGGCCTGCGGCGGGGGGAGGGCGCCGCCACCGGGGTCGGCTTCGGGCGCTTTGAAGCCGATCGCCCCAACGAGCTGTGGGTCGCCGACGCACTGCACGGGCCGGTGGTCGCCACCGAGCGCGGCGGGAATGTCAAGCGCAAGGCGATCTGCTTCGCGATTCTCGACGACCACT
>DATFLZ010000167.1:0-17423 GCA_035267205.1 Solirubrobacterales bacterium | reverse complement strand
GACCAGGCGCAGGACGCCTCCCGGGCCACCGAGAGCCGGCGACGGCTCGAGGAGGTGGTTCTGACGACCTGGGCGGCGCTCACGGCGGGTCATCCGGTCGAGTGTCCGGTCTGCGGCGGTGCGCTGACCGCCCAGCACGGTTGCCGCTCCTGTGGCGCGCGTCTGAGCTGAGAGTCGGCCGGTTGTGGCCCCGGGCCGGCGCCCGGGAGGCCGCGCCCTATCATTGGCCTTGCGGGCCATGCGATCGCGGGGGAGGTGAAACCCCTCGAGGAAAGTCCGGACACCGAAGGGCAAGGGTGGTGGGTAACGCCCACCCGGGGAAACCCGCGGGAAAGTGCCACAGAAAAGACACCGCCGATGGCGCGGCCACACGTGAGCCGCGAACAGGCAAGGTTGAAATGGTGCGGTAAGAGCGCACCAGCGCCGCGGTGACGCGGCGGCTCGGTAAACCCCACCCGGTGCAAGGCCAAGCAGGACCGTCGACCCGACCCGGCGAGGTCCAGGTAGGTCGCAGGACCGCGGTGAACGCGGCCCCGGGGCTCACGCTCCGGAGATGGATGATCGCACCAGACAGGATCCGGCTTAGAGGCCCGCTACGGATAGGGTCCCCTCGTCAGAGGGGGCCCTTTCTATTGCCCTGAACCGACCGGCAGCGGCTGCCAGGGCCGGTTGGAGCCGGCCTCGTGCGGATGGGCATTTGTTAGTGATTGATTAGCAATCTGCCTGGGGAATTGCTAGGCTGCCGCGCGACCGCTGAGTTCCCGCCACGCCGAGAGGCACATAGGGCGGGGAATGGGGGAACCAACGTTCCACCCGGATCAGGGGCGAATCGCGGGCTGATGCCCGTGTAGCGCCAGCTCTTTCAGGCGCGAGCCCGACAGCTAACCCCGTAAGCGTCAGAGAGAGACTTCGATGTTCGAGCATCAGCCGCGTCGCTACGTGGCACCCAGAACCAGGCGTACCGGCCCAGCGGCCGGAGGCAGCAGGCCCGACCGGGTCGCGCTGTGGGCCGTAGTCATGGCGGTAGTAGCCATGCTGGCGGCCGCGGCGAGCAGCGCCGACGGCTCGGCCGGTGGCATCGGCGCAGGCGGCGAGGAGGCGACCCAGCCCACGTCGTGCGACAGGGCCCGCCTCGGCAAGCGCGTTCTGAGCCTCGGCGACTGTGGGAAGGACGTCAAGACCCTGAACTGGCTGCTCAATGCCAAGAAGTCCACCCGGAAGGCGCCGCTGGGGAAGAAGTTCAAGAACCGGACGGATCGCGCGGTCAGCAAGTTCCAGCGCCGCAAGGGCCTGAGCGACGATGGCGTCGTCAATCGCCGGACCACGCGAAAGCTGGTCAGGGGCATGAGCAAGGATCTCGCCACCTGGTACGGCCCCGGGTTCTGGGGTAACAGGACGGCCTGCGGCCAGACCCTCAAGCGCAAGACCGTGGGCGTCGCCCACAAGCAGCTTCCGTGCGGGACGAAGGTGACGGTTCGCTACAAGGGCCGCTTCCTGCGGACCAAGGTGATCGACCGCGGCCCGTACGCCCATGGCGCGAGCTGGGACCTGACCAAGCGCGCCGCCAAGAAGCTCCGCTTCAAGTACACCGACAAGGTTCGCGCCGCCGCGATTCGCTGAGCGGGGCTCCGCGCTCCCAGGACGAGTTCGCCGGCCATCCCGTTCGGGTGGTGATCCGGCCGCTCCGCGCTGATTGCCCGCAGCCGGCACCCCAGGCGCCGGGCCGCGCGACGGGCTTGGCCAACCGTTCGTCCAGGCACGCGCCTAGACGCTGGTCCAGCATCGACACCGATCCTGGTCCGATCCTGGGATCTGCCCGATCACCGAGGCATGGCCGGGGTTCACACCAAGCCACTGCTCGCCGTCTTCCTCACCGCGATCGTCACCGCGATCCTCCTCATGTCCGCAGGCGCAGGGGTCGCTCATGCAGCCTGCAAGGGCGCCCACGCCACGCCGCTGGAGCTGAAGAAGAAGCGCGCCGAGAAGGCGATCCTCTGCCTCATCAACAGGCAGCGCGCGAAGCGGGGGCTCGACAAGCTCAAGAAGGACAGAAAGCAGCGCAAGGCGGCCAAGAAGCACTCTCGCCGTATGGTCAAGAAGCGCTGCTTCTCCCACCGCTGCAAGGGCGAGCCGGATCTGGCCAAGCGGATCAAGCGTGCCGGATACCTGCCCTGCAACTGCTACTGGGGTGTCGGTGAGAACCTGGCCTACGGTGAGAACTACCTCGGATCGCCGAAGAGGATCGTCAGGGCCTGGATGAAGTCGCCCGCCCATCGCGACAACGTCCTCCAGAGGAAGTTCGAGCACATCGGCATCGGCGTCGTCTGGGGGTCGCCCGAGGGCAGGAACCGGGACGCCGCTACCTACACCACGAACTACGGCTACAAGGACTGACCCGTCGAACCCGGAGTCGACGGCTCCGGACCGCGGGGCCCAAGCCCGGGGCGGAGCCGTTTCCCCGCCCCACAGCGACGGACCACCCACGTGGGTGGTCCGTCAGCTTTCCTGGTCTGATCGCCCGCCCGAACGGCGGCCCGAGGGCAGGGAGAGACCTCGGGGCTCGCCTCAGGCGGCGGCCGGCAGCTTCGCCGCGTCGATCTGGTCGACCGGCAGGCCGCCGGCGTTGGCGATCAAGCTCTGAAATTCGTTGAGGGCGACGAGGCCGAGCGCCTCGAGGATCTGCTCGTCGGTCCAGTCGGCCTCGCGGGCCTCCTCGACCAGATGCAGCGGCGGATGGCCGTCGCCGTCGATCGACGCCCCGAGCAGCCTCAGCAGGTGCGCCTCGCGCTCGTCGGTGGAGTCGAAGCTCCGCGCCCGGGAGATCTCATCCAGGCCGAGGCCCAGCGATCGCGCGGTGCGCGCGTGCTGAGCGACGCTGTAGCCGTCGCCGCGCCGTTCGGCCACCGCGAGTGCGATCCGCGCCTGCGTCTGCTCGGGAACGACCCCGTTGCGCAGCTCCGAGCGCATCTTCGCGAACGCCCTCAGCACCCTCGGGGCACCGGCGAGCACACCGATCAGCTTGGAGATCGAGCCGCCGGTCTCGACGATCGTCTTCAGCATGCGATCGCTGCCCTCCGGAGCCGTCAGTTCGTCGTGGACGTGGAAGCGGGAGACATCGGTCTTGACAGTCATTTGGAGCACTCCGTGGGGTCCGTTTTTGGCTTTACCGGCCGTTAAGTGACCCTTTACTTCACTTTTAGCCAGTAACTTACGTTGCGTAAGTACTTATACAGATCGGGGGGGCGGGATGCAAGTCGAGCGACTATCGTGCGCCCGCAGCGCAACGCGCAGTCGACCGAACCCAATGAGCGGAGCGAAGTGAGCGAGGACTCGATCTACGTGCAGACCCGGACCGCCGACGACGTGCGGGACCTCGTCGCTGAGCGAGGGGTCCGCTTCATCCGGCTCTGGTTCACGGATGTCCTCGGTCAGCTCAAGAACTTCTCGATCAACGCCTCAGAGCTCGACGATGCGCTCGAGGGCGGAATGGGCTTCGACGGCTCCTCGATCACCGGCTTCAACCCGATCGAGGAATCGGACATGATCGCGATGCCGGACCCGTCGACGTTCGCGATCCTCCCCTGGAGGCCCGATGAGAAGCCGACCGGGCGGATGTTCTGCGATGTGCAGGTCCCCGGTGGCCAGCCGTACGAGGGCGATCCGCGCTGGATTCTCCAGCGTGCGCTCAAGCGCGCCCGGGACCTCGGGTTCGATGCCTACAACGTCGGGCCGGAGCTCGAGTTCTATTACTTCCGGAGCGCCAGGCCGGAGGGCGGGATTCCGGAGGTCCTGGACGAGGGCGGCTACTTCGACCTGACCACGCTCGATGCCGGCTCGGACGCTCGTCGCGAGACGGTCCTCGCCCTCGAGCAGATGGGCATCCACACCGAGTACACCCATCACGAGGTTGGGCCCTCCCAGCATGAGGTCGACATGCGCTACAAGGACGCGCTCGCGATGGCCGATGACTGCATGACCTACCGGATCACGGTCAAGGAGTACGCCATGCGCAACGGCTGGCACGCGACGTTCATGCCGAAGCCGCTCAACGACGAGAACGGCTCGGGGATGCATGTGCATCAGTCGCTGTCGGTCGACGGCAAGAACGCCTTCCACGACCCCGATGACCAGTTCTTCCTCAGTCCGACGGCAAAGGCGTTCATCGCCGGTCAGCTCCGCCATGCGCGTGAGATCGCGCCCCTGTTCGCGCAGTGGGTCAACTCCTACAAGCGGCTCGTGCCCGGCTACGAGGCACCCACGTACCTGGCCTGGTCAAGGCGCAACCGCTCGGCCCTGATCCGGGTGCCGCTCTACCACCCCGGCAAGGAGAACGCCACGCGTGCCGAGCTGCGATGCCCCGATCCCGCCTGCAACCCCTACATCTGCTTCGCCGGAATGCTGCAGGCCGGACTGGAGGGGATCGAGCACGGGTATGAGCTGCCCGAGCCCATGGAGCAGAACCTCTACCACCTGACCCCCGAGGAGCGCGCCAGGCGCGGCATCGAGAAGCTTCCCGAGAGCCTCGGTGAGGCGGTCGAGGTCGCGGCTGAATCGGAGCTGATGCTGCGCATCCTCGGCGAGCACACGTTCAACCGCTTCATCGAGATCAAGCGCAACGAATGGGATGACTACCGGGCTCGCGTCACCCCCGGCGAGATCGAGCAGTACCTGCCGGTTCTCTGAGCGGCCGAGCGCGGCGGTCCACCGCCGCGCGTGCTTTTGATCAGTCCACCATCGGCTCGATCAGGCCGTAGTGGCCGTCGTAGCGGACGTAGATCACGTTCCCGCGCCCGGTCTCCGCGTTGGTGAAGTACATGAAGCGGTGGTTGAGCGCGTCCATCTCGGCGATCACCGCGTCGAGGGCCTGCGGGCCGTCCATCCGGCTCTCCTCGAGCACGATCCCACCGCGCTCACCGGACCAGCCGATCCCGCTTGGCCCGATTACGCCGAGCCTGCCGTCGTCGCGGTGGTAGGCAACGGCGTCGGCTCCGGACTCCACGCCGGTGAACAGATAGAAGTCGTGGTCGAGGTCCTCCATCTCGACGGCGGCCTCCTCCGGCGTGATCGGCCGGGTCGCAAACGTCTTGCGGCGCACGACCTCCCGCTCGGCCGGAGGACGCGGGTAGTGGTCCGGCCGCCCCTCCTCGAAGTCCGCGTGGCGCCATTCGCCGGGATCGCGCTCGGTGCCGCGACGGGCCAGGTCTGTGCGGCGATCGATCCAGCGGCGCAGCTGCCGCTCGAGGCGATGGGCGAGCTGGTTGATCGCCGCGATCGGCTCGATGTCGGCGACGCTGACCCGGATCACCGGTCCGTTGAGGTCGACGTCGCCCTCGGCGCGGGAGGAGCGCTCGATCCGCGGGTTGGGCTCCTCGGTCAGCACGACCCGGACGCGGCGGATCTCGCCGGCGACCAGGCGGTCGAGCGCGCCGAGCTTCTCCACCGCGTGCTCGCGCGCCTCGTCGGGAACCTCGCCTCGTACCGTCACATCGACCTCGATCACACCTGCTCCTTCCGTAGATGGATCACGGTGACTACCACACGGCCGACTCGCAGCGTCGGCCGCGCCCGTGGCGTCGGCGGGGAGCGATCGATCCCCCCGGACCGCAATGATCCGCGGCGATGCGCGTGCTCCTCGTCACTCAGATGTGGCCGAGCCGGGAGAATCCCGACCTCGGCAGCTGGCTGGTTCCGATTCGGAACGAGCTGGAGCGCACCGGGCACACGGTCGAGGTCGCCGCGATCAGCAGGCGTGGGGGCATGCCGACCAAGTACGGACGGCTCTGCGCCACCGCCATCCGCGGCGCTCGGTGGTTCGAGCCCGACGTGGTGTTCTCACATTTCCTGTTTCCGGCCGGGTTCGCGGGGCTGCTGGCCGCCGGCGCTGCACGGGCGCCGCTCGTCGTCATGGCCCATGGCCAGGACGTCGCCAACCTCGGCGGGATCCCCGGCGTGCGCGCGGCGACGAAGCTCGTCGTGGGCAGGGCGGCGGCGGTGATCGCCAACAGCCGCTGGCTTTCGGATCGGCTGGCCGCCGAGATCCCCGGGGCGGTCTCGAAGACGACGATCGCCGACTGCGGAATCGACCTAGCGTCGTTTTCTCCACTGCCGGCGGAGGAGTCCCGCCGGCAGCTGGGCTGGGAGGGAGACGGGCCCGCCTACGTATGCGTCGGCTCCCTGATCGAGCGCAAGAACGTCCTCCGGCTGGCCGATGCGTTCGCCCGGCTCGGGGAGGGCCGCCTCGCGTTCGTGGGTGATGGACCACTGCGGGACCGGCTCGAGGGCCGCGACGGCGTTACGGTCGTCGGTCGGATCCCGCCATCGGACGTGCCCCGCTGGGTCGCCGCCGCGGACGTCCTCTGCCAGCCGTCACTGATGGAGCCCTTCGGGCAGGCCGCGCTCGAGGGTATGGCGATGGAGCGCAGCGTGATCGCCACCCGGGTCGGGGGCCCGCCCGAGTTCGTCACTCCCGAAGCCGGGATCCTGGTGGACCCGGAGGATGATGACGCCGTACTCGAGGCGCTGCGGGCGGCGCCCCGGCTCGGGACGCCGAACACGGCCGCGCGGAAGGCCGCCGCCGAGCATGACGTGCGGAAGACGGTCGCGAGGATGGCCGCAGTGCTCGAGCGTGCCCGCGGCCGTTAGGGCCGCCCTCCATACGAGCTCGGCTATCGGGAGATCGCGGCGACGAGGCGGTCGGCGACGTAGGCGGCGTCGGCCCCGACTCCTCCGACCAGCCCTGAGTCCGGGTGGGACTGGAACGGCCTGCCGACGGTGAACATCGCGGGCTCCCCGTCGATCACGCCGCGGCTACCGCGCAGATCGCCGCCGTCGTCCAGCGCGGGCGAGTCGATCCACTCCCCGAACGCAGGGCGATATCCGGTGCACCAGATCACCGTCTCCGCCTCGATCGGCCCCTCTTGGGTCGCGGGCAGGCCGTCGCGGATCTCGCGCACCCTCCCGGTCCGGTGGATGCCGGCCCTCGCGAATGCCCGCCTGGGGATACCCACGACCTCGTCACCGCCGCCTGCGCCGTACGAGCAGATCCAGCTTCCCGGCGGACGGTCACAGCGGGCGCGGATGATCCGGCTCGAATAGAGCCACCAGTACAGATCACGGCCGAGGATCGTCCCCGGCAGCCTGCCGACGTCGGGACCCGCAAGCGTGACCGGGCCGTGTCCGTGCGCGGCCAGCTCGAGCGCGATCTCGGACCCCGAGGCGCCCGCGCCGACGACCAGCACCGGCCCGCCGCCGATCTGTGCAGGCCGCCTGTACTCGGCGGCCGTGAGCTGGGCGGTCGCCGGGTCCAGGCCGCTCGCGAGCCCGGGAACCACTGGACGCTGGTGGGCGCCGGTGGCGACGACCACCCCCCGCGCGCGCCATTCGCTTCCGCCCGCCACCCGGAGCAGGTACTCGGAGCCGTCGTGCCTGAGCCCCTCGACACGCACGCCCGATTCAACCGCGAGCTCGAACCGCTCGGCGTACGCGGCGAGGTAATCAGCCATCTCCTCCTTGCCCGGGCACCAGAACTCCGGGGCCCGAGCGGGCTTTGGGAACGCCACGCCGGGCAGCGCGCAGTAGCGAGCCGGCGTGAACAGCCGCAGGGAGTCCCAGCGCTCCCGCCAGCTGTGCCCCGGCCCTGGCCCGGCGTCGAGGATGCGATAGCTCAGGCCGCGCTGTTGCAACTGGCGACCGGCGGCGAGCCCCGCCTGGCCGGCGCCGACGACGACCGCGTCGAATGGCGCCGGCATCTGTCGAGGATGGATCCGCTAGCGATCGCGCAGGCGCGCGAACGCCTTCGACGCCGCAGTCTTCGCGTTGAAGGCGCCGATCATGCCCTTCTCGGCCGTCGAGCCGGCCGGCGGCATCGCGCCGAGCTGGCGCGCCATGTCGGCGCCGTTCAGGTAGGCGAAGTTCTCGACGATCTTGCCGTCGCGGATCGTGAGCATGTCGCAGCCCTCGATCTCGATCGATGCTCCGTTCGGGTCCATCCCCTCGAACTTGGCCGTGCCGTTGAAGGTCCCGGTGGCGCGCCAGCGCACCGCGGCGTGGTCCTTGCTCGCGGCGATCGTGAGGACCTCGAACTCGAAGTCGGGGAAGGCCTTGAACATCTGCCCGAACCACTGCTTCCACTCGCCGGGGGCGCGGAGGTCGACCATGCCGACGATGCTCCCGATCCGGCCGGGCTCCCACATCGACGCGGCGGTGTCGAGGTCCCCCTCGGTGATCGCCTCGAAATAGGCGCGCGCGACCGTCGTCGGGCCCTTGGCGCGGGGCTTGGACTTCTTGGACGTGCTGGGTGACTTGCTGGCTGCTTCCATCGCGGCCAGCGTAGCGAGAGTGGGGCTCGGGCGCCGGGCTCGGACATGCATCGACCCAGCCCTATTCGAGCGACGCCAAACCGACGGCATGCGGTGGTGGTTTGGCGTCGCTCGGCGCGCTCAGTCGAGCAGGGCCGCCAGTTCCGCGGCGCTGCCGACGGGGGCCTTGCAGGCGAAGTTCTCGCAGACGTAGGCGGCCGCTGACCCGTCCGGGGCCCCGCGGTCGCGCAGCAGCGGGGGCGTTGCGGACCCCTCCGGGCCGCCGGCGAGCACGAGCGTGGGCCGGTAGCGACGCCGGACGACGCCGGCGAGGCCGTCAAGCGCTCCCTCGCCCGCTTCCTCCGGGGCGACGAGCGCCACTTCGCGGGTAGGGGAGAGGTGGAAGTTGAGCGCGCCCAGGAGGTAGGCGAGTCCTTGGGGGTGCTTCTCGGCGGGGCCCGCGAGCAGCCGCAGCACGCCCTCGCCCCACTCACCCCAGCGCCGCTCGCCGCTCAGCGCCTCGAGGCGGAGCAGGCCGAGGGCAGCGGAGGCGTTGCCGGAAGGAATCGGATGGTCGTCGAGGTCCTTGCGGCGGGCGATCAGTTGCTCGTGCTCGTCAGAAGTGGTGAAGAACCCGCCACGTTCGGCGTCGCCGAAGCGCTCGATGATCTCCCCGGCGAGGGTCGTCGCCTCCTCGTACCAGCGCTCCTCGAACGTGGCCTCGTACAGCGACAGCAGTGCCTCCAGCAGGTACGCGTGGTCCTCCAGGTAGGCGTCGATCCTGGCCTCTCCGCGGTTAAAGCTGCGCAGCAGGCGACCGCCGCCGTCCCGCATCGTCTCGAGGAGGAACGACGCGCACTCCCGCGCCGCATCGAGAAAGCGCGGCTCGGTGAGCGCCGCTCCGGCCTCAGCCAGCGCGGAGACCATCAGCGCGTTCCAGCCGGCCAGCCGCTTGTCGTCGAGCCCCGGGCGGGTCCGCTCGGACCGTGTCGCGAGCAGGGCGGCTCGAGCCTCCTCCCAGCGCGCGGGCGGCTCGGACCAGGCCCCCTCGGGCAGGTGGAGGACGTTCGCCCCCTCCCAGTTGCCCTTGGGCGTGACGCCGAGGTGGGCGAGGACGCCGTCGGCCTCGCCCGCGTCCAGCCCGGCCTCGACCAGGACCGCGCGCGCCTCCGGCTCGCCCCAGACGTAGTAGCGGCCCTCGACGCCCTCGGAGTCCGCGTCGAGCGCCGAGTAGAAACCGCCCTCGGGGCCGCGCATCTCCGCGAGCGCCCAGTCGAGCGTCTCCTCGCACACCCTCCGGTAGCGATCGTGCCCAAGCTCGAGGTGGCCGCGCAGGTAGCTGCGAGCGAGCTGCGCGTTGTCGTAGAGCATCTTCTCGAAGTGGGGGACGAGCCAGACAGGGTCCACGGAGTAGCGGGCGAATCCGCCGGCGAGCTGGTCGTAGATGCCGCCGGCAGCCATCGCATCGAGGGTCCGCTCGACGATCGGGTGCTCGCCGCGAGCGAGGAGCAGATCGAGGGCGGGGGCGGGCGGGAACTTCGGCGCGCCCCCGAAGCCGCCGTTCTGCAGGTCGGCCTGCCCCTTGAGCCCGGCGATTCCCCGCTCGACGATGCCGGGATCCAGCTCTCCCTCGGCCGGGGGGATCCGCGCTACGGCGCCCAGCCGTTCGCGGGTGCTCGCCGCGCGGTCGCGGATCTCGTCTCGGCGATCGCTCCAGGCGTCGAGCACGGCCTCCATCACCATGCGGAAGCTCGGCATGCCGTGGCGCTGCTCGGGCGGGAAGTAGGTGCCCCCGTAGAAGGGGACGCCGTCGGGGTCGAGGAAGACGGTCATCGGCCAGCCGCCCTGACCGGTCATCGACTGCACCGCCTCCATGTAGACGGCGTCGACGTCCGGGCGCTCCTCGCGATCGACCTTGACCGGAACGAAGTGCTCGTTCATATAGGCCGCGGTCTGCGGGTCCTCGAACGACTCGTGCTCCATCACGTGGCACCAGTGGCAGGAGGAGTATCCGACGCTCAGCAGGATCGGCGCGTCGCGCTCGGCTGCGAGCTCGCGCGCCTCCTCACCCCAAGGGAGCCAGTCGACGGGGTTGTCCCGGTGCTGGAGGAGGTAGGGAGAGGTCTCGGAGGCGAGCCGGTTGGGCATCGGCCGAGGTTATCGGCGGCGCTCGATCAGCCGGACTGGGCCGGCCGCTCGGCGAGCTTCGCCCAGATCTCGGCGAGCCGGTCGAGATCCTCGCCGTCGAGCCTGGAGAGGAAGTGCGCCCGCACCCCGTGCAGGTGGGTCGGGCGGGCGGCCTCGAAGTTGCGGCGGCCCTCGTCGGTGAGCCGCGCGAAGGAGCCGCGTCGATCGGATTCGCAGGTCGTGCGCTCGACCAGACCGGCCTTGACCAGTCGGTCGATCAGTCGCGTTAGCCCGCTCCGGCTCAGATATAGGCGATCGGCGAGCTCACCCATCCGCAGCGAGCAGTCGGGTGCGTTGGCGAGCTGGAGCAGGACCTCGTAGGTCGTAAGCGGCATTCCGTGCTCGCGCTCGAGCTCGGCATCGAGGGTCGCGATCAGGGACGAATGGGCCCCCAGGAGTCCCCGCCAGGCATCGAGCTCCTGCTCGGTGAGCTCGCGATGTTTGCTTCTAGTGGCCACGGGTAGATCGTAGAGGATCATATTTTGCGAATGCAACTAGTTTGCGGTATAGTTGCGCAAGCAAACAACGCCTACCGGCCGGACGGGCCGGCGACAGAGACGGAGATCCCATGCAGCTCGAAGGAGTCCACCACGTAACCGCGATCACCGCGGAGGCCCAGAAGAACGTCGATTTCTACGTCGGTGTGATGGGACTACGGCTGGTCAAGAAGACCGTGAATCAGGACGAGCCCAGCGTCTACCACCTCTTCTTCGCCGATGAGCAGGGCTCCGCGGGCTCCGACATCACGTTCTTCGAGTTCCCCGGCGCGCCCGAGGGGCGGGCCGGCGCCGGCATGGTCCACACCGTCGGCTGGCGGGTCGGCTCCCCGGAGGCGCTCGACTTCTGGGCCGCTCGGCTCGGCGACGCCGGGCTCGACACCGATCGGGCTGAGCGTTCGCTGCGCTTCGCTGACCCCGAGGGCCTGGGGCACGAGCTCCGGGCTACGGATGTCGATGACGCTCCGCTGATCGCCGACCATCCCGAGGTGCCGGCAGAGATGGCGCTCCGGGGCTTCGACGGCGTGCGCGCCTACGCCGGCGCGCCGTCGGCCAGCACCCGGCTGTTGGAGTCGCTCGGGTTCGCGCGCCTCGGCGAAAGCGACGCCGAGTGGGAGGCCCGCGGCGGGAGTCGCGGCGGCCTCCTCGGCTACGACGAGCCGCCCGCGGAGCGCGGACTCGGTGGCGCCGGGACGGTGCATCACGTCGCCTGGGCCTCCGAGCCGAGCGAGCTGGAGGCCTGGCGTGAGCGGGCGGGCGAGGGCGGCGCGCGCCCGACGCCCGTCATCGACCGCCACTATTTCCGCTCGGTCTACTTCCGTGAGCCCAGCGGAGTTCTGTTCGAGATCGCGACCCTCGGGCCCGGTTTCACGGTGGACGAGCCGCTGGAGTCGCTCGGGACCAAGCTCTCGCTGCCGCCGGACTACGAGCACCTCCGGGATCAGGTCGAGCCGAAGCTGACCCCGCTGACCGACCCGCGGGCGGAGCAGGTCCGATGACCACCGCCCGCTTCGGAGACGTCGACCTGTTGCTCCGTGAGCCCGCGGAGCCCGAGCCGGCAGGAGCCCTGATCCTCAACCACGGCCGGGGCGCCGACGAGCACGATCTCTTTCCCCTGCTGGAGGCGCTCGATCCCGAGCGGCGCCTGCTCGGGATCACGACCGGTGCCCCGATTCAGGGCATGGCCCCCGGGGGCAGGCACTGGTACATCGTCGAGCGCATCGGCTTCCCCCACGAGGAGACCTTCCACGCCTCCTACGCGGCCCTCGCCGAGCTCCTCGACCGCACGCTGGCCGAGCGCGGCATCGACTGGGATCGGACGGTCCTGGGCGGCTTCTCGCAGGGGGCGGTCATGTCCTACGCGATCGGGCTCGGGGAGGGAAGGCCGACGCCGGCGGGACTGCTCGCGATCTCCGGGTTCATCCCCGAGGTCGAGCGATTCGAGATCGAGGTCGAGGAGCGCGAGGGCCTCGCCGTGCAGATCCACCATGGAGCCGCGGACCCCGTGATCGAGGCCGGCTTCGGCCGGCGGGCTGCCGAGGAGCTGCGCGCCTCCGGCCTGCAGGTCGAGCATCTCGAGACCGACGTGGGTCACGCGATCGCGCCGGAATCGGTCGCGGCCGCTCGCGGGTTCGTGGCGAACCGGATTCCCACCGGGGTGAGCGGCTGATGGCGGATGGCGAGCACAGGGCGGTTCGCGGGGCGGCGGACGGGAGCTCGAGCGGTATCTCGGGCGAGTTCGTTCGCGGCGCGACCGCCTTTCGTGACTGGGTCTCGGCCGACGGCTCCAGCGGCTATCGCGCCGAGCCCAACCGCTACCACCTGTACGTCTCCTACGCCTGCCCCTGGGCCTCCCGCGCGGTGATCGTCCGCCGCCTCAAGGGGCTGGAGGGGGCGATCTCGATGTCGGTCGTCGATCCCCTTCGCGACGAGCGCGGCTGGCGCTTCGGCGAAACCCAGGAAAAGGGTCCAGCCCCCAGCGAAGGCCTGCCCGGCGTCGGCCCGGATCCGATCGCCGGCTTCCAGTTCCTCTCGGAGGCGTATCGCGCCACCGACCCGAACTTCGCAGGTCACGTGAGCGTTCCGGTGCTCTGGGACACCGAGACGGGCAGAGCCGTCAACAACGAGAGCGCCGAGATCATCCGGATGCTGGGCTCGGAGTTCGACGCGTTCGCGGAGCGGCCCGAGCTCGACCTGTATCCGGCGGAGCTCGCCGACGAGATCGACGGGATCAACGAGCGGGTCTACGCCGAGGTCAACAACGGCGTCTACCGGGCCGGCTTCGCGAGCAGCCAGGAGGCCTACGAGGATGCCTTCGACCGGCTGTTCGAGGCGCTCGACTGGCTCGAGGATCTGCTCTCGGAGCGCCGGTACCTGGCCGGTGATCGGATCACCGAGGCCGACTGGCGGCTGTTCACCACGCTGGTCCGCTTTGATCCCGTCTACCACAACCACTTCCGCTGCAACCTGCGGAAGCTCGTCGAGTACCCGCATCTGTACGGCTACACACGGGACCTCTACCAACAGCCGGGGATCGCCGAGACCGTTGTCCTCGACCAGATCAAGCGCCACTACTACATGACCCACGACAGGCTCAATCCCTCACGGATCGTGCCCAAGGGGCCGGACCAGGACCTCAGCGGCGAGCACCGCCGCGACCTGGTCGGCGCCGCGGCCTGAAGCATGCCCGCTCCGGGCGGCCTCAGGCGGTCGCGGCAGCGGCTCGCGCAGCGCGGGCCGCACGCAGCGCCAGTGGGATCGCCCCGAGTGCGATCACGGAGGCGACGGCGAACGACAGTCCGTAGCCGCCGATACCGGCCATCGCTCCCGCGAGGGGTGCGCCGATGCCGAAGCCGACGTCGAAGAAGGCCGTGAACGTCCCCATCGCGGCGCCGCGGCGCTCCTCGGGCACGCGGTCGACGACCAGCAGCGCCAGGGACGGGAAGAGGAGCGCGAACGCCGCCCCCATCGTCACGGTTCCGATCACCGCCACAGGAAGGCTCTGAGCGAGCGCGATGATCAGCAGCGCCACCGCCTGCAGGCCGCCCGACACGGCAGCGGTGCGGCCCCCGCCGAAGCGATCGGGGATGCCGCCCCCGAAGATCCGCACCGTGACCACCGTCGCCGCGAAGGCGGTGAACGCGGCGGTCCCGTGACCGATGCCGCGCGCGTCCAGGTGGAGGACGATGAACGCGCCGAGCGCGGAGAAGCCGATGACGCTCAGCGCCAGGGCGGAGCCGGGCCCGAGGGCCTCCGGCGCGACGAGGCGGCGGAAGCGGTCGCCGAGCGTGAGGTCGGCGAGGCCCGGCGGCGGCCTGTAGGCGGGCTCCGGGATGCGACTCGCGATCAGCGCCCCGAGCAGCGGCGCGATCGCCGTGAAGGCCCAGACCATCTCGAAGCTCGAGGCCTTGAGCAGCAGATCGCCGATCGGTGGCCCCAGCGACAGCGCCCCCCAGATCGAGAGGCCGTAGAGGCCGATGATCCGGCCCCGGCGCGCGGGTGGCGCGAGATCGACGACCCAGGCGGCGCCCGCCGTGTAGACCATGCCCTCGCCGGCGCCGAGGAAGAGCCGCGCGACGATCAGCCCCGGCACTCCCGCCGGCACGAAATAGAGCAGGCCGGCCGTCATGGTCAGCAGCGCGCCGATCACGACCACCGGCTTGCGCCCGCGGGCGTCGGCGAAGGCGCCGCCGATCGGCCGGAACAGCAGTCCCGTGGCCGCGAAGGCCCCGGTAACCACGCCGACCGCGACGTCGCCCGCGCCGATCGGCCCGGTCACGTACAGCGGCAGGACCGGGAGGGTGGCGCCGACCGTGAGCAGCCCGAGGCCGGTGACCACGAAGATCCCCGCGAACGCCGCCCGCGACGGTGTCATCACCGGGCCGACGCGGCCGAAGAGCCGTCGCCCCGGCGCGCTCACGTGCCCCTGCCGCGCAACTCCGCCCGCCTGATCTTGCCGCTGGCGGTCTTCGGCAGCGACTCGGTGAACTCGACCTCGCGCGGATACTTGTACGGAGCGGTCGTTCGCTTGACGTGCTCCTGGAGCTCGGCCTTGAGCGCCTCCCCGGGCTCGCCGGAGCGCAGCACGACGAATGCCTTGACCACCGAGCCGCGCTCGTCGTCGGGCGCGGCGACGGCGGCGGCTTCGGCGACGCGCTCATCGGTCAGCAGCGCGGACTCGACCTCGAAGGGCCCGATCCGGTAGCCGGAGGAGATGATCACGTCGTCGGCTCGGCCCTCGAACCACAGGTAGCCGTCGTCGTCGGAGCTGACCAGATCGCCGGTGTGCCAGGGCTCCTCGCCGCTGTGCGGCTCCGAGCCGAGGTAGCCGGAGAAGAAGGTCGGGCAGCTCGCCGGATCGAGGACCAGCTCGCCGTCCTCGATCCTGACCTCGATGCCGGGCAGCGGTCGTCCCATCGACCCCTCCCGCATCCCTTGCCCGGTGAGCGATCCGGTCAGCGCTCCGGTCTCGGTCTGGCCGTAGCCGTCGTGGATCTCGAGCCCGAGCCCCTCACGGAACGCTCGGATCACCTCGGGGTTCAGCGGCTCGCCGGCCGAGACCAGACGTCGCAGGCTCTCGACCGGGCGCAGCTCGGTGCGCTTCGCCAGAATCCGGTACTCCGTCGGCGCCTGGCACAGCGTCGCGACGCCCTCGCGCTCGCAGATCTCGAGCCGCTCGTCGGGGTCGAACCGCCCGTCGTGGAGAAGCGCGACGGCTCCGCAGAGCCAAGGCGCGATGAACGAGTTGCGGGCGGACTTCGACCAGCCGGTCGCCGCCGTGCACCAGGCGATCTCGCCCGGCTCCGCGCCGAACCAGTGCTTGGCCTGGAGCGCCTGACCGGTGAGATACCGCTGCGGGTGCACTGCTGCGCGCGACTCGCCGGTCGTGCCCGACGTGAACACGATCAGCGCGGGATCGTCGGGGTCCAGCTCAGCGATCTCCCCCGGGGGCTCCTGCGGGCGGTCCTCGTCGAGCACGCCGGCGACGTCCTCGAGCGTCATGTAGGGAGCGCCCTCGGGCAGCTGGTCGAGAAAGCGCTGCTCGCCGATCGCGAGCTTCGGGTCCGCGGTCCCAACCCGGTGGGCGAGGTCGGCCCTCCGCAGCTGTGTGTTGCACGGGAGGGCCACGGCGCCGATCCGGAAGCAGGCGAGCATCGAGAGCACCCACTCGGCCCGGTTCCCGATCAGGGTCATGACGACGTCGCCCCGGCCGACCCCGCGGGCGATGAGAGAGCCGGAGAGGCCGGCGCTGCGCGCGATCAGCTCGCCGAAGCCCCAGACCCTGCGCTCACCGTCGGCGCCGACGGTGATCAACGCCGGTCGCGCGGCGGGGAAGCTTTCGAGCACGTCTTCGGTGAAGTTCATGGGGGTCAAGGAGCTCGGCGGGGAGGCTGGCCGAGCCGGGGGCGCCAACGCTACCGAGTGCCGGATAGTCTCCGGGATCCAGCCCGCGCCCGCGCGCTCGCCGGCGGCGCCACGACCCAAGGAGGGACCCAGATGAAACTCAGCATTTCGCTTCTCGCCGCAGTCGCGGCCGCCCTGATCGGCGCTGGATGCAGCGCTGATGCCGAGGTCTCGGTCGGCGGCAAGTCGATCAACCAGGGCGATGTCGAGCAGGAGATCGCGGAGGGCCTCCCACGTGATCCCGCCGACCTTCCCGACCCGGAGGTCGACTGCGACGGGATCAGCGACATCGACGTCGAGGAAGGGAGCACCTTCACCTGCACGGGCGCCAACCCAGCGAACGGCGAGGAGTTCCCGATCGAGGTCGAGCTTACGAACGACGAGGGCGGCTTCCGCTACGGCGTGCCGAACCCGCAGGGCGGAGCGGGGCGGGGATCCTGACCTGGAGGCGCGGTGCGGCGATGCCGGCCCTCGGGTCGGTGGCGCTGGGCTCGCTGGTGGCTCTGGCGCTGGCCGGCTGCAGCGCCGAGGCGGAAGTCTCCGTCGGTGGCGAGTCGCTCGATCCCGACGCGACCGCGGAGACGATCTCGACCGGCCTCGGCGATCAGTCCGGCCTCCCCGATCCAGGCGTTGACTGTGACGGCATCCAGAACATCCCGGTCGAGGAGGGCAGCGACTTCACCTGCACGGGAACCGATCCGGCAGACGGGGAGACCTTCTCGATCGAGGTGACGCTGACAGACTCCGACGGCGGTTACAGGTATGAGGTTCCCTGAGCCGGAGCGGGGCGATCCGACGGCTCGGTCGCGTGCGGGGCGACCGGGATAGCGGCGGCCTTTAGTCTTCCAGGTGATGCAGAGCTGGGATCTGAACGAGATCGATGTCGCGGCGCAGTCCCCGCAAGTCCTCGACTCGACCAAGGAGGCCAGGGCGATCGTGATCCAGCTCGACGCCGGTCAGGCGATGGGCGAGCACCAGGTTCACGAGCGTGGCTGGCTGGTCGTCACCGCCGGCCGGATCGAGGTGTCCGAGCCTGGGG
>DATFLZ010000166.1:0-8080 GCA_035267205.1 Solirubrobacterales bacterium | reverse complement strand
GGCCGTGCCCCCAACGCCGCTGTTGCCGCGTGGGCTGAGCTCCACCGGGGTGATCGTGCGCTGCTCCTGCGCGGCGGCCTGATCGTCGCTGAGGTCACCGCTGTCGTCACCCCCCGCGAGGACGACCCCGACGACGATGGCGATCAGGACGAAGGCGCCGGCGACGATGCCGACGAGCATCCGGCTCTGCTGCCTGGAGAGTGACGGCCGCGCTGCGACCGGCGTGCCGGGCGCCGGTTCGTCGGCGTCCCGGGACCGCTTCGGCGGGGTCTCGGCCTCGGTGACGGCCGCGGCCGGGGGGCGGCGCCGCTTGCCCTTGGCCTCGGGAATCGTCGGCAGTCGTGCGTCCGGGGCGATGGCGAGCAGCTTCGTCGAGATCGTCTCAGCCAGCTCGCGGGCACCCGGGTCCTGCTGGAGAAAGCGCACAGCATCGGCGCGGCCGATCGGGTCTGCCTGACCGAGCAGGTAGTCGGTGAGTCCGACCTCAGCGTCGGGGTCGGAGCCGCCGAGCTCGGTCAGCGCGCCGCGCGCCTTGGACTTCACCTCGTCGGTGGAGATGCCCAGCAGCTCGGCAAGATCGTCGTAGCTCTGTCCCCGCTCGCAGACCAGCTGCAGGAGTGCCCGCTCATCCTGTTTGAGTGCCATTCGGCCAGAACTGTACGCGCTTGCAGCCCTCGGCATCGCCGGTGGGTATGTTGGGCCGCATGGCCGCTTTCATCTCGCGCCTATCGGGGCGGGCGCCGAACGCCCTGCTGGCGCTGCTGGTACTTGCGCTGGTCGTGCTTGGCGCCTACGCGATCGGCGTTCCAGAGCGGCTTGCCCTGGGCGGCGGTCAGCTCGGCGGCTCCGAGAGCGCCAACGCCGACCAGCGGCTCAGCGATGAGCTGGGATACGAGGCGCAGCCGGCCTATCTGGTGATCCTCAGCGGCGCGGAGCCGATCACCGCGCCCAGCAGCCTGGTCGCCGTCGAATCGGTTCGCGGCCAGATCAGCCTGCTCGAAGGCGTCGCCGAGGTCGTCGAGCTCGCGCCCTCACCGAACGGCCTCGCAACACTTCTCGCGATCCACCTCGAAAGCGGCCTCGAGCCCGATCAGGTCGATGCGATCGGGGGCGAGCTCCGATCGGGCCTCGATCCAGGCGCCCTCGAGCTCGGTGTCGGCGGCAGCGAGGCGACTCAGCAAGCGGCGCGCTCCGCAGCCCTCGATCAGGCGCCGAGGCTGCTCGCGATCGTCTTGCCGCTCCTGATCCTCCTGCTCGCGGGCTCCCTCGGGTTACGGGCCGGGCTCGCCGCGCTCATCGGGGCGGGGCTCGCGGGGGCGGCCGTCGTCGCCGCGATCGGTGCGCTCGGCGAGGCAGTGCAGATCCAGGCGCTCGCGGTCGCGGCGGCGGCTCCGCTCGCCGTCGTGCTGGCGGTGCAGAGCGGCGCGGCGCTGCTGTTCCGCTACCGGGAGGAGTCGGCGACGCTCGGCGGCGGCTCCGAGGCGCTCGAGTACAGCATCGATACGCTGCTCCGGGGGGCCCTCACCGGGATCTTCAGCGTCGCGCTCGTCGGCGGCGCGCTGCTCGTGATTCCAGTCGACGCCGTCCGCTCGATCGGAGCCGGGGTGCTCGCAGCGGCACTGCTCGGGCCGCCCCTCGGATTGCTGCCGATGGCGGCGGCGATCTCGCTGCGGGCCGCCGCCGAAGTTGGGCAGGCGCTGCCGCTCGTCCAGGACGACGCGCAGGTGGATGACGCCCCACGATCGTTCCGGGCCCTGCTCGCCCTCGGGCGCGGCCGACGCCGCGGCCTGATCGCCGTCCTCCCGCTGCTCGTGGTTGTCGCGCTCGCGGCGCCGCTCCTGGACTCGGAGGCGATTGGCCTCTCGGCGTCCGAGCTGCCGGCGGGCGAGGCCGCCGCCGAGGCGGGAGTCGAGATCGCCGGCGCCTACGGCGCCGGTTCAGCCGGCCCGCTGCTTGTCGTCGTCAACGGGCCCGGCGAGGCCCCGGCGATCACGCTCTACAGGGACGAGATCGCGGCGCTGCCGTCGGTCGCTGCCGTCGGGCGCGCGACCAGCATCGGCTCGCTCGCGGCCTTCGATGCCTCCCCCGACTCCCTACCGCAGTCGCTCGCGGCCCAGCGGGCGGCCGCCGAGGTCGCCGCCGTGCCCGCGCCGACCCCGAGGCAGCTGACCGGTCCGGCGGCCGAGCTGCGGGACGCCGGCACCGGGCTGGGCGAGGACCTGCCGCTGGCGGGACTGCTCGCACTACTCGGGACCGCGGCGCTCTGGAGCCTCCTGTTTCGCTCCGCCTTCGGGCCGCTATTAGCACTGTCGGCCTTGATCGCCCCGCTCGCGGGGCTCGCGGCGGTCGTAGCGGTCTTCGGCGGAGGCCTGCTCACCGCGCCGCTCGACTACGCCCCCGCGGGGGCGCCCCACATCCAGACCTATTTCGTGGCCGGCTCGGTTCTGCTTGCGATCGGGCTCGCGCGCGGGGCCGACCTGGCCGCCGCGTTGCGCGAGGAGCGCCTGCTCGGCGGGGGCGCGGCCGGTTCACTGGCGCGCTCAGGAATGCTGACGCTGATGCCCATCGCGGTTGCGACGATCGTCGGGGTCGCTGTCTCCGCCGTCTGGCTCGGCTCCGACCTGCTCCCGGCCAAGGAGCTCGGCCTCGGTCTTTCGGTCGGCCTGCTCGCCGACCTTGTCCTGGCGCGGACCCTGCTGGCGCCCGCCCTCGCGCGGTTGGCGATCTAGAGTGGGCGCAGATGGACCCGGATCCCGACAGCGGCACCCTCTCCGATCTGCTCGGCATCACCGGCTACGAGCACCCCGAGGACGGCATCGCCCGGGCTCGCCTACCGGTCACAGGGAGCGTGCTTCAGCCCTACGGCATCGTGCATGGAGGCGCCTATTCCGCGCTCGCGGAGACGGTCGTCTCCCGCGCGACCTGGGAGGTGGTTCGGCCGGAGAAGCTCGCGATGGGACAGAGCAACGACACCGCCTTCCTGCGGCCGGTCACCGAGGGGGAGATCAAAGCTGAGTCCCGGGCCCTGCACGCCGGCCGGACGACGTGGATCTGGGACACGGAGATGCGCGACGACGAGGGCAGGCTCTGCGCGATCTCGCGGACCACGATCGCGGTACGCCCGGCGCCGCCCGATCCCGCCGTCAGCGACCGAACCGATTCGTGATCGGCAGGCGGCGGTCCCTGCCGAACGCCTTCGGCGTGATCTTCACTCCCGGCGGTGCCTGGCGGCGCTTGTACTCGGCGCGATCCACGAGCGCGATGACCCGCCTGGCGACGTCCTCCTCGATCCCCGACGAGACCAGCGTCTCGACGCCGCCGTCGCGCTCGACGTACTCCTCGAGCGCAGCGTCGAGAACCTCGTAGGGGGGCAGCGAGTCGCTGTCGCGCTGGTCCGGCCGGAGCTCGGCCGTCGGCGGCCTCTCGATGACCGAGGCGGGCACGAGCTCACGCCCGGCCAGCTCGTTGCGGAAGCGGACGAGGTCGTAGGCGAGGGTCTTGGGAACGTCCTTGATCACGGCGAAGCCACCGGCCATGTCGCCGTACAGCGTCGCGTAGCCGACCGCCATCTCAGACTTGTTGCCCGTCGTCAGGGGCAGCCACCCGAACTTGTTGGATAGGGCCATCACCAGGGTGCCCCGAATCCGCGCCTGGAGATTCTCCTCAGCGATCCCGGACTCGGTCCCGGCGAACCGGTCCGCCAGCGCCTCATCGAAGGCGGCCATGATCGGCGCGATCCCGAGCTCGATCGTCTCGCAGCCCAGGTTTCCGGCGATCACGGCAGCGTCCCCCTGGGTCTCGCTGGAGGAGTGGGGGGAGGGCATGATCACGCAGCGCACCCGCTCCGGGCCGACCGCATCGGCGGCGAGCAGGGCGACCAGGGCCGAGTCGATCCCGCCGGAGAGGCCGAGCACGACGTCCCCGAACCCGTTCTTGCCGACGTAGTCGCGCAGGCCGAGCGTGAGCGCCCGATATACCTCCTCGGCATTGGAAAGCGCCGGTGCGAGCGGCGGCTCGGCCGGATCCCTCGGCGGGTGATCCCCGAGCTCGACCCGGGCCCGGGTGGGCGCGCGGTCCGGCTCAGCCCCGGGGCGCTCGCCGGCGGCCAGCTCGAGATCGCAGACGATCAGCTGCTCCTCGAACTGGGAGCCTCGGGCGAGCGTCCGGCCCTCCGCGTCGACGACCACGCTGTGACCGTCGAAGACGAGCTCGTCCTGGCCTCCGACCGCGTTGCAGAGGGCGACAGCGACCCCGTTCTCCCGGGCCCTCGCGGCGACGATCTCCTCGCGCTCCCCACCCTTACCCCAGTGGTAGGGGGAGGCGGAGGCGTTGAGGATCAGCTCGGCCCCGGCGAGGGCGGCGACGGATGTGGGGGGCCCGGGGAGCCAGATGTCCTCACATACGGTCGGGCCGACGCGAACGCCGCCGAGGTCGAGCAGCTCAGCGCCCCGGCCGGGCTCGAAGTAGCGACGCTCGTCGAAGACGCCGTAGTTGGGGAGCAGCACCTTGTGGTAGACGGCGGCTACCGCGCCCGCCGAGAGCACGTGGAGGGCGTTGTGGAGGGCGGGATCGCGGTCGGGCGCGCCGAGCAGGGCGACGATGCCATCAACCCCCTTGGCGACCTCCGCCACCGCCGCGAGGGCCGCATCCACGAAGTGCCGCTTGAGCAGCAGGTCCTCGGGCGGGTAGCCGGTGATCACCAGCTCCGGGAGCAGGACGAGATCCGCGCCGGCGCCGCGCGCGCGACCGATCCACTCGCTCGCCAGCGCGGCGTTGCCGTCGATGTCGCCCACGGTGGGGTTGATCTGGGCGAGGGCGATGCGCAGGGAGCGCGTCGAGGGTTGCGGGGCGGAGCTCATCCGTGCGGATTATCCCCGCGAGCGGGGAGGAGGCGTCGGCACCGGGCCAAGAGCGACCGCGAAACCGCATCATTCAGGCCGATTCGGGGTTCGGGGAGTCACTGCTAGCTTCCGGCGGCCGCCGGGTATCTCCTTGAAGCGCTCACTCCTCTCAGCCCTCCTGTCCATCGCGCTCCTATTGGTTGTGGCGACGGCCTCAGCCCGGGCGGGAGACCGGGCTGACGCCCGCTCCGCCCTCGAGACGGCCGAGCGCCTGCTGGAGCCGGGCGCCTCGCCGGCCAGGACGACCGGGCCCACCAGGGAGGCCACCCTCGTGCTTCGCGAGCTCAGCAACGGACTAGGCACACTGCGGGGCAGGGACCGCCGCCGGGCCGAGGCGATCCTTGCCCGGCCGACCGAACGGGCTGACCGCTTCGGCGACTACTTCGGTAACGAGGCCGCCTCGTCTCCGGTCTGCGACGCAGACTTCTGCGTGCACTGGAGCAGGTCGGAGCGTCATGCACCGGCGCCGGCGGACGCCGACCAGAACGGGACGCCCGACTACGTGGACGACGTACTGGCGGCAGCCGCGACCTCCCGCGCCGTCGAGAACGGGACGCTCGGCTGGCGGCCGGCGAAGCCGGATGGAGAAACGGGCGCGCGGCGCGGCAAGGGAGGCAGCGGACAGGTCGACGTCTACGTTCGCGACCTCGGCCGAAACATCTTCGGCTACGCCGCCAGCGATCCGCGGGTCACGGGACGCAGTCGGTCCGGCTATCTGGTGATCGATAACGACTACGCCCGGTTCACCGGCGAGCCCCTGGATCTGATGCGGGTCACGATCGCCCACGAGTACAACCACATTCTCCAGTTCGCCTACGACAGCTTCCAGGACGAGTGGCTGTTCGAGTCGACCGCCACCTGGGTCGAGGACCACGTGTTCGGGGAGATCAACGACTACGTCAACTTCCTCGACGCCTTTGCCAGACGGCCCCACAAGCCCCTCGCCGAGCCGAACCGCAGGCCCGTCCGCCTCTACGGCTCCGCGATGTGGAATCACTGGCTCGCGGCCAGGCACGGCACGGACGTCGTGCGCTCCACCTGGGAGGGCTCACGCAGGACGAACCCGATCTCCTTCGCAGTCGCGGCCTATGACCGCGCCATCGCCGGCGCCGGCGGGAGCTCGTTCTCGCGGGAGTTCGCCGCCTTCGCGGCGGCGAGCGCCGAGTGGAACGCGCTGCGCTCTTTCCCCGACGCGGGCAGCTACCCCGACATGCGCCGATCCGGCCGGCTCCAGGGCGCGCGAAAGCTACGGCTCGACCACACCACGTACCGACTGTTCAAGGTGAAGGGCGGTGGGCGCAAGGTCCTCGCGATTCAGGCCGCCCGCGGCACCCGCTCGGGCGTCGCGCTCGTCGGTCGGCGGGGCGGCTCCGCGGAGGGCAGCGTCACGATCCGCTCCAAGTACCTGCCCCGCGGCGGCCGCGCCGTCGTCAGCCTGCCCGACGCGGGGAAGTACTCGCGCGTCACCGCGCTCGTGATCAACGCCGACGGCCGGTCCGAGGACGGGCGCCGCTACAGCCGCGACAACCGGCGCTTCAAGGTCAGGCTGCGAGGCTGAGGGTCACTGCTCCGTTAGCCGCCGATCCCTGCGTCCGGGGAGAGGGGGAGGGGGAACTCACGCTGGAAATCGGGTGGGACCGGGGCACCGAGGTCGAGCGCTCGGACCCATTCGGCCGACACCTGTAGCTCGCGCTCGAGCTCGCCTTCGAGCTCGCTTTCGAGCTTCTCGATCGGCGGCGGCCGCTCGGAGCCGACGACCTCCACGGAGACGCGATCATCGTCGACCTCGGCGGCGACGACGTCGATGTCCGTCCCGGAGACCCACGCCTGGGTCAGGTCGCGCACGGTGGCCTCGTCGAGAGCGTCCTGCACCGCCCGCTGCGAAACCTTGACCAGCGGATAGGCGACGGCGGCAACCGCGATCGCGGCGATCGCCAGCCCGACTCGGGTCCGGTGAGAGAAGCGCGAGCCGTCCCGGTGCGGGACGAAGCCCGTGAGCACGAAGACGAACGCCGCGGCGAAGACGATCGCGGTCAGGTTGACGAGGTAGAGCAACGTCGCGCCCTCGGCGAGCCGCGGCTCGCCGAGCTCGAGCGAGATTCCGATCACGGCCAGTGGCGGAATCAGTGCAACCGCGATCGCCGCGCCGGGGAGGGCAGCGGTGATCTCCCGGTGCACGAGGACGTAGGCGCCGGCCGCGCCGGCGGCGAGCGCGATCACGAGATCCAGCATGCTCGGCGAGGTCCGGCTGAGGAGCTCCGACGATGACCGGACCGCGTCGGGATCGGGCAGCACGGCCGTCGCCGCGAACGCGACCGCCACGGCGCCCGCGCTGCCGAAAGCCACGATCAGGATCGAGGAGAGCTGCCGCCAGGGCCAGCCCATGACCAGGGCGGCGGCGGTGCCGAGCAGCGGCGTCATCAGTGGCGCGACGAGCATCGCCCCGATCACGACCGGCGCCGAGTCGGATGCGATCCCGTACGCCGCGATCACGATCGACAGGAACATCAGGACCCCGAAGCGCCAGAGGTAGGCCCGCCGCTCGTCCTCCTCGAAGTACAGGTCGTCGATCACCTCGCCCCGGCGCCCGGGCGGCAGCTTCTCCTTGGCCATCAGGCGGATGCGACGTCGACCGGAATGCCGTTGAGGACGGCGTTGCCGGACACCGGGTCGAGCAGCGACTCGTCGGCCAGCAGGTTCGAGTTGACGCCGGCGTGCTCGGCGGCGACGCTGAGCTGCGCGCCGGCCGCATCGTGCCCCCATCCGTGCGGAATCGACACGACCCCGGCCATAACCGCGTCGGTGATCTCGACGGGCGCCCGGAGCTCACCGGCGCGGGAGGAGACAGACGCGGTGCCGCCCTCGGTGAGGCCGAGGCGCTCGGCGTCGCTGGGGTGCACCTGGAGCGTGCAGCGATCCGGGCCGCGCACGAGGTGTGGGAGGTTGTGCATCCAGGAGTTGTTCGACCGCAGCTGGCGGCGACCCACGAGGACCAGGTCGGGGGGCTCCGCGGCGAGTGACGACTCCAGCCGCGGCAGGTCGTCGGTGATGCGATCCGGGCAGAGCTCGACCCTGCCGCTAGGCGTGCGCAGCGCCTCGGGCAGGCGCGGCCGCAACGGGCCCAGGTCGATGCCGTGGGGCTAGTTCTCCAGGCGCCCGAGTGAGAGCGCGGTCCCGTT
>DATFLZ010000165.1:0-8368 GCA_035267205.1 Solirubrobacterales bacterium | reverse complement strand
CTGAGCCGGCTCGGGCTCGGCGGGGGCCTCGGGCGCGGCCTCGACCGGCGGTGCCTCGGCGGCGGCCTCGGGTGCCGCGGCTTCGGGCGCCTCAGCCTCGGGCTCGGCGGCCGCCTGGGCCTGCTGGAAGGCGTCGCGGAGCGGCATGCCGCCCTCGCCGACGCGCTTGATCGAAAGGCTGATCCGCCGGCGCTCCTCGTCGATCTCGAGGATCTTGACCCGGACCTCCTCGTCGGGCTGGACGACCTCGCTCGGGGTCTCGACGTGATGCTCGGCGAGCTCGGAGATGTGGACGAGGCCCTCGACGCCCGGGACGATCTCGACGAAGGCGCCGAAGGCGACGACCTTGGTGACCTTGCCGGAGAGCGAGGAGCCGGGGCCGTAGCTGTTGAGCACGGTCTGCCACGGATCCTCCTGCGTCTGCTTGAGGCCGAGTGAGATGCGCTGGCGATCGCGGTCGATGTCCAGCACCTTGACCTTGACGGTCTCGCCGATCGAAAGCACCTCGGAAGGATGGTTGACATGGCTCCAGCTGATCTCGGAGATGTGGATCAGGCCGTCGATCCCCTCGAGGTCGACGAAGGCGCCGAAGTCGACGATGTTGGAAACCTGGCCCTCGACGATCTGGCCGGGCTGGAGGCGCTCGAGGATCTGCTCGCGCTGCTCCTTGCGCTCGTCCTCCAGGATCGCGCGGCGGCTGAGCACGACGTTGTTGCGGGACCGATTGAGCTCGATCACCTTGCACTCGAGCGTCTGACCGGTGAACTCCTCGAGGTTGTGGACGCGGCGGATGTCGACCAGCGAGGCGGGCAGGAAGCCGCGCACGCCGAGGTCGAGGATCAGGCCGCCCTTGACGACCTCGATCACGGTGCCCTCGACCTGCTCGCCGGACTCGGCGGCGGCCTCGATCTTGCGCCAGGCCTTCTCGAAGCGCGCCCGCTTCTTGGACAGGATCAGGCGACCCTCCTGGTCCTCCTTGGTGAGGACCAGCGCGTCGACCGCCTCGCCGAGCGAGACCTCGTCGGCGGGGTCGACCGAGCGGCGGATCGAAAGCTCGTGTGAGGGAATCACGCCCTCGGACTTCCAGCCGATGTCGACGAGCACCTCGTCGTTGTCGATCCGGACTACCTCGCCACTGACGACCTCGCCCTCCTCGAAGTGCGTGATCGTCGCGTCGTAGTTGGGGATGATCTCGCCGTTGAACTGCAGCAGCAGGCCGTCCGACCCCTCGACGGGGGTCGCACCTTCGGGCGCCAGCACGGCGCCGCCTGCTGTCTCGGCGGCAGACAAGGGCGGGAATGATAGGCAAACGCGGGCCTCGAACGCGATCCGCCGAGCGCGAGGTTCTCCCGGCGTCCGGCACCGGCCCCCCGAGCCGGCCGAGCGGCGTCCGGCTAACCTCCACGTCGATGCCGGTGAGAAGGACCAAGCGCGGCGCCGACCGCACCCCGCTGGAGGGGTCCTGGGATGTCGTCATCTGCGGTGCCAGCTTCGCCGGCCTGACCGTCGCACGCGAGCTGGCCGGCTCCGGCGCGCGGGTTCTGGTTCTCGATCGCTACGAGATCGGCGAGCGCCAGACGTCCGCCTGCGGCGCGCCCACCGAGTGGCTGGAGAACATGGGCGCCGCCGACTCAATCCGGCAGACGTTCGACGAGCTCGACTTCCACACGCCGCACACCGACACGGTGATGAAGCTCCCGTGGTCTTTCTCCACGTTCGATTATCCGCAGCTCTGCGCCCTCCTTTGGGCGCAGTGTGGGGACGCCGTCTTCGAGACCGCCAAGGTCGAGGGGCTACGCGGTGAGCGACCGGCGCCCGGCTCGTCCCTGAGCCGGGACCACATCTTCGAGCTCGAGACCGACCGCGGCGTCGTCTCTGCGCCGTTGATGGTCGACTGCCTCGGCTGGCGCCGGGTCCTCGGCGCCGACGGATACCAGCCTCCCGATGGCCCGCTGTCCCGTGGCCTCGAGGTGCATCCCGGCGGGCGAGGCGACCGGATGGAGCTTTGGATCGAGCGCGGCGTCGTCCCGGCCGGATACGGCTGGAGCTTTCCCGCCGAAGACGAGCTTCGCGTCGGCGTGGGCAGCTTCGACCCCCGCTTCCACGTCAAGAAGCCGACGGTAGAGCTGGCCGAACGCCTGGAGCTCCCGCCCGAGGGCTACCAGGGGAACTGGATCCCGCACCGGCTGCGGGAGGCGACCGAGGGAGGCGTCTTCTTCTGCGGCGACTCGGCCGGCCACTGCCTCCCCCTGACCGCCGAGGGCATCCGCACGGCCTTCTACTTCTCGATCGCCGCGGGCCGCGAGCTGCGCCGCGTGGTCGATGGCCGGGCCGACCGGGCGACCGCGCTGCGCCGGTACGCCGCGTTCAACGCCCGCCATCGCTGGCAGTTCGAGTGGATGCTCCGGGTCCAGAAGCTGATCCCCCGCGTCCCACCGCGTCTGCTCGCCCCGGCCCTGCGCGGGCTCTCGAGCGACGCCTTCGTGAAGTGGTCG
Source organism: Solirubrobacterales bacterium (assembly GCA_035267205.1). Classification (GTDB taxonomy): domain Bacteria; phylum Actinomycetota; class Thermoleophilia; order Solirubrobacterales; family 70-9; genus CAXMST01. The sequence continues at coordinate 5,873 of DATFLZ010000165.1, read as the reverse complement.
TTCAACCACTACCTCAACGTCGCGCACCCGTCGTTCGCGCTGGAGGGAGCCAACGGCGCCTCAGCGAACGATGAGCCAGGTGCCGGCAAGGAGCAGGGCGACTCCGAGGAGCCGGTCGACCGTGATCTCAGTCTCACGTAGACCGAGGATCCCGAGCCGGTCGATGATCAGGCTGAAGGTCAGCTGACCGGTGATCGTCGCGGCGGCGACCCCGCCGGCGCCGATCTCGCGCACGGCGATCAAGGCCATCGTCACGTACAGGGCGCCGAGCAGGCCGCCGAGCAGGTAGACCGGCGCTGCGTCGAAGGCGAACCTGACGTTGCCGAGCTGACCGGAGAGGCCGACGATCACGGCGAGCGCGATCGTGCCGACGATGAAGCTGACGAGTGCTGCCGGCAGGCTGCCCGTCTCCCTCGAGAGCCCGGAGTTGATCGCGGGCTGCATTGCGATCAGCCCGCCCACGGCGGCGGTCAGGATCACTGCGAGACCTCGGTCCATGGGCGAATCGTAATCGCGGCCCGGCGGCCACGCCCCGGCTCAGTCGATCAGGCGCCGCTCGACGGCCCAGCGGCTGAGCTCGTGCCGGTTCGAGAGCTGGAGCTTGCGGAGCACGGCACTCACGTGAGCCTCGACCGTCTTCGGGGAGATGCTCAGCTTGAGCGCGATCTCCTTGTAGAGATAGCCGCGAGCGATGAGGCGCAGCACCTCGCGCTCGCGCATCGTCAGCTGATCGAGCTCGGGATCCACCTCGGCCTCGGTCAGCTCGCCCGCGAAGGCGTCGAGGACGAAGCCCGCGAGCCTCGGTGAAAACACGGCGTCGCCCTCGTGCACGCGGCGGATCGCCGCGGCGAGCTCCTCGCCGGAGATCGACTTGGTCACATACCCCCGCGCTCCGGCGCGAACCACGGCGATCACGTCCTCCGCGGCGTCGGAGACCGACAGCGCCAGGAAGCGCTGTCCCGGGCGGCTCTCGCTGACGCCGGCGATCACGGCAGCGCCGCCTCCCGAGGGCATGTGGACATCGAGGAGCACGACATCAGGCTTGACGTCGGCGACCAGGCGGACCGCCTCCTCCACCCCGCCGGCCTCGCCGACGACGTCGACCAGGCCCTCGAGCTCGGTGCGGACGCCGCTCCGAAAGAGGGCGTGGTCGTCGACGATCACGACGGTCGGTGGGCTGCCGGTTCCCGCGCTCATGCCCCATCCCTATCAATCCGGAGCTGGACCTCGGTGCCATGGTCCCCGGAGCTGATCTCGGCGCTGCCGCCGTTGCGCTCCATGCGGCCGACGATCGACTCGCTGATCCCGCGGCGGCCGGCGTTCACGGCCGCGGGGTCGAAGCCGGTGCCGCGATCGCGAACGTAGGCCTCGATGCGGCCGTCCTCCACCTCCGCGTAGAGCGAGATCGGCGGCCCGGCGAACTTGGCCGCGTTGGTGAGCGCCTCGCGGGCGGCTCCGACGAGCGCCGAGCCGCGCTCATCGAGCTCGCAGTCGCCGACGATCACAACCTCGACGGCGGTGCGGTGCGCGTCCTCGACCTGCTCCGCCGCGGCGGTCAGCGCACCGGCGAAGCCATCGCCCTCCTCGCCATCCTCGCCCGCCAGCCAGCTGCGGAGCTCCCGCTCCTGCCGGCGAGCGAGCGCCGCCACCTCCTCCGGCTCCCCGGCCCGCTTCTGCATCAGCGTCAGCGTCTGCAGCACGGAGTCGTGCAGGTGCGCCGCGAGCTCCGCCTTCTCCTGCGTCCTGATCCGCTCCGCTCGCTCGGCAGCCAGCTTGCGCCCGAGCCGCCACAGGAACGGCGCGAGGATCAGCGCCGCGGCGACCCCGATCACGATCGCGGTGACGGCGACGTCGCGGGCGGCTCCCAGCGTGTCGTTGGCAAATAGGAACAGGAGCGCCGCGCCCAGCACGAGGGCAACGCCGAAGCCACCGCGGTAGAGCCGCAGCAGGGAGGCGCGGCGTTCACGACGGCGATCGGGGGCGGGCGCGGTCGGCGAGGGCGCGGCGGTCGGCACTGCATCGAGCTCGGTGCCGTCGGCGACCGACTGGCGCCAGAGCAGCGCGACGCCGGCAGCGGCAAGCACGAGCGGCCAGGCCAGGGCATCGCTCCACCAGATGCCGAGCTCGCGGAAGCTCAGCAGCACTGCGAGCATCAGCAGGCCGACCCCGAGCGCGAGCCGCCCGCGACGGCGACGACCCGGACCGGGCGCATCGGCCGGCGGTGCCGTGGCGCCCCGCTCGCCCTCCCCCGCGGGCCCCCCTGGGAGGATGGCCCACGCGAGTGCGTACGCGACCAGCAGGAGGCCGCCGGAGGCGACGACGAGCACGAGGAAGAGGATCCTCACGAGCAGCGGATCGACGCCCACCCGCTCCCCGACGCCGGCGAGCACTCCGGCGACGAGGCCCGCCTCGGGGTCCCTTCGCAGCCCGCCGGCCGAGCGCTGCTCGTCGCCCGCCCCCACCTTCAGTCCCGCCGGTCCATGAGGCCGCTGGTGACGAGCACGACGCCCGCCGCCGCGCAGGCCGCCACGGCGATCCACCCCGCGCCGAGCGTGATCGCGCCGTCACGGTCGAGGGCCAGGAGCCCACCGAGCGCGACGGCGGCGATGCCGGCAGCGAGCCCGACGAGATCGGGAGAGCGCCGGCTCACCGGGAGCACGCCTCGGTGTTGCGCTCACGGAGGACGTTGTCGTCGAGGCTGTTCGCGCCGCCGCCGCGCTCCCTGAGCACGTCGACCGCGTCGTCGTTCACCACCCGGAGGGCGCCAACGTCGAGTGAGGCGTCCAGCTCGAGCGCCGGCCCGGCCTTCGGGGCGGCACGGTCGGGGAGCTCGAGGTCGACGCCCTCGAGCCGCTGACCGGCGACAGCCATCTCGCCGACCCGCGCCTCCGCGTCACCGGTCACGCAGACGCGCTCGGGGACCGCGATTACCGCCTCGCCCATGCCGAGCCGGGCGTCGAGCTCGAGCGTCCGCCCGGCCCACTCGATGTCGCGAAGGTCGATGACCAGCTCTCCGATCCCGAGCTGATAGCCATCGGCCGGAATCTCGCTGAAGCCGGCGGGCTGGTACGTCCGCTCGCCGATCCCGCCCTCGAGGTCGAAATCGCTCGCGGCCGCGGCGGAGGCACCGAGCGCGATCGCCGCCACCGGCAGGATCAGCCATCGCCCGAGGCCGAGCACAGCCAGCGCGATCAGGAGAACTCCGGCGATCGAGAGCCCGACCGCGACAGCCACGCCCTCGCCGACTGCCGTCAGCAGCGCCGCGGTGAGCGCCAGCGAGGCGAACACGGTCGCTGCCAGCAGAGCCAGCAGCACCGCTCCCAGAGTCTTGCCCCCGCCGCGCCAGCCGCCCCGATCTCTCACCACGGCCCACGCGGCCACGGCGGCGGCGATCGGCACGGCGATCCAGAACAGGGATCCGGGGCCGTCGCCCCAGATCAACCCCCCGCCGATCGCCGGGATGGCGATCAGCAAGAGGAAGCCGATCGCCAGCAGCGCGGTCCAGTTCGATCGCTGCGCGATCGCCTGTGGATGCTCGCTGCCGTCGTCGAGCGGCACGAACAGGGTCAGCGCCAGGTACACCACCAGGCCCAGCCCGCCGAACAGCACCGAGACGCCGAACGCGATCCTGAAGATGATCGGGTCGAGGCCGAAGTAGTCGGCGAGGCCGCCGGCGACCCCGGCGAGCATCCGGTCGTCGTCGGATCGCAGCAACCGCTTCGGCGCCGACTCAGTCTGCGCGTCCTTCTCTTCCTCGTTCATCTGATCCTCCAGTCGTAGCTTGCTGGATCCAGGCTTCCAGCGCCACGCCCGCTTGTAAATCGGGAATCTCCCCTACAGGCCCTTAGGGACCCCTACTTGCAGGCCAGCCAGTCGGGGCCGCTGCCGGCGTCCACCGCGAGTGGCGGATCGAGGTCGAAGGCCGCGATCATCTGCTCGCGGGCGAGGTCGGTGACCGCGTCGGCCTCGGCCTCCGGACCCTCGAACAGCAGCTCGTCGTGAATCTGCAGGACGAGCCGTGACTCGAGGCCGCTGCCCTCCAGCGCCCGCCGGGCCCCGATCATCGCGAGCTTGATGATGTCGGCCGCCGTTCCCTGGATCACAGTGTTCACCGCCAGACGCTCTCCCAGCCCCCTGGTCTGGGGGTTACGGGAGCGCAGCTCCGGGATCAGGCGCCGGCGGCCCATCAGGGTCGTCACCCGCCCAGTGTCCTTGGCGCTCTCGATCGTGGTGTCGATGAAGCGCTTGACGCCCTCGAACCGCTCGAAGTAGCGATCGATGTAGCTACCCGCCTCCTTGACGTCGATGCCGAGCCGGTCGGCCAGCCCGAAGGCGCTGAGGCCGTAGGCGATGCCGTAGTTGACCATCTTCGCCTTCGCGCGCTCGCCCGGCGAGATCGCCTCCGGGTCGGCGCCGATGATCCCCGCAGCGGTCGCGGCGTGCACGTCCTCCCCCGAGGCGAAGATCTCGCGCAGCGCCTCATCGCCCGAGATGTGGGCGAGCACGCGGAGCTCGACCTGGTTGTAGTCGCACGAGGTCAACACGTGGCCCTGCTCGGCGACGAAGCAGCCGCGGATCGGACGGCCGAGGTCGGAGCGGATCGGGATGTTCTGGAGGTTCGGGTTGGTCGAGGACAGGCGCCCGGTCGCCGCCCGCACCTGGCTGAAGGTCGTGTGGATCCGGCCGGTGTCGGGATTGATCAGGCCCGGCAGCGAGTCGAGGTAGGTGTTCTTGAGCTTGGTCACCTCGCGCCAGCGCTCGACCTTGGCGACGATCTCATGCTCGTCGCGAATCTGGGCGAGCACCCGGGCATCGGTCGAATAGCCGGTCTTGCCGCGCCGCTTGCGGGTCAGCTCCAGCTCCTCGAACAGGACCTCGGCGAGCTGCTGCGGGGAGCCGATCGTGAACTCGCGGCCGGCCAGCTCCCAGATCTCTTTCTGCAGCCCCTCGGCCTCGCCGGCCAGGGAGTCGGAGATCGCGCCGAGGCGGTCGGTGTCGAGCTTCAGGCCCTCCCGCTCCATCGAGGCCAGGACCTCGATCAGCGGCAGCTCCACCTCCGCCATCACGCGTTCGAGGTCCAGCTCGCCGAGCCTCGGGCGCTGCCTGGCGGCGAGCTCCCATGCGAGCCGGGCCTCCTCGGCGCTGTCGGCGCCCTGCTCAGACCCGTCGAGGGACAGCTGCCCGCCGTCGCCCCCCTCGGCCGCCTGGACCGAGATGCCCTCGTCGGCCGCCAGCTCGCGGAGCACGTAGGTGCGGCGCGCCGGGTCGATCAGGTACGCGGCGACGATCGAGTCGTGGGCGATCTCGAGCGCGCCGGGCCCCGCGTTGGCCAGCAGCCCCGCCGGGCCGCCGCCACCGAGCGCCTTGACGTCGTGGGCGACGAGCGGTCGGCCACCCAGCGCCTCGGTCAGCTCGCCGCGCCCGATCTCGGCCTCGAGCAGCGCCTCGCCGTCGAAGCCGCCCCAGCGCCCGCCCGCATAGGCGATCGCGATCTCGCCCTCCCCCAGCCCGCCGGGCAGCCCCTCCCGTGGCTCGATCTCGAGCGCACGCTCGGCCTCACGCTCGGGAACCGTCTCGTCCCAGTCGTCCTCGAGACGCTGGATCACCTGCCTGAGCTCGAACTCGGCCGCGTAGTCCCGCAATCGGGACCGATCCGGCTCCGCGGCCATGACGTCGTCGAGGTCGAGGCCGATGTCGATATCGAGATGCATGGTCGCCAGGTCCCGCGACACGCGCGCATCGTCGGCGTGGTTGGTGAGGTTCTCCTTGCGCTTCTTCCCCGAGATGTTCTCGACGTTGGCCAGGACCGACTCGACGTCCCCGTACTCCTGCAGGAGCGTCGCGGCCGTCTTCTCCCCGATGCCGGGGACGCC
>DATFLZ010000164.1:0-2724 GCA_035267205.1 Solirubrobacterales bacterium | reverse complement strand
GTCGGAAAGGGCGGGGTCGGTGCCCTCGTACTGCAGCGAGACGCCGGAGAGCTCGACGTGTCCCGGCCCCGCCGGCAGCGGCTCGGCTTCGGGATCGCTCTGGATCTCGGGCTCGCGGTCGAGGATCTCGAACAGCCGGTTGCCGGACGCGATCGCGCGCTGCGACATCCCGAGCGCGATGCCGAGCGTCCGCATCGGCCCGGTGAGCATCACGACGTAGGTGTAGAAGGCTGTGAACTCGCCGAGCGTGATCGTGTTGTCGATCACCTGCTTGCCGCCGATGAACAGCACGACCGCGAGGCTGAAGCTCGGCAGGAAGCCGATTAGCGGGTTGTAGAAGGCCCGCAGCCGGGTCGAGTAGACGTTCTGGTCGAAGACCCGGCTGACCGAGTGACGGAAGCGCCGCATCATGTGTTCCTCGCGAGCGAACGCCTTGACCACCCGGACCCCGGACACGGACTCCTCCGCCTCCGCGGTCAGCTCGGCGATCCGCTGTTGGACCTCCTGGAGGGCGGGGCGGGAGCGGCGGTTGTATCGCGACGCGGTCCAGACGACGATCGGCACCGGCGCCAGCGCCAGCAGGGCGAGGGAGGGCTGGACGGCGATCATCACCGCGCCGGCCAGCACGATCGTGAGCAGGTTCTGGGTGAGGAAGATCAGCCCGTAGCCGAGGAAGAAGCGGATCGCCTGCAGATCGACCGTCGCACGCGACATCAGCTGACCGGTCTGCTGGCCGTCGAAGAAGCCGAGCTCGAGCGCCTGGAGATGCCGGTAGACGCGAGAGCGCAGGTCGAACTCGACCGCGAGCGAGACCTTGCCGGCGACCACGCGCCGACTGACCGTGAGCGCCAGTCGCAGCAGGCCGGCCCCCACGATCGCGCCTGCGATCGGCAGCAGGTCCGGCCGGTCGCCGGCGCGGATCGTGTCGACGGCCTCGCCGATCAGCCATGGGATCAGCACGGTCATGCCCATCGCCGCCCAGGCCAGGACCAGCGACCCGATCACGGGCGCGCGATAGGGGCGCAGGAACGAGAGCAGGCGCTTGAAGGTCTCCATCGGGGGCCATAACTATACAAAGTGAAGTAGTGGCGGACTGCTGCCGCGCACCTCTAGAGTGGATGCCGTGAGCGCGGTCCCCGCGGGCATATGCGACGAGTGCCGACATCAGCGCGTCGTGCCGAACACGCGCGGATCGCGATTCTCCCTCTGCCGTCGCTCGGCTCACGATCCCTCGTTTCCCCGCTACCCGCGGCTCCCGGTCACCTCCTGCCCGGGCTTCGAGCGCGGCGAGCCGACCGGCGGGACTCAGGGGAGCCCTCAACGGTGATCGGGATGGTCGCGCGCAGGCTCGGGCTCGCATAGGCTGACGCCAACGAGTTCCTCGACCTGCCCTGACGATCGCTGCGAAGGAGGGCCCGATCAGCACCACCGACTGGACCTTTGGCGGCACCTGGCCGTACGAGCCGAGGTGGTTCGACTCCGCCGACGGCCGTATGCACTACGTCGACGAGGGTCCCCGGGACGGCCGACCCGTGGTCATGGTCCACGGCAACCCGACCTGGGCCTACCTGTACCGCAACTTCATCCCACCGCTGGTCGAGGCGGGCCACCGCGCAATCGCGATCGACCACCTCGGCTTCGGGCGCTCCGACAAGCCCGACGAGCCCTCCCGCTACACGATCGCGCGCCACGTGGAGCGAGCCGATGAGCTCCTCGAGTCGCTCGACCTGAGCGACGCGACGCTCGTCACCCAGGACTGGGGCGGTCCGATCGGCTTCGGCTGGGCGACCAGGCACCCGGAGCGGATCCGCTCGCTGATGATCCTCAACACCTTCGCGCATCGGCCCCCGGAGAAGGTGAAGCTTCCGCCCCCCTTGATCGCCTTCCGGATCCCCGGCGTCGGCGAGGTGATGGTCAAAGGCCTGAACCTGTTCAAGCACGTGTTCCTGTTCCGCGCCGGCGTGACCAAGCGCGACCGGCTCACCGACCGGGTCAAGGAGGCGTATCTGGCGCCGCACCCGAGCTGGTCCAGCCGCACGCCGGTGCTCGTCTTCCCGCGTCAGATCCCGTCCGGGCCCGAGGGCGAGGTCTCCGACCTGCTCGCCGGCATCGAGTCCGGCCTCGCGGCCTTCGCCGATCGCCCGGTCGCAATCTGCTGGGCCATGAAGGACATCGCCTTCACCCCGGAAATGCTCGACCGGCTCTGGCTGGAGAACTATCCGGACGCGGACGTGACCCGAATCGAGGACGCCGGTCACTACCTGCAGGAGGATGCGCACGAGGTGATCGTGCCGAAGCTGCTGGAGCTGCTCGGGCGCTGACCGTGTAGCGGGCGCGTTCAGGCCTCGGCTGCCTCGATCGCGGGCTCGGTGCTGAGCGCGCCGGCGCTGGCGACGACGATCAGCCCGATGGCCACCAGCTCCCGAGCCGGCAGCGACTGGTCCAGGGCGACGAACCCGACGAGGGCGGCGAACGCGGGCTCCATGCTCAGGAGGATCCCGAACGTGCCCGCCGGTAGCCGGCGCAGTGCCTCCATCTCGGCCAGGTAGGGGATCGCCGAGCTGAGCATCGCGATTGCGCCCCCGAGCGCGAGCAGCCCCGGGTCGAGCAGGCTTGCGCCGCCGTCGGCGATCCCGATCGGGATCAGGACGACCGTCGCGATCCCCATCGCGGTCGCGAGCCCGGCCCGGCCGGAGGGCCCGCGGCCCACTCGCGACGAGAGCA